>NZ_JBMDKB010000001.1:0-459563 GCF_057809495.1 Allobosea sp. FG18
CAGCACGATGGTGTCGCGCGCGATCTCGCGGGCCGGCTCGCGGTGCAGGCGGTCGTTCGCGCGCACATCGACCGGGTCGTCCTCCTGCTTGCCCATGCGCAGGAACGGGTTGGCGAAGAGGCCCATGTCGTATTTGGCGCCGAGCACCTCGCGCACGCAGGCGTCGAGCTCAGCCATCTTGATCTCGCCGGAGGCGATCAGGCCGGGCACCTCGGCGAGATAGACCTGATCGGCCATGCTGAGGTCGATGCCGGCCTTGATCGCGAGCTTGGCCGCCTCGCGGTTGTCGCGGGCAACGCCGTGGCGGGTCAGCTCCGTGATCGCGCCATGGTCGCTGACGGTGACGCCCTTGAAGCCCCATTGCTTGCGCAGCAGGTCCTGCATCAGCCAGGTATTGGAGGTCGCCGGCACGCCGTTGACCGAGTTGAGTGCGACCATGACGCCGCCGGAACCCGCGTCGATCGCCGCCTTGTAGGGCGGCAGATAGACCTGATGCATGCGCAGCGGGCTCATGTCGACCGTGTTGTAGTCGCGGCCGCCTTCGACCGCGCCGTAGAGCGCGAAATGCTTGACCGCGGCCATGATCGTGTTCGGCTGGTCGGGCGAGGTGCCCTGGAAGCCGCGCACGCTGGCCCGCGCGCATTCGCTGACGAGATAGGGATCCTCGCCGAAGCCCTCGGAGGTGCGGCCCCAGCGCGGATCGTGGCTGATGTCGACCATCGGCGCGAAGGTCATGTCGACGCCGTCATTGCAGGCCTCGACCGCCGAGACGCGGGCCATCCGCTCGATCACGGCCATGTCGAAGCTCGACGCGAGGCCAAGCGGGATCGGGAAGGTGGTGCGGTGGCCGTGGACCACGTCATAGGCGAAGAAGAGCGGGATCTTCAGGCGCGAGCGCTTGACGGCGGCTTCCTGCATCGGCCGGTTGTCGCGCCGGACGACGGTGTTGAACGAGCCGGCGATGCGCCCGGCGGCGATCTCCTCGACGATCCTCGCGAAGGGCATCTCCGGGCCGATGCTGATCAGGCGCAATTGCCCGACCTTCTCGTCCACCGTCATCTGGGCGATCAGCTTGTCGACGAAGGCCTTCTTCGTTGCGGCCGGATCGGCGGCGCGCGCCTGTTTCGGCTTCGCCGCAGCGGGAAGCGCCGCCATGCCGGCGACGAAGGCCGCCGAGGCCATGGCACCGAGCGCCTGCCGGCGGGAGAGGCCGGCTGCGGCCTCCTCGGGGGACACCGTCTCCAGTCCTTCGACGACCGGCGCAGCGTTCTTGTGATCCATGCTGTGTTCGTTCACTCAGGTTGTCGGGGCTGAAGGGTGGCACGGGAGCGCTTCAGGAAGAACGGCGCTCATTCCTTGACCCTCGTCGCGATGATGGGCATGTGTGCTCGGTGCGCCGCTGACCAAAGAGGACGAGCGCTCCGTCCCGCCGACGCCCACCTTTAAGGAGGTAGTGTGAACTTGTCGACCCGTTCCGCCGACGGGGCCCCGCTCATGGCCCGATCTTCCTCTTCAGCCCGCCACATGCTCATGCGGCTGCTGGACCGGTGCGGGCAGGCCCGGAGCAGGTCCGGTTTCGCACGGCTCGGCCTGATGCTCGGCTTGCTCGCCGTTGCGGCGTTCGCCGGGCCATCGGCATTCGCGCAGCAGCGCCCGAAATTCGGGCTCGACGATGTGGTCGCCAAGGCGAAGGCGCTGGCGGATGCGCCCTATGTCGCGCCGGTCAGCAACCTGCCTGATGTCTTCAGCAAGATGCAGTTCGCCGACTACCAGAAGATGCAGCCGAAGCGCGATCGCTTTGCCTGGATGGAGCACAAGACGCCGTTCAAGCTCGCCTTCTACCACCAGGGCATGCAGTTCAACACGCCGGTGAAGATCAGCGAGATCGTCGACGGCGCGGCCCACGAAATCCCCTATGATTCCGGGCGCTTCGACTTCGCCGACCTGCATTTCGACCGCGAGGCTACAGCCAAGCTCGGCTGGGCCGGCTTCCGGGTGGTCTATCCGATCAACCAGGCCGGCAAGCTCGACGAGATCATGAGCGTGCTCGGCGCGAGCTATTTCCGCGTCATCGGCAAGAACCAGATTTATGGCCTGTCCGGGCGCGGGCTGGCGATCGATACCGGCCTGCCGATCGCCGAGGAATTTCCCAACTTCCGCGAGTTCTGGCTGCGCCGCCCGAAGCCGAAGGACAAGCACCTGACCTTCTACGCGCTGATGGATTCGGTGCGGGCATCCGGCGCCTATGAGTTCACGCTGACGCCGGGCGCCGACGCTGTCCTGAGCGTCAAGTCGCGGGTCTTCCTGCGACGGGACGCTTCGCCGACGACGCTCGGCATCGCGCCCTTGACCAGCATGTTCCTCTTCGGCCCGCAGCAGCCGTCGCCGACGCCGAATTTCCGCCCCGCGATCCACGATTCTAACGGGCTGGCCGTGCGCGGCGGCAATGGCGAATGGATCTGGCGCCCGCTCGTCAATCCCTCGATGGTCACGATCAGCGACATCGCCGCGGAAAACCCGAAGGGCTTCGGCCTGCTCCAGCGCGGGCGCGACTTCTCGCGCTACGAGGACCTGAAGGATCGCTACGACCTGCGCCCGAGCGCCTGGATCGAGCCGACCAACGACTGGGGCAAGGGCAATGTCCGCCTCGTCGAGATCCCGACCGCCGACGAGACCAACGACAATATCGTCACGCTCTGGGTGCCGGATGTCAGGCCCCCGTTCGGCGAGCCGATGCGCTTCGACTACCGGATGCACTGGACGATGGACGAGCCGGCCCTGATGAAGGGCGACATCTCGCATGTCTGGCAGACCATGCGTTCGAGCGGCGAGTTCTACCAGTCCAACCTGATCCGCGCCGGCGATGGCACGCTGGCCTTCCTCGTCGATTTCAAGGGGCCTTCGCTGCGTAAGCTCCCGAAGGATGCCCGGCCCACGGCCGTGGTCGGCGCCAACGACAATGTCGAGATCGTCGGCACCGAGTTGCAGCCCAATCCGGCGATCCAGGGCTGGCGCCTGAGCTACCGGATCAAGATCAAGAATCCGGCGGTCTCCTCCGATCTCACGGCGCTGCTGAAGCTCGGCGACCGGACGCTGACCGAGACTTGGAAGTTCAGGTTGCCGGCCTCGCAGGCCGCGACGAACAAGGAAACCTATCTCAACCGCTTCAAGGCGATGGAGTAGCCGCGCGCCTGCCGGTTGCTAGCGGAGGCGGGGCTAGACGATCCCGCGCCGTACCTCGGCCGCGGCAGCCTCCGCGCGATGGCCCCTTTGCGACGAGCGCGCCCGCGATCGGGCGCCTCGGCATCTTGGCAGGCTGTGAACGAGCGGTCCTCTCCCCATTTTGGGGCCTGCCATGCCGTTCAGTCGATGAGTTCGAGGGCCTCGTCACCAACGGGCGCGCCTTTGCTCGCCGAAACAGACCTTGGTCGGGCTACCTCACGGTCAATGGAGCTATGTCGCCGGCACAGGCGCCAATCGGCGCGAGGATGCCTATGATCACCGCGCTCGGGCCTGCCTCTGAAAGACGAGGTGGTGCCGGAGAGGCCGAAGCGCTCCTTGCTGACCCGCTCAGGGTCACCGCTGCGGCCGTCATGCGACTGTGGTGCCTTGCGATGAACATGCATGTTTCCAAGCCCGGCCGCTTGGCCGATCGCGCTGCCGGCATCGGCCAGTCGCTCCCCCGTAAGGAGGATGCGACCCTCGTACGGGGCGAGGGGCGCTATACCGATGATCTCGCGCTGGACGGCCAGCTCTACGCCGCCTTCGTCCGCAGCCCGTATGCGCATGGCGCCATTCGGGGCATCGACACGGCAGATGCCAAGGCGATGAAGGGTGTCGTCGCGATCTACACGGCCGCGGACCTCGATGGGCAGGGCTATGGCGCGCTGAAATGCGCGGTGGACCTGCCGAACCGCGACGGAACCGCGATGAGGAAGCCGGTTCGGCACGCGCTGACGGCGGACAAGGTGCGCTTCGTCGGAGACCCCGTCGCGATGGTCGTCGCCCGCACGCCGCAGCAGGCGCGCGATGCCGCCGAGGTCGTCTCGCTCGATATCGACATCCTGCCGGCGGTCACCTCGGCCGAGGCCGCGCTCGCGCCCGATGCGCCCGAGCTTTTCGACGATGTGCCTGGCAATCTGATCCTCGATTATCATTTCGGCGATGCCGGCAAGGTCGCTGAAGCCTTTGCTTGGGCCGCTCATGTCGCCAAGGTGCGGATCGTCAACAACCGCATCATCGTGAACCCGCTCGAGCCGCGCGCCGCGATCGGCACCTACGATCGCAAGACGAAGCGCTACACGCTCCATGCTCCGAGCCAGGGCGCCTTCGGCATGCGCAACAACCTGGCGGCGGCGATGGGCGTGCCGCAGGAGCGGATGCATCTGATCACCGGCCATGTCGGCGGCTCCTTCGGCATGAAATCGGCGGTCTTCCCGGAATATGTCGTGCTGCTGCATGCCGCGCGCCTCCTCAAGAAGCCGGTGAAATGGGCCGACCAGCGCTCGGAGAGCTTCGTCTCCGACCATCACGGCCGCGACATGGTGTTCGAGGCCGAGCTGGCCCTCGATGCACGCGGGCGCTTCCTTGCGACGCGCTTCACCGGCTTTGGCAATATGGGCGGCTATCTCACCCAGCCCGGCCCGCTGATGGCGACGTTGAACATCGGCAAGAACAGCGTCGGGATGTACCGTACGCCGCTGGTCGAGGTGCAGACGCGCTGCGCCGTGACCAACACCGTACCGATCGCCGCCTATCGCGGGGCCGGGCGCCCGGAGGGCAACTATTTCATGGAACGGCTGATCGACACCGCCGCCCGCGAAATGGGGATCGACCGGGCCGTCATCCGTAGCCGCAACCTCATCGCGCCCGCGCAACTGCCGTGGAAGACGCCGATCGGGACGGTCTACGACAGCGGCGATTTCCCGGCGCTCTTCGCCAGGGCGCTGGAGGCGGCCGACTGGAAGGGCTACCGGGCGCGCGAGCGCGCCAGCCGCAAGGCCGGCAAGCTGCGCGGCCGCGGCATCGGCTGTTACCTCGAGGTCACGGCCCCGCCGACCAACGAGATGGGCGGCATCCATTTCGAGGCGGACGGATCGGTCACCATCGTCACCGGCACGCTCGATTACGGGCAGGGCCACTGGACGCCTTTCGCGCAGGTCCTGACCAGCCATCTCGGCGTGCCCTTCGACAAGATCAAGCTCGTGCAGGGCGACAGCGACCGCCTGATCGCGGGCGGCGGTACCGGCGGCTCGAAATCGATCATGGCGAGCGGTTCGGCGATCATCGAGGCGAGCGAGCGCGTCATCGAGAAGGGCAAGCTCCTGAGCGCGCATGTCCTCGAAGCGAGCGCCGCCGATATCGAGTTCACCGACGGCCGCTTCGCCATCGCCGGAACCGATCGCTCGATCGGCATCATGGAACTCGCCCGGAGGCTGCAGGCGGGCGTGTCGCTACCGGATGACCTGCCCAGGACGCTCGATGTCGATCACGTCTTCAAGGCGGCGCCCTCGGCCTATCCCAATGGCTGCCACATTGCCGAGGTCGAGATCGACCCCGACACCGGCCATGTCGAGATCGCGAGCTATGTCATGGTCAACGACTTCGGCGTGCTGGTGAACCCGATGATCGTCGAAGGGCAGCTCCATGGCGGCGTCGTGCAGGGCATCGGCCAGGCGCTCTGCGAGATGACCTCCTATGACGAGGACGGCCAGCTCAGGACCGGCTCCTACATGGACTACGCCATGCCGCGGGCTGCCGATGTGCCGTTCTTCACCTTCATCAGCGAGGGCGTGCCGACCCGCACCAACCCGGTCGGCGCCAAGGGCTGTGGCGAGGCCGGCTGCGCCGGCTCGCTCCCTTCGGTGATGAATGCGATCGTCGATGCCCTCTCGCCGCATGGCGTGCGCCATATCGACATGCCGGCGACGCCGCAGGCAATCTGGAGGGCAATTCACGCCAAGGCCTGACATCGCGCCGGCACTGGCGCAGGATCGCAGTATTCCAACGATAACGGGGGGAGGAAGTGATGCGCGTCGGTGTGCCCAGGGAGATCAAGGTTCACGAATACCGGGTCGGGCTGACCCCGGAGGCTGTGCGCGAATATGCGGCAGCCGGCCATGAGGTTCTCGTCGAGACCGGCGCCGGGGCCGGCATTTCCGCGCCCGACAGCGCCTACGAGGCCGCGGGCGCCAGTATCGTCGCGAACGCCTCGGAGGTCTTCGCCAGGGCCGAGCTGGTCGTGAAGGTGAAGGAGCCACAGCCCTCCGAATGGGTGCAGCTTCGCAAGGGGCAGATCCTGTTCACCTATCTCCATCTCGCGCCGGATCCGGAACAGACGGAAGGCCTTCTCAAATCCGGCGTGACGGCGGTCGCCTACGAGACCGTGACCGATAAGGCGGGCGGCCTGCCATTGCTCGCTCCGATGAGCGAGGTCGCCGGGCGGCTCGCGATCGAGGCCGCGGGCCGCTGCCTCCAGCGGCATGCCGGTGGCCGCGGCGTGCTGATCGGCGGCGTGCCCGGCGTGCCGCCGGCGCGCATCGCCATCATCGGCGGCGGCGTCGTCGGTACCCATGCGGCGCGGATGGCGGCCGGCCTCGGCGCCGATGTCGTGATCCTCGACCGCTCCCTGCCGCGCTTGCGGCAACTCGACGAGCATTTTGGCGGCAGGGCGCGCACGCGCTTCTCCACGCTGCACGCGATCGAGGAGGAGATTCTTGCCGCTGATGTCGTGATCGGCGCGGTGCTCATCCCTGGCGCGGCGGCGCCACGCCTGGTCTCACGCGCACAGCTTTCCCGGATGAAGCGTGGCGCGGTTCTCGTCGATGTCGCCATCGACCAGGGTGGCTGCTTCGAAACCTCCCGTCCGACGACGCATGCGGAGCCGACCTTCGAGGTCGATGGCGTGATCCATTACTGCGTCGCCAACATGCCGGGCGCCGTGCCGCTGACGTCGAGCTATGCGCTGAACAACGCCACGCTCCCCTTCGGCCTGGCACTGGCCGCGGGCGGCCTGGATGCGATCCGCAACGACCCGCATCTTGCGGCCGGACTGAATATCCACCGCGGTCGGATCACCAATGCTCAGGTCGCGGAGAGCCTGCACCAATCCTACGAGCCTGCTCAGGCAGCGTTAGCTGCCTGAGTCGTTCTCCGCGGGGTCGGAGGTGGCCGGAGCTCAGCCCGAGAGCTTCGGCCACGGCCGCGACGGCGCGCGCATCTCCTCGAAGGCACGGGCGAGGCGCAGTACGCCGATATCGTCGAAGGACTGGCCGATGATCTGGAGGCCGATCGGCAGGCCGCCGCTGGAATAGCCGCAATTGATCGACACGGCCGGCTGGCCGCCCATATTGGCCGAAACCGTGAAGGCGATATGCTCGAACGGCCGCTGTGGGTCGTTGAGTGGCGAGGCCCATTCCGCCGGATAGGACGGCTCGGGCGCGGTCGGCGAGATGATGAAATCGACGTCCTTCAGCGCGCCATGCAGCGCGTTGCGCATCGCGTCGATCTGGGCGAAGCCGGAATAGACATCGCCGCCGGAGAAGTCCTTGGCGGTCACGATCCAGTTGAAGATATAGGGCAGGATCTTGGCCTGCTGCTCGGGCGGGAGCCGCGAGACGTCCTCATAGCCGCGTGCCCGCCAGAAGCGGTCGAGCCCGTCGATCATGGTGCGGGTCAGGAAGGGCTGGATCGGCACGATGGTCGCGCCGGCATCGGCGAGCAGCGCGGCGGCGCCCTGAACGGCTGTGAGCGTCTCGGCGCCGGCCTCCTGTCCGAACCCCGCTTCCAGCCACAGCCCGATCTTCAACCCCTTCACCGAGCCCGCCAGGTTGAGCCAGTCGATTTCCTGATAGGGCAGGGCCATGGTGTCGCGCCGGTCCGGCTTGGTCAGCACGGACATGTAGAGGGCGGTATCAGCGACCGTGCGCGTCATCGGCCCGGCGGCGCGCCCGATGAAGGGCGGATCGATCGGCAGGCGCCCGGCCGAGGGCTTCAAGCCGACGAGGCCGCACCAGCCGGCCGGCAAACGGATCGAGCCGCCGATATCGGTGCCGATATGCAGCGGGCCGTAGCCGGCGGCGGCGGCGGCTCCGGCGCCGGCGCTGGAGCCGCCGGGATTGGTCGAGAGGTCCCAGGGATTGCGTGCCAGCTTGTGGAAGCTCGACAGGCCGGAGGAGAGCATGCCGTAATCGGGCATGGTCGTCTTTGCGAGGAGCACGCCGCCCGCTTCCCGCGTGCGCGCCGCCGGGGGGGCATCCGCCGCTGCGGGCACGAGCGTTACGGCCGCGGTGCCCAAGGGAACCGGCGTGCCCTTCGTCGCGATGTTCTCCTTGATCGTGACGGGCACGCCATCGATCGCGCCGATCGGTTGGCCCTTCATCCAGCGCGCTTCGGATTGCCGGGCGCTTTCGCGCGCAGCTTCGGGATCATAGGCCCAGAGCGCATTGAGCTGCGGCTCCCAGGCATCGATGCGCGCGATCACGGCATCGGTCACCTCGACGGGCGAAAGCCTGCGGGCGCGATAGGCTTCGACGAGAGCGACGGCAGTCAGATCGGCAAGTTCGGTCATGGGGCAGCTCTCGTCAGGTCCGGTATTCCAACAGGGGGAGGTCTCGCCGAACGGCCCTAGCCGTGGAAGATCGAGATCGTCTTCATGCTGGCGAAGCCATAGAGGGCTTCAAAGCCCTTCTCGCGGCCATGGCCCGATTTCTTGACGCCGCCGAAGGGCAGTTCCACGCCGCCACCGGCTCCGTAGTTGTTGATGAAGACCTGGCCGGCCTGCGCGGCGCGCGCCATGCGCAGCTGGCGGCCGCCATCGCTCGTCCAGATGCCGCAGACCAGCCCGTAGGGCGTGCCGTTGGCGAGCGCCAGCGCCTCCTCCTCGGTGTCGAAGGGCATGATCACCTGCACGGGGCCGAAGATCTCCTCCTGCGCCAGCTTGTGATCGGGCGGCACGTCGCGCAGCAGGGTCGGGGCGACATAGGCGCCCTCGGCGGGAGCGTCCGGAACGATCGTCCCCTGCGCCGCGACCTTCAGGCCGTCCTTGCGGGCGACGCTAAGGAAATCCTCGACGATGGCCTTCTGGCGCTGCGAGACCACCGGGCCGACGGAGAGGTCGGACTCGGCCGGCCCGACCTTGAGAGCCCGATACCGTTCACTCATTCGCGCGATCACGTCCTCATAGACCGTGCGCTCGACGAGGATGCGCGAGGAGGCCGAGCAGGTCTGGCCGGCATTCTGGATGCCGGCATTGACGAGGAAGGGCACGGCGCGGTCGAGATCGGCATCGGCGAAGACGACCTGGGCCGACTTGCCTCCGAGTTCCAGCGTCACGGGCACGGCGTTGCGGGCGGCGGCGGCCTGCACCATCTCGCCGGTCCGGGCCGAGCCGGTGAAGGAGATGTGGTTGATGTCGGTGTGTTCGGACAGGGCCGCGCCGGCTTCTGCGCCAAAGCCGGTGACGATGTTCAGCGCCCCGGCCGGCAGCCCGGCCTCCTGCGCGATCCCAGCGAATTCGAGGATGGTGAGGCAGGCTTCCTCCGCCGGCTTGACCACGGCGGCGTTGCCCATGGCCAGCGCCGCGCCGAGGCTGCGCCCGAGGATCTGCATGGGATAGTTCCAGGGGATGATGTGCCCGGTGACGCCATGCGGCTCGTAGATCGTCAGGACGGTGAAGCCGTTCTGGTAGGGGATGGTGTCGCCATGCACCTTGTCGGCGGAGGCGCCGTAGAATTCGAGATAGCGCGCGAGCGCGACGACATCGGCCCGCGCCTGCGTCAAGGGCTTGCCGACATCGCGCGCCTCGATCTCGGTCAGACGGTCGATGTTCTCGAGCACGCCGGTCGCGATCCGGCTGAGGATACGGCCGCGCTCCGTCGCAGTCAGGCGGCCCCATTCGCCGGACAGAGCCTGCCGGGCGGCGGCGACCGCCAGATCGACATCCTCGCGCCGACCGCGCGCCAGCTTTGCAAGGACCTGGCCCGTCGAAGGATTGCGGACGTCGATATGCTCGCCGTCCACGGCATCGCGCCATTCGTTGGCGATGAAATTGCGATAGGTCTTCACGTCGGGCCTCGATCGTCGTCTGTGGTCGGCAGCGGCTCCAAGCGGCAGCCGTCGTATGGCTGAGAGCCCGCGCGAGGCGCTCGGCGTTGTTGGGCTTGTGGTATCCCGGATACGAGGCCTGTCAATATCGCCCGGTGGCGAGCCTCCCCTCAGCGGCGCTCATGGCTGCGCCTGAGTTCGGAGAGCGTGTACCAGAGCACCGCCACTAGGATCACGGTGCCGCCGATCATGGTGGCGACCGGCGGCTGCTCGGAAAACAGCAGCCAGACCCAGACGGGGGTCATGACGACTTCGGTGGTGCCGATCAGGGCCGACTCGGCTGGTGGCAGGTATCGCGCACCCATGATGAACAGCACGAGCGCGATCGAGAAATTCGTCGCACCGAAGGCCGCCAGCACCAAGAGGTTATGGCCATCGAGCGAGCCTCCCGAGCTGAACGGCGCGAAAAGCAGGAAGGCGAGCACCGAGCTGATGAAGATCGGCGGCATGGCCGGCAGCTCCGGGTCCAGGCGCGGAACGACGATGACCACTGCGAATGTCACCGTCATCAGCAGGGCGAGCAGGTCGCCGATCACCCTGCCGGCGCCCATCGACGCCGAGATGATGATGCTGACGCCGATGAGGCAGACGAGTCCCGCCCCCATCGCGCGCCATGCGATAGGCTCCTTCAGGATCAGCCAGCCGAGAACGGCGGCGATGAAGGGCGCGGTCGCGTAGATCACCGCCACATTCGCCACGCTGGTCGTGTAGTAGGCGCCGATGAAGGCGGACTGGCTGATCGTCTGGCAGGCGATCAGGGCAAGGCCGGCGGGGGCGAAGGTCTTCTTCCACTGCCGCCGCGTTCCCGCACCACCGAACAGCACCATCGGAACGATCAGGAAGATCGCGGCGAACAGCGAACGCCAGGCGATCGCGGTCCAGGCATCCGTCGTCAGCAGGCGCGCATAGATGCCGCTGGCGCTCCAGGCGACGGTCGCGGCGAAGACGAGCAGGACGCCGCGGGAATGAGCGGTCGATGAAGATGGCTTGGTCGTCAAATTCACACGCGAGGCAGGGTCAGGGCAGCGGGAAGCCACAGCGGGCCGGCAGCCCTTCGTCAATGGCTTTGCCCTGCGGCGGGTGCCGGCCCCCCAAGGCAAAAAAGGCCGGCATCCTGTAAAGGAGCCGGCCAAGTGGAAACCGATGGCACGGGGGCCAAAAGGTCTCGAGGGGAACGGGGACGGCAAGGCTCCGCGGGGAGGAGAAAGCGGAGGGGCCGTCGACCGCATCCGGGATATGGGTCGCCTCGGCGCGATCTCAACGCCCGGATGGCTCAGCCCACCTATGCGTTGAGCTCACGCCTCCGGGGAAGCATCGGCTCCAGCGAGGGGCGGCCCTGCGTTCAGGGCAGGGCCAAGGCGCTTGCCCCTGTTATTTTCGCCATTCTAGGATCGACGGATTGGGATCGCAGCGGCGCTGCCTGTGCGGCATTCCCCTCCGTTTCGCTCAATCCTACGACGTAAGGCCGCCGTGACACATTCCAAGCTTCGTATCGCCGTTCTTCAGTTCTCCCACGAGACGGTCACTTTCCTACCCAACGACACGACACGGGAGGATTTCATCTACCCCGGCTCTCCGGCTTCCGGCGAAGCGCTTCTTGCCACCGATCCCAAGGGCTATATGGGCGGCTTCGTCCAGGTGGCGCGTGAATTCGAGGATGTCGAGCTCATCGGCATCACCTCGCCGCTCTGGCCGCGCACCGGAACCGGCTCGGGCTGGGTGACCGAGGATGCCTATGAGCATTTCATGGGCATCATGATCGAAGAGCTGAAGGCGCAGCCCGATCTCGACGGCGTCTATCTCGCGCTGCACGGGGCACTCGCGGTGCGCGGCGTGCCGCGGCCGGAGGCCGACATCGCCCGGCGCGTGCGCGAGGCCGTGGGCAAGAAGGCCTTCATCACCGCGACCTTCGATCCGCACGGCAACGAGGATGAGGAGTTCCTCGCGCAGGCCGACATGGCGTTCTGCGTGAAGTATTTCCCGCATTACGACATGCATCTGCAGGGCGAGCGCGCCGCGCGCATGCTGGTCCGGGCAATCCGCGGCAGCTTCAAGCCGGTGCATCGCACCCTGCGCATCCCGATCATCGCGCCGACCGTGGTGATGTGGACCGGCGCCTCGCCCTGGTCCGATCTGATCCAGCGTGCGCTGATCTGGGAGGCGCGCGAGCCGGATGTCTTCGTCAACGTGTTCTTCGGCTTCCCCTGGTCGGACGTTCCCGATGCCGGCATGTCGCTGCAGGTGCTGACCAACAACGATCCGGCTCTGGCCGAGCGCGTCCTTCGCGACATGGCGGAATGGACCTGGCGCCGGCGCCAGGCGCTGCTCGACACCGTCAAGATCTACAAGACGAAGGAGGCGGTCGCCGAGGCCCGCGCCGCGGTGGCGGAAGGCAAGGGGCCCGTCCTCCTCGCCGATTACAGCGATCGTTCCGGCTATGCGACCTGGCTGCTCCAGGAGATCGTCGCGCAGAAGCTCGAACGCACGCTGGTCGCGACCGTCGCCTCGCCGGATGTGGTGCGTTCCGTGATCGCGTCCGGGGCGAAGCCGGGCGATGCCTTCGATGCCGAGATCGGCGGTCTCTTCGATGAATCGGCCGGGGCGCCCATCCGCATCACCGGCAAGCTGCGCTCCATCGGGCCGGCGACGACCGCGCGCGGCAACGGCAAGGACTGGATCTGCGTCGAATTCGGCAAGGGCAACCTGCTGGTGCTCAGCCCCTATCTCGTCCAGATCATCGAACCTTCGGAACTCTGGCAGCTCGGGCTCGCACCGGACGAGTTCGACGTCATCGCGATCAAGTCGCGAGTCCATTTCCGCCGGGGCTTCGACGATAGCGGCTTCACGCCGACGATCCTGCTGGTCGAACCGCCCGAGCCCTTCATGGGCACGGTTCACCTCGACGCACTGGCTTACGAGAATCTGACCCTGACGGACTACTACCCCTATGGCAGCCCGAGCTTCCCGCCGGCGGACTGGGACAAGTCGTCCGGCTGACGGGAAGCCGGGCGGGTCGTCCGGCTGGCGGTGGCACGCCCATGCGGTCTGATCGCATGGGCGGCTGCCCGAGCCTGCGTGTTGCGCGGCCGCGTTCCGCGCCTATCTTCGAGCGATGATCCCGATCGCCTTCGACAATTCCTATGCGCGCCTGCCGGAGCGCTTCTACGCGGCGGTCGCCCCGACGCCGGTCGCGGCGCCGCGGCTGATCCGGTTGAACGCTCCGCTTGCAGCGCAGCTCGGACTCGACCCCGACTGGCTGAAGGGGCCGGAGGGCGTGGCGATGCTGGCCGGCAACGGCATGCCGGCCGGGGCCGCTTCGATCGCGACCGCCTATGCCGGCCATCAGTTCGGCGGCTTCAGCCCCCAGCTCGGCGATGGCCGCGCCATCCTGCTCGGCGAGGTGGTCGACCGCGACGGCAAGCGCCATGATCTTCAGCTCAAGGGTGCGGGGCCGACCCCGTTCTCGCGCCGGGGGGACGGTCGCGCCGCGCTCGGGCCGGTCCTGCGCGAATACATCGTCAGCGAGGCGATGGCTGTGCTCGGCATTCCGACGACGCGCGCGCTCGCCGCTGTCCTGACCGGCGAACCCGTCCGGCGCGAGACATTGCTGCCGGGCGCCGTCCTGACCCGCGTCGCCTCCAGCCATATCCGCATCGGCACCTTCCAGTATTTCGCCGCGCGCGGCGATGTCGAGGCGCTGCGCCTCCTCGCCGACCACGTTATCGCCAGGCATTATCCGGCCTGCACAGGGGAGGGGCGCTACCTCGCCTTGCTGGAGGCGGTGGTCGCCGCGCAGGCGTCGCTGATCGCGCAATGGATGACGATCGGCTTCATCCACGGCGTGATGAACACGGACAACATGTCGATCGCCGGCGAGACCATCGATTACGGCCCCTGCGCCTTCATGGACGCCTATCACCCGACGACCGTGTTCAGCTCGATCGACGAGCAGGGCCGCTATGCCTATGCCAACCAGCCGCCGATCGCGCGCTGGAACCTCACCCGCTTCGCCGAGACGCTGCTGCCGCTGCTGGCCGGCGATATCGACAAGGCCGTGCCGATCGCGCAAGGAGCGCTCGACCGGTTCGATCCGCAATTCCAGGCACATCTGATCGCAGGTTTCCGCCGGAAGCTCGGCCTCGCCACGGAGGAAGAGGCGGATGTCGCGCTCATCAAGGGCCTGCTCGATGCGATGCAGGCCGGCGAAGCCGATTTCACGCTGGTCTTCCGGCGGCAGAGCGAGGAGGCCGGGCAGGACCGTGCCGAATCCTGCCGCAACCTCTTCAAGGACCCGGCGGCCTTCGACGCATGGGAGGGTCTCTGGCGTCAGCGCCTGCAGCGGGAGCCCGCATCCGCGGAGGCCCGTCGGGATGCGATGTTGCGCATCAATCCGCTGTACATCCCGCGAAACCATCAGGTCGAAGCGGTGATCGAGGCCGCCGTCGAACAGGGCGATTTCGCGCCCTTTGAAGCTCTCGTCGGCGTCCTGGCGAAGCCTTTCGAGGCGCAGCCGGGCCGAGAAGATTACGAGCGTCCGCCAGCCGTGCATGAGCGCGTGCTGGCGACGTTCTGCGGGACATAAGCGGTTCGAGGCAGGGCAGCGCGATGTTTCTGTTCGATGGCCCCGACAAGGCCGATGTGACCATTCTCCTGGCCCATGGCGCCGGAGCCCCGATGGATTCGCCATCGATGACGGCGTCCGCAAGGGCGCTGGCCGGGGCCGGCTTCCGTGTCGCCCGCTTCGAGTTCGATTACATGGCGGCCCGGCGCAGAGGAACCTCGCGCCCGCCGCCTCCGCGCGCCGAGAAGCTGAACCCGCAATACCTCGCGGCCATCGACGCGCTGGGTGCCGCGGGAACGCTCATCATCGGCGGCAAGTCGATGGGTGGCCGCGTCGCCAGCATGGTCGCTGACGAGCTGTTCGAAAACGGCCGGATCGACGGCCTGCTTTGCCTCGGCTACCCCTTCCACCCGCCCGGCAAGCCGGAGCAGTTGCGAACTGGGCATCTGGCCGATCTGAAGACCCCGACGCTCATCGTGCAGGGGACGCGGGATGAGTTCGGCACCCGTGAGGAGGTCTCGACCTATCGGCTTTCACCGGCGATCGATATCCTCTGGCTGGAAGATGGCGACCACGACCTGAAGCCCCGGAAGCGGGTATCCGGCTTTTCAGCCGCCGATCATCTCGCGACGCTGGCCGAGGCGGTTTCCGCCTGGGCCATGCGCCTCGATGCGCCATCCCGCGCGGGGCAGGATGGCGGGCGGCCATAGGCCCGGCCCAGCTTACTCCGCTGCTGCGGAATTGCGCGCTGCGGTCTGTTCGAAGCAGTCGAGCGTGCGTGCCGAATAGACGAGAGCCGCGCCCGCATTCATCGCGATGGCAACGCCGAGAGCCTCGGAGATTTCCTCCTTGGTCACCCCGGCCCTGATGGCGGCTTCGACATGGCTGGTGATGCAGCCATCGCAGCGGGTGGTCACGGCCACCGCGAGCGAGATCAGCTCCCGCGTGCGGGCGTCGAGATGCTGCGTCTTCGCCGCGCCGGCACTGAGCGCGGCATAGCCCTTGAGCGCATCGGGCGCAGCCTTGCCGAAATCGCCGACGCGCAGCTTCAGCTCCGTCCGATAACCAGTCCAGTCCAGCATCGTCATGTTCTCCCGACAAACGGCCGTCCGCATGGTGGCGGCCCGAGCCCATTGTTAGGTGCGCCGATCCTTCGGAGCCAGATGACCGCGGCGCTTTCGCACGGTCTTGTCTCGGCCTCTGCCGGATCGCTGGTCTGGCAAGGGAGGGCGGCCGTTCAGCGCGCCCGTGGATCGAGGGCGTCTCTGAGGCCGTCGCCAAGCAGATTGAACGACAGGACCGTCGCGAAGATGGCGATGCCCGGCCAGAGCGCCATCCAGGGCGCGTTGCTGAGGAAGCGCTGGGCCGAGTTCAGCATCGACCCCCAGGACGGCGCTGGCGGCTGAAGGCCGAGGCCGAGGAAGGACATGCTGGCTTCCGCGATGATCGCCATCGCGATGGTCAGCGTCGCCTGGACCATGAGCTGAGGCAGGATGTTCGGCAGGATATGCCGCGCCGCGACGCGCCAGCGCGGATTGCCCATGGCGCGTGCGGCCTCGACATAATCCTCGCCCTTGATCGACAGCACCTGGCCGCGCGTCAGGCGGATGAAGAACGGCGTGGCGGTGATGCCGATCGCCAGCATCGCATTCGTCAGGCTCGGGCCCAGGAAGGCGGCGAGCGCGATGGCGAGGATGAGAAACGGGCAAGCCAGCATCGCGTCGGTGAAGCGGCTGATGAGGCCGTCGACGAAGCCGCCGAGAAAGCCCGCGGCGAGCCCGAGCGGCACGCCGATCGCCATGGCGATGCCGACCGAGGTGAGGCCGGCCATCAGGGAAGCTCGCGCCCCCCAGATGATGCGGGACAGGATATCGCGGCCAGCTTCGTCGGTTCCGAACCAATGCGCTGCGGAGGGAGCCTTGCGCACGGCCGTCCAGCTCTGCGCGGTCGGGTCATAGGGCGCCAGAAGCGGTGCGAAGATCGCCACGAACACCATGAGCAGCACGACCGCCAGCCCGACCAGCGCGCTCTTGCGCTTCGCCAGACGCTGCCAGAGCGGGTCACGGAAGAGGTTCGCCAGGGGATTGGCCGAGGGGGTGGTTTTCGTCATCGTCGACACAGGCGTCAGCTTCTCAGTCTCGGGTTGACGAGGATGTATCCGATGTCGGCCAGCAGATTGAGGATGATGTAGAAGAGCGAGGTCACGAGCACGACACCCTGCACCACCGGATAGTCTCGGGTGAAGACCGCATCGACGATCAGTTTGCCGAAGCCCGGGATCGTGAAGATCTGCTCGGTCAGGACCGCGCCGGACAGGAGCGCGCCGAATTCCAGGGCGCCCAGCGTGATGATCGGCGTCAGCGCGTTGCGCATCGCGTGCTTGAGCACCACGGTCCGTTCGTTCAACCCCTTGGCGCGCGCGGTGCGGACATAGTCGCTGCTGAGCGCCTGCAGCATCGCGCCGCGGGTGTGGCGCATGATCACGCCCGCGATCCCGGTGCCGAGCACGAAGGCGGGCATGATCGTGGTGGCGAGGTTCATCTTCAGGTCCTCCGACGGGCTGACGAAGCCGGAAGCCGGCAGCCAGCCGAGATAGACCGAGAAGAACAGGATCAGCATGATGCCGAGCCAGAAATTGGGAACCGAAATGCCGGCGAGCGACGCGATATTGGTCGCATAGTCGATCGTGCTGTTATGGCGCAGGGCCGAGATCACGCCGGCCGAGATGCCGACCACGAGCGCGATGCAGATGCCCATGACCGCCAGTTGCAGCGTCACCGGCAGCTTGAGCAGGATCAGGTCGAGAACCGGACGGTTATGGCGCATGGATTCGCCGAGATCGCCGGTCGCGACGCCCTTCAGCCAGTAGAGATACTGGACGATCAGCGGCTGATCGAGATGGTACTGGGCGCGGATGGCGGCGAGCGTCGCCTCGTCCGGATTCTCGCCGGCGAGCACCAGCGCCGGATCGCCCGGCAGGAGATGCTGCAACGAAAAGATGATGATCGACAGCAGCAGGACTGTCGGAACGAGCTGCGCGAGGCGGCGGGCGATCAGTGTCGTCATGGTTCAGCGGCCCGTCATGTTCAGGCGAACGGCCCCGGCTTCGGGAGCGGGGCGCAACCTTGCGAGCATTGGCAGAGGCATTTCATGGATGAGGCGATGTCGGAGGCAGTCATGGCGGCCCCGGGCGCGAATGCGTCCGGGGCCTGAATGGATCGGGGATGGCGTGTTCATCGCGGCCCCGGTGCCGGCTCAGTTCTTGCGGCTGACATTGGTCAGGCGGATGATGCCGTCCGGCGCCGGCTTGAAGCCGGTGAGAGCCGAGCTGTGCGCGAAGATCCACTGCGAGTGGTAGAGATAGACGATCGGCAGATCCTTCTGCAGGATCGCGATGGCCTTGGCGTACTCGGCCTTGCGCGCCTCGACATCACCGAGCGAGCGGGCCTTCGCCAGTATCGTGTCGAGCTGCTCGTTGCAGTACTTGGCGTCGTTCGTCGCGGCGCCGCAGGAGAGCATCGGCGTGACGTTCAGGTCGGGGTCGACGCGGCCGCTCCAGCCGACGAGATGGGCCTGGAACTTGCCCTGCCGGGCGATGTCGAGCAGCGTCATCAGCTCGGTCGGCTTGATCGAGACCTTGATGCCGATCTCCTGCACCATCGCCTGGATGAGCTGGGCGACCTGCTGGCGCTCGGCGTCGGTGGGGACGAGCAGTTCGAGGTCGACCGACTTCACGCCGGCCTCGGCCATCTTCTTCTTCGCGGCGGCCAGATCACGGGCCGGAACCGGGAACTTCTTGTCGTAGAAGGGGCTGGACGGCGGGAACGGCTGGTTGCCGGTGCTGGCCTGGCCGTCGAAGACGACGTTGCTGATCGCCTGGCGATCGATCGCGAGGCTGAAGGCTTCACGGATCGCGGCCTTCTTGCCGGCGTCGAGATTGGCGCCATCGCCGCCGATGCTGAAGGTGATGCCGTAATAGCCGAGGCCGATCACAGGATCGACGGCGAGCGCCTTGTCCTTCTTGACCGCTTCGACATCCGTCGCCGAGAGGCGCTCGATCAGGTCGAGCTGGCGGGAGCGCAGGTTGAGCAGGCGGACATTGGAGTCAGGCATGCCGCGATAGATCAGGCGATCGAAATGATACTTGGCCGCGTCGTAGTATTGCGGGAATTTTTCCAGGACGATGCGGTCCTGGATGACGCGCTCCAGGAACTTGTAGGGACCCGAGCAGACCGGCGCATCGGTGAACTTGTCGCCGAGTTTGGCACCCGCCGCCGGGCTGATGATCATGCCGGCGCGATCGCTGAGCGCGGCGAGCAGCGGAACCGAAGGCTCCTTGAGGCTGATCTTGACGGTGGTCGCGTCGACGGCTTCGACGGCCTTGATCGCGCTGATCTCGGCCTTGCGGCGCGAGATGCCGGAGGTGAGCGCACGCTCCAGATTGTACTTGATCGCCGCGGCGTCCACCGGCGTCCCGTCATGGAAGACCGCGTCCTTGCGCAGCTTCAGGGTCAGCACCGTGCTGTCCGGGCTCCATTCCCAGCTTTCCGCCAGCATCGGGATGATTTTGCCGCTCGTGTCGATGTCGACGATCTTGTCGCAGAGCGACTGCAGGACGTGACGGCCGACGAAGCTCCAGTTGGACACCGGATCGAGCGTATCCGGATCGTCCTGCAGGCCGATCTTGAGGACGGACTGAGCGCTGGCGGGAGCCGCCGTCGCAAGGTTACCGAGCGCCAGGGCTGCGGCGAGAGCAAGAAAAGCTGGTTTCATCGATGGTCCCCTCTTCTGTGTTGGTGTGCCCGGCGCGGTCAGCGGGCGACCGCATAACCCTGGATGCCGCGCGGGTTGGCGCCGGCCTTGATCAGTTGCACGTCGCCGTCCATCTCGCGCGCGACCGCCGAGAGGCGCCCTTCGGACCAGGCGTCTCCGACCGTGATCTTGTGTCCCCGCGCCGTCAGGTCTTCGCGAACCGCTTCCGGGAAGCGGGATTCGAGCGTGACGGCACCATGGCTGATTTCGCGCGGCCAGAAGGAGCTTGCCAGATGGTCCGTGTGGAAGGACGGGGCATCGATCGCTTCCTGGAGGTTCATGCCCTTGTGGAGGTGGCGCAGCAGCATGATCAGCTGCCACTGATCCTGCTGGTCGCCGCCGGGCGTGCCGAAGGCCATGTAGGGCTTGCCGTCGCGATAGACCATCGAGGGCGTCAGCGTCGTGCGCGGCCGCTTCGACGGCGCCAGGGTGGAGTTCAGCCCCTCTTCCAGCCAGAACATCTGCGCGCGGGTCGTCAGGCTGAAGCCGAGGCCCGGAATGACGGGACTGGACTGGAACCAGCCGCCGGACGGCGTCGCCGAGACCATGTTTCCCCAGCGGTCGACGGCGCTGACCTGCACGGTGTCGCCACGCTGCGCGCCTTCGCGGGTCAAGGCCGGCTCGCCCTGCCTGTCGTTCGGCAGCTTGGCCTCGCGGACGGTCGGCTCGCCGCCGCCAAGGCCCGGCTGCGCGATCGTACCGACCTTGCGCAGCGGCGGGAGGTTGGGATTGCGGCCGTCAGGAGCGCCGGGAAGGACGTCCATCGACGCCGAGCCGGTGATCAGCGCCCGCCGGATATCGGCATAGCCGGAGGACAGCAGCGCCTTCATCGGCACGTCGGAGCTGTCGCCATACCAGGAGTCGCGGTCGGCCATCGCGAGCTTGGCGGTCTCGACGACGAGATGGACGAAATCGGCGCTCATCGGATCGAGATCGGCGATATCGGTGCCCTTGAGGATCTGCAGCATCTGCAGCAGGACGGGTCCCTGGGACCACGGTCCGCATTTGAAGACCTCGCAGTCGCCATAGGTCACGGAGACCGGCTTCTCGATCAGCGGCTGATAATCAGCCATGTCCTGGGCCGTGATCAGGCCCTTGTGGCGGCGCCCCGAAACGTCCCAGACCTCCTCGGACGCGCAGAATTCCTCGATCCGCTCGGCGACCGGCCCGCGATACCAGAAATCGAGAGCCGCATTGATGCGCGCTTCCCGATTCTTGCCGAATTTCGCGTGGTCGAGGATCTGCTGGTAGAGCGCCGCGATCTGCGGGTTGCGGAACAGCTTGCCGGACTGGGGAGCGACGCCGCCTGGCAGATAGAGCTCGGCCGAGCTCGGCCAGTGGGTTTCGAAAAGCTCCCGCATTTCCCCGATCGTCCGGGCGATGCGCGGCACCAGCGGATGGCCCGTGCGGGCATAATAGATCGCCGGTGCCAGCACGTCCTCGAGCTCGGCCGTGCCGTAGTCGCGCAGCAGGGTCAGCCAGGCGCCGAAGGCGCCGGGAATGCAGGCGGCCAGCAGGCCGGTGCCCGGAATGATGTCGAGGCCGAGGCCCTTGAAATAGGCGACGGTCGCCTTGGAGGGTGAGGGGCCCTGGCCGGAGATCACGATCGGCGCGTCGGCGCCGGCCGGCGTGACGATGATAGGCACTTCGCCGGCGGGACCGTTGAGGTGCGGCTCGACGATCTGCAGCACGAAGCCGGTCGCGACCGCGGCGTCGAAGGCCGTGTGCCCTTTTTCCAGGATGGACATGCCGACGGTCGAAGCGAGCCAGTGCGTCGAGGATACCGCCCCGAATGTGCCCCTGAGTTCCGGTCGCGTCGTGAATGTCATGGCAGGTCCTCAACTCCAGCCGTTTGCGCCCCCGAGAAGGCGCCGAAGAGGCCGGATATCGCGCGAGAGAGTTTAGGCAGGCCTCAGAAAGCCGCGCTGCAGGACGTGCGCGGCGGCACCTTTTTGTATATTGTTTGTCCACAATGCAATAGGATTGTGTAATCTTCAGGCTCGATCGCGACGGTGGTCTCTGGAATGGTCGACGTGGGAGCAGAGAGGCGATCAATGTCGGAGATATCCGCTTCCACGCGGAAAAGTCGTAGCGATTTCATCGCTGAACAGCTGGAAGAGGCTGTCATCAACGGCGTGTTTCCAGCCGGCTCGCGGCTCGACGAGGCATCCATCGCCCTCCAGTTCGGCGTCTCGCGCACACCTGTCCGCGAAGCATTGCATATCCTGTGCGGGCGCGGGTGGGCTGAGCGCGAACCCTTCAAGGGCGTGGTCGTCACGCAGATTTCCGCCGAGCGCATCGACGAGATGTTCGAGGCGATGGCCGAGCTTGAGGCGACATGCGGCCGGCTGGCCTCGCACCGGATGACCATGAGCGAACGCGGCGAACTCGAAAGCCTGCACCGCCAGATGAACGTGCTCGCCGAAGAGGGCGAGAATGACGGCTACAACGAGCTCAACACGCGGTTCCACAACCTGCTTTTCCAGGGCAGCCACAACAGCGACCTGATCGCCGTCGCCCAGACCCTGCGGCTGAAACTGGCGCCGTTCCGCAAGTTTCAGCTCAAGGACAAGGGGCGGATCAAGCAGTCCTGCCGCGAGCACCAGCAGATCGTCGACGCGATCCTTGATCAGGACGCCAAGGCCGCGGAAAGCGCGCTGCGCCGCCATCTCGTCTCGGCCGCGCAGGAAGTCCTGACCCGACGGCAGCGACAGGAAGACGAAACCGTCTCCATAACGACCCCCTGAAAGGCAGCTTCGAAATGTCCGATGCAACGGATGCGGATGCCATCCGCACAGTGATCTCCACCATGCAGGCGGCCTGGAACCGCGGCGATTTCCATGGCTACATGGCGGGCTTCGCCAATCCCGATGTGGTCTTCGTCTCGCGCGGGCGCATCCAGAAGGACTGGCAGGCGACGCTCGACCACTACATCGCCGACTATGGCGGCTCGCCCGGTTCGCAGGGACAGCTCGCCTTCACGAATATCCGCATCGAGATGCTGGCGCCGGATGCCGCCCAGCTCATCAGCGACTATAGACTGGTGCGCGCCGCCGGCAATCAGACCGGCGTCAACACGCGGCTGATGCGCAAGCGCGACGGCAAATGGGTCATCGCGCTCAACCATGTTTCCCAGATCGAGGATCGGTCCGTCACAGGCTGAGGCGGGAGATTGGGCCCGCGAGCTGTGGAAGAGCGCCTCGCGGCCATTCGGTTTGGGGCAGGAGCCGGTCGTCTAGCGAGGCGGCGCGCCCAGGACGCTTTCCAGCCGCGCCGCGGCATCGAGAAGATAGCGATCGGCGTTCCAGCTCGCGACGAGCTGAAGGCCGATCGGTAGTCCGTCCTGGCTGCGACCGCAGGGCAGCGATAAGGCCGGATGGCCCGTCAGGTTGAACGGGAAGGTATAGGGATACCAGGCGCCGCGAATCGTCCCCGCCGGCTTGCCAGCGATGTCGATCTGGCCCAGCGGATCGAGCCCGACCGGTAGCGCCGGCGCCGACAGGGTCGGCGAGGCGATCAGGTCGAAGCGCCCCAGGATGTCCTGCACTTTCGCGAAACAATCCGTCCGCGCGAACTGGGCCTGGCAGAGCTCGGCGGCGCTGTAGCCGCGGCCGGCATCGATTGTGGCCAGCAGGGTCGGATCGAGCTTCTCCGGTGTCTTCTCGGCATGGCCCCCGAGGCGGGCCAGCAGCAGCGAGCGCAGGAAGACGAGGAAATGCGGCTCCAGTGAAACGAGATCGAGTTCGATCGGCTCGACGCTCCAGCCGAGCCCTTCCGCTTGCCTCATGGCGGCAATGACCGCCGTCTCGACCTCAGGGTCCAGGATGTTGCCGCAGCGCAGGAGGAAGCCGACCCGCGGTTTCTCGCTTTCGCCGAGCCGGCGTTCCGGGAAGGCCGGAACCTGGCCGTAAGGGTCGCGCCGGTCGGGACCGACAAGCGCCTCGAACATCAGCGCGGTGTCGGCGATATCGCGCGCCATCGGCCCGACGAAGGAATTGGCTCCGAAGAGGTCCGGGGCCTGGAGATTTGGGATCGCCCCCAGCGTCGCCTTCAGGCCCACGACACCGCAGCAGGCGGCGGGTATGCGGATCGAGCCGCCGCCATCCGTGCCGAGCGCGAGTTGCCCCATGCCGGCTGCGACCGCGACCGCCGCGCCGCCCGAAGAGCCGCCGCAGGTATGGGCATGGCTCGCCGGATTGAGCGTGCGGCCGAAGAAGGGGCCTTCGGTGAAAGGCTTGTGGCCGAATTCCGGCGTCGTCGTCTTGCCGATCAGGATCGCGCCGGCAGCCCGCGCGCGGGCGACCGCGACCGCATCGGCCTTCGGGATGATGTCCGCGAACAGGGCGGAGCCCTGCGTCGTCGCGACGCCCTCGGTATTGGTGAGGTCCTTGACCGAGAACGGAATGCCGTGGAGGGAGCCCAGGGTCTCGCCGCGCATCACCTTGGCTTCGGCTTCCCTGGCCTCAGTGCGGGCGCGCTCGGCCGAGACCGCCATGAAAGCGTTGAGCCCGGCCTTCTCCTCGATGCGGGCGAGCGCGGCCTCGACCGCCTCGACCGGCGAGATGGTTTTCGCGCGGATCGCGGCAGCGAGATCGACGGCGGAGAGATCGGCGATATCAGTCATGGCTGTCCTCAGATCATCCAGCGGCCGCCGTCGATCAGCAGCGTCTGGCCGGTGACGTAGCGGGCGTCCTCGCTGGCGAGGAAGGCGACGCAGCCGGCGACATCCTCCGGCTCGGCGATGAAACCGGCCGGGGTCGTCGCCTTGATGCGCTCGATCACGGCCGGCGTGAGCCGGTCATGGGCACGGGTGCGGATGGCGCCGGGCGCGACCGCATTGACGGTGACGCGATGTGGCGCGAGCTCGCGCGCCAGCGAGCGGGTGAAGCCGATGATGCCCATCTTGGCGGCGGCGTAGTCGGTGAGGCCGGCATCGCCGACGAGGGCGGCATCGCTCGACATGTTGACGATCCGTCCGCCGCGCTCGCGCATCGCCGGCACGACGAGCCGGCTCATCCGCATCGCCGTGAACAAGGAGACTTCCAGCACGAAGCGCCAGACCTCCTCCTGCGATTCATGGAATTGCGCGGCGCGCTCGCGCCCGCTCTGGCCGACATTGTTGAAGAGGATGTCGACCGGCCCGAAGGCCGCGACGGTGCGGGCATGGAAATCGGCGAGCACGGCCGCATCGGTGCAGTCGCCGGCCATGGTCAGGAGGCGGTCGGCCGGCTGGCCGGCGAAGCTTTCCGCGAAGCCGTCGGCCTCGCGATCGATCACCGCGACCTTTGCGCCCTCGGCGAGGAAGCGGCGGGCCGTGGCCGCGCCGATGCCATGGGCCGCGCCTGTGATGGCGACGGTCTTGCCCGTGAAGCGTGCGCTGGTCATGGCCGGTTCCCGCCCGTTGCTAGTGGAAGGTCCGTCCGCCATCGACGGCGATGGCGGTCCCGGTGACATAGGAGGATTCCGCGCTGGTCAGCCACAGGATCGCCGCGGCGATCTCCTCGGGCGAGGCGACGCGCTGGAGCGCGTAACGGGCGCGCACGGCCTCATAGGCGGCGACGGGATCGGGCGCGGTGTCGATGCTGGTGCGGAACAGTTCCGTCTCGACCGCGCCGGGGCAGATCGTGTTGACGCGGATGCCGAACTCCGCCGCCTCCATGGCCAGCGCCTTGGCCGCCATCTGCAGGCCGGCCTTGGAGGCGCAATAGGCGGTGCGGTGCTTCAGCGGCGAGAGCCCGGCGCCGGACGAGACATTGACGATCGTGCCGCCGCCCGCCGTCCTGAGATGCGGATAGGCCGCCTGCGCCACCAGCATCGGGCCGGTCAGGTTGACCGCGACGATGCGGTTCCAATCGGCCAAGGCCATGCGCTCGATATCGGCGATCAGGTCGATACCTGCCGAGTTCACGACACCGTCGAGCCCGCCGAGTGCGGTGGCCGCACTGGATACGGCCGTCTCGACGGACGCCGGATCCGAGACATCGGCCCTGAAGGGCACGAATTCGCTTGCACCGTAACGCCCGGTCAGGGCCGCCAGCGTCTCCACATCGCGGTCGAGCGCGGCAACGCGCGCGCCCTCCTTGATGAAGCGCTCGACTGTGGCGAGCCCGATGCCCTTGGCTGCACCGGTGATCAGGATGCGCCGGCCGGCCAGCGCGGCGCTCACCGTCTGGCCTCCGCGCGGGCCTTCTCCAGGCCGGGACGCATGTCGTCGACCATTTCGTCGCAGCGGCCGATCCAGACATTCGGATGCTTCAGGGCGTGCTCGATCAGCCCCTCCAGCACCTTGATGCGCGAGGGTTGGCCGATCATCTCGGGATGCATGCCGACCATCATCATCCGGTCCTCGGCATAGAGTACGTCGAACTCGCTCTTCCAGGCTTCGAGCAAGGCGGACGGCGCCTGCATGGTGCGGCCGGGCAGCACGATCGAGTACTGGAAGAAGGGCGCGTCATCGAGCACCCAGCGGAAAGGCAGCTCGACGAGCCTGGTCTCCTGGCCTTCGACCGTGTGGAGATAGGGCGAGTCGTCGTCGAAGAAGTTCGAGGAATAGTCGAAGCCGTATTCGACCAGCATCGGCATGGTGATCGGGCTGATCTCGGCGGCCGGCGAGCGCCAGCCGCGGGGCGCGCGACCGCTGACGCGCTTGATCGACTGGAAGCCCTTCTCCATCTCCTCGCGCTCCTCCTCGGGCGAGAGGTTCAGGATCCAGGTGTGGCTGTAGCTGTGATGTGCGATTTCGTGGCCGCGCTTCAGGATCTCCTCCATCAGCCCTTCGCGCTGGTCGATGATCAGGCCCGGCACGAAGAAGGTCGCCTTGACGCCGTAGCGGTCCAGCAGGTCGAGCACGCGGCCGGTGCCGACCTTCCAGCCATAGGCGCCCTGCGACATCAGGATCGGCCGGTTGGCATAGGCCGGGTCGCGGCCGGTCCACATCGTCTCGGCGTCGAGGTCGAAGGTCAGGAAGAGCGGGAAACCCTTGGAGGTCAGCGGCATGTGGCGATGTCCGGTGGAGATGGAACGAGATGTCCCGGGAACCTGTTCGTCATGCTCGCCCTTGTGGCGAGCATCCACGTCTTGAACACCGCTCTCGACGCAGGAAGACGTGGATGGTCGGGACAAGCCCGACCATGACGGGTGGGTCGCAGAGGATGACGGAGGCGCCGATCCATCGCCATCACACGAAGCGGTGGAAGCCGAAGCGGCGCTCGGCGAGGAGGAGCACGATGCCGGTGGCGAGGATCAGCAGCGTCGAGACCGCCGCGACGCTGGGGTCGATGCCCATCTCGACCGAGGAGAAGATCAGCACCGGCAGCGTCGTCTGGCTGGCGCTGATCAGGAAGATCGTGACCGGAACGTTGTCGAGCGAGGTGATGAAGGAGAACAGCGCGCCGGCGACCAGCCCCGGCGCGATCAAGGGCAGCGTCACCAGCCTGAAGGCTTCGAAGCCGCTGGCGCCGAGCACGCGCGCCGCTTCCTCGACGGCGAGGTCGAGCCCCGACAGGCTCGCCAGCGCGGAGCGCACGACATAGGGCACGGTGATGACGACATGGGCGAGCAGCAGCCCAATGAGCGAGCCGCGCAAGCCCGTCATGCTGTAGAATTGCAGGAGCGCGACGCCGACGACCACGGCCGGCATCACCAGCGGCGCCATCAGAAAGGAGGTCACAGCCTCCGAACCCGGCAGAATCTTGCGGAACAGGGCATAGGCGGCGGCCACGCCGAGCACGAGCGAGATCAGCGTCGAGCCGCAGGCCAGGATCAGGCTCATGCGGATGGCGGAAAGATAGGTCGGGTCGCTCAGCACCTTGCCGAACCAGGCGAGCGTGAGCCCCTGCGGCGGGATGGTGAGATAGGAGGTCGTCGAGAACGCCGCGAGCACCACGACGATCACCGGCAATTGCAGGAAGGCGACGACCGTGAAGGCCGTGGCGGTCAGCCCCCAGCCGGGGCGGTTCTCGCTCATGTCGCTCATGCCATGCCCGCCCAGCGCTTGGTCAATCGGCTCGACAGCCAGATGATCGCCACCGCCATGAAGGTCAGCGCGAAGGAGAGCGCCGAGCCGCTCGGCCAGTCGAGAAGCTGCATGTATTCGTCGTAGATCAGCGTCGCCATCACCTGATAGGTCGGCCCGCCCAGCATGCGCGGCGTCACCAGCGCGCTGATCGTCAGCACGAAGACGAGGATCGAGCCGGCGAGAATGCCCGGCGCCGAGAGCGGCAGCGTCACCGCCATGAAGACATGGGCGCGGCTGGAGCCGAGCGTCGCTGCGGCGGATTCGACGTCGCGCGGTACGTTGCGGATCGCCGCGATCAGCATCAGCACCATGAAGGGCAGGTAGATATGGGTCAGCCCGATGAAGAGGCCGACGAAGTTGAACAGCAGCTTCACCGGGGCGCCGATCACGCCGAGCTGCATCAGCAGGTTGTTGATCAGGCCGCGATTGGCGAGCAGTGCGATCCAGCCGAAGGAGCGCACCACGAGGTTGAGCAGCATCGGGAAGATGACGAGCAGGATCAGCGGCACCCGCCAGCGCTCCGGCCCGCGCGCGATCAGATAGGCGAGCGGGTAGCTGAGCAGCAGGCAGATCAGCGTGACGGAAAAGCCGAGGCCCAGCGTGCGCCAGATCACCTCGCGATAATAGTCGTCGCTGACGATCTGGCTGTAGTTCTTCAACGACCAGGCGCCTTTGATCAGGCCGGCGCCGGGCTCGTAGACGCCGAAACTCGTTGGCAGCAGCATCAGCACCGGCACGAGGAAGAACCCCGCCAGCACCAGGAGCAGCGGCGCGATCAGCAGCAGCCCTTGCCGCCGCGACATCATGGCGTGGCGCCTTCCGGCGGCATTGCGAAGACGGCGTTAGGGTCGATGGCGAGTCCAACAGGTGCGCCGATGGCGAGAGCGGCCTCCGGTCCGTGCGAGGCGGTTTCCGCGACGATCTCGACGCCTTCCGCCAGCCGCACGACATATTGCACGCGTGCGCCGCTGAAGGAGCGCAGCACGACCTCTCCGGCAACTTCGCCGGGATGGGGAATACCGCTGCGGATCGCGACAGCCTCCTGCCGGATCACGATGTCGACCTTGGCGCCTGCCGGCTGGTCGATATGCGCTGCCGGAATCTCGACGCTGCCGAGGGCGAGGCGTCCACCCCCTCCTTCCCGGACCTTGACCGAGCCGGAGAGACGGTTCGGCTTGCCGATGAAACTCGCGACGAAGCCGGTCGCCGGGCGGTGATAGATGTCCTCAGGCGCAGCGAATTGCTGCATCACGCCCTTGGCCATCACACCGACGCGGTCGGACATCGACAGCGCCTCGCCCTGGTCATGGGTGACGAAGAGCGTGGTGATGCCGAGATTGCGCTGCAGGCGCTTCAATTCGATCTGCATCTCGTCGCGCAACTGCGCATCGAGATTGGAGAGCGGTTCGTCGAAGAGCAGCACGCGCGGATGCGGCGCGAGCGCACGCGCAATGGCGACGCGCTGCTGCTGGCCGCCGGAGAGCTGCCGCGGATAGCGCTCGCCGAAGGTGCCGAGCCGGACCATGCCGAGCGCTTCCTTGACGCGTTTGTCGAGCTCGGCGCCGGCGACCTTGCGGCGGCGCAGGCCAAAGGCGACGTTCTCGAACACGGTCATGTGCGGGAACAGGGCATAGGACTGGAAGACGAGGCCGAGACCCCGTTTGTTCGGGGGCAGGGTGGTGACGTCGTCGCGGCCGATCAGGATGCGCCCGCGGCTTGGCTCCACGAGCCCTGCGACCATGCGCAGGATCGTGGTCTTGCCGCAGCCGGAGGGCCCGAGCAGCGAGACGAACTCGCCCTCCGCGATCGTCAGGGAGACATCCCTGACGACTTCGACCTCGCCATAGGACTTGCCCAGCCCTTCGAAGGTCAGCGAGCCCATTGCCAATCCTCTCCCGCTGCCCTGCGCTTCAGCGCGCGACTTCGCGCTGCCAGCGGCGCGTCCAGGTCGCGCTGTTCTTGGCGATCACCTCGGGATCGATGAACCAGGCCTTCTCCAGGCTCTCGCCATTCGGCACGATGCCCTTGAGCTTGTCCGAGAGCTTCACCTTGGTGTTGACCGCACCGATATAGGCGCGCTCCGAGAAGCAGCCCTGGCCCTCGGCCGACAGCAACTGGTCGAGGAACTTGTAGGCGAGCTCCGTCTTGGTCGAGCCCTTGGGCAGGACCACGGCCGGTAGGATGCCGACCGCGCCTTCCTTGGGATAGGCGACGGCGAGCGAAAGGCCCTTGTCCATGGCGACCCCGGCGCGGTCCGGATACCACGGCGCGATCGCGATCTCGCCGCGCTCGAACAGCGACAGGAGCTGGTCGGCCTGGGTGTAGAGCACGGCCGAGCCCTTCGCGATCGGCTTGATCGCCTCGATGCCGGGATCGATATTGTCGAGCGTGCCGCCCTTGAGCTTGTTCAGTGCCAGCAGGAATTGCAGGCCGGAGGTGCCGCTGATGTCGCCGATCGCGTATTTGCCGGCATAGTTCGGATCGGCGAGGTCGAGCCAGGAGGTCGGCGGCGCCTTCACCAGCTTGGGGTTGTAGACCAGCGTCGTCGCGCTCACCATCGCGACCACATAGCTGTCGTCCTTGCCCCAGGCGGTCGGGATCACGTCGGCGGCGTTCTTAAGCTTCGCGCGGTCGATCTTGTCGTTGAGCTTCTCATTGGCGGTCTGCGCCGCCAGCGAGTTGTCGATATAGACGATATCCATGTCCGGCTTGCCGGCAGTGGCGCGCAAGGCCGCGGCGAATTGCGAGGAATTGCCGAGCTTCAGCGAGACGGTCGCGCCCGTCGCCTTCTCGAAGGCGGCGACATGGCAGGCCTTGACGTTCTCGGCGAAGGAGCCGCCGAAGGCGCCCACAACGAGCTCCTCGGCCTGGGCGGTGGAGGCGAGAGCGGCGCCGAGGACGGCGGCTGCGGTCGCATGACGAAACATCTGGCGCATGGTTGCTGGTTCCCGTCTGTTGGCCTCAAGGCGCACCGCTGTTGGCGCGGCTTGTCCCTCGGTCGACGGAATTCCCCTCCCATCGGCCGAGGGAGAGCATGACACGGCTCGATTTGTCTTTCAAGAAAGATAAATGAAAGATATCTTGATGCCGAGACGGTGATCATGGGCGCTTGCATCGCGCGCCCCGGCGTGGTCGGAAAGGCCGTCCTGGAGGATTGGAATGCGCAACGAGGCCGCGCGAAACCTGACGTTCGAAACGCCCGATGCGCTCTGGCAGAACGACCGCGTCGGCGCCGGCATGCAGCGCTGGCGGCGCGAGTTTCCGGATGTCGATTGTTCGGGCAAGGCGATCGTCGGCCGGCTGCTTCACCTCAACGAGGTGCTGCAGGTCGCGATCAACCGGACCCTCGCACGGCATAAGCTCAAATATCCGAGCTTCGCGGTGCTCGCGACGCTGCGCGTGCAGGGCGCGCCCTACCGCATGTCGCCGAAAGCGCTGCTCGACACGCTGATCCTGACCTCGGGTGGTCTGTCGAACCTGCTGCGCCGCCTGGAGAAGGCAGGCCATGTCCGCCGCATGGCCGACGAGACCGATGGGCGCGGCGTGATCGTCGAACTCACCGAGAGGGGCCGTCTTCTGGTCGAGCCGGCGATGCGCGATCATGCCGAGACGGAACGGCGCCTCGTCGCCATGCTGCCGCCGGCCGAGCAGGCCATGGTCGCCGGTGCGCTCGGCCGGATGATGTTGGCCGGCCGCTGACGAGGGCTGGTTTGCCATGACCAGCCGCAGGCGATGTCGAGGGGGCGGATGAGCTCTGTCAGATCTCGATCTCGACGCCGACCTCGACGACCCGGGTGGCCGGGATGTGGAAATGGGCGGCGGATCGTTCGGCGTTGCGCTGCATGAAGGCGAAGAGCGATTCGCGCCACACCGCCATTCCCGCGATGTCGTCACGCGGAATGACCGTCTCGCGGCCGATATAGTACGACATTTGGTCGAGATCGATGCCCGGTAGAAGACCACGGTCTGCGCCGCAGCGCAGGCCGTCGGGAATGTGTGGTGTCTCCATGAAGCCGAAATGCAGGATCACACGCGTCACGCCTGGCATGAGGTCGACGACCTCCATGCGATCGTCGTCGGAGACGCGCGGCACCTCCTCCAGCTTGCCGGTGATGAGCAGGATGCGTTCATGCAGTGCGTGGTTGTGGCGGACGAAATGGGAGAGCGAGAGTGGGACGCCCCGTGCAGCTGAGGCGAGGAATGCAGCCGTCCCGGGCAGGCGCATGGGCGGCTTCGTCGCCAGCATGGCCAGAAACTCCTTCTCCGGCTCGCGCTGGCGGCTGCGCGCCGCCTCCACCAGCGCCAGACCGCGCCGCCAGGTCAGCATGATCACCACCAGCACGAGTGCCAGGACAAGCGGATACCAGCCGCCCTCGTGCAGCTTCGGCAGGTTAGCGGAGAAAAAGACGAGGTCGATCAGCAGGAAGAAGCCATTGACCGCGGCGACGAGGATCAGGCTGTAGCCCCATTTGAGAGCGATCAGCGCCGCCAGGCCGGTGGTTATGGCCATGAGCAGGGAGACCGCGATGCCATAGGCGCCGGCCAGGGCTTCGGACGAGCGGAACGCGAAGACCGACGTCAAGGTCGCCAGGCACATCAGCCAGTTGACGATCGGGATGTAGATCTGGCCCTGCTGGTCATGGGCCGTGTGCTTGATGTGGACGGCGGGGAACAGCCCGAGCTGCACGGCCTGGCGTGTCAGCGAGAAGGCGCCGGTGAGGATCGACTGCGAGGCGATGACGGCGGCCGCCGTCGCGAAGGCGATCAGCGGATAATGGGCCCAGTTCGGGGCGAGCTGGTAGAACGGATTCTCGATCGCCGCCGGATGGACCAGCAGCAGCCCGCCCTGGCCGAAATAGTTCAGCATCAGCGCCGGCAGCACGACAGCAAACCAGGCGAGCCGGATCGTCTTCGGGCCGAAATGGCCCATATCCGCATACATCGCCTCACCGCCGGTCACGGCCAGAAAAGTGGCCCCGAGAACGGCGAAGCCGACGACGGGGGAGGTATGGGTGATGAAATACAACGCGTTGAACGGGTTGATCGCGGCCAGGATACCCGGCGCCATCAGGATGCCGCGGATGCCGAGCAGCGCCAGGGCGAGGAACCAGAGCAGCATGATCGGCCCGAACAACCGGCCGATGAAGCCGGTGCCCTTGCTCTGAACCAGGAAGAGGCAGAGCAGGATCGCGGCGGTCAATGGTACCACGGCCGGCGCCAGAAACGGCGCGTCGACCTTGAGGCCTTCGATCGCGCTGAGCACCGAGATCGCCGGCGTGATGGCGCCGTCGCCATAGAGCAGCGCGGCGCCGACGAGGCCGACCACCAGCACATAGGCCCGCGCCGAGCCCGGCTTGGCATGGCGCGCCTTGAGCAGGGCCAGCATCGCCATGATGCCGCCTTCGCCACGATTGTCCGCTCGCATGATCAGCAGCGAGTACTTGATCGAGATGATCAGGATCAGCGCCCACAGGATCATCGAGACGCAGCCGATCACAGCCTCCGGCTGCAAGGCGCCGCTGGCGCTCGCGGCCCGAACCGCTTCCTTGAGTGCATAGAGCGGACTTGTGCCGATGTCGCCATAGACGACGCCGAGCGCGCCGAGCGTCGCAGCTCCGATGGCTTGGCCGTGGCCATCGGGTGCCCCTGCGTCACCGTTGGGCCGTGACCCTCTTGCATGGGACAAGGATGGCCTCCCGATATTTTGTTTGAGAGTAGGGCACACGCGAACGGCAGCCGCAAGGGCTCGTTCGCCCAAGCTCCTGACCTGCTTCGCGAAATCGGGTCAGCCTCGCTGCCTTGCTGGCCCTGAACCGCGACAGGAAAACGGGCCTCGATGACCGGGAAGGAGCCTGGGCGCCACGCCGGGCGGTGGCATGGAAAGGGGGCTCGCTTCCCGCAAGGGCAGGCCGGCCGGACGGAATGCCGGCACAGGACCGCGTGTCGGCGTCGAGCCGCTCCGTCATGAGAGCGAACGCGGCCGCCTCACCGCCGCGCTCACCGATCGCACCGGCACTCAGGCCCTCGCCGACATTCTGAACTCCGTTGGGCTCATGCCGGTCGTCTTCTTGAAGGTCCGCGCGAAATGGGCGGAATCGCTAAACCCGCAGGCGAAGCCGATCGAGGTCAGCGAGGCCGTGCCGCCGAGCAGCATCAGGCTCGCCTGACGTATCTGGGACAGGCGGCGCAGCCCCTGCAGAGACAAGCCGTCATCCGTCAGTCGCCGTTGCAATGTGCGTGGCGAATGGCCGAGCTGCCGTGCCAGCAGCGCCAATGACCAGATCACGAGCAGATCGCTTTCAACCAGCGCGATGATGTCCCGCGTCGGCTTGCTGAGGCGCTGGTCCGGCGGGGCGTAAAGCACGGCGTGGGGTGCCGGAGGTTTCGCACTCGGTCTCCAGTTGAAGCGCCAAAGCCCGGTTTGTGCAGCGACCGGCGGGATACCCTCCATGACGGCGCCGGCTTCGATGACGACCGTCGACTCCCGATGAGGCCCGATCGTGAGCCGGAGCTCGCTGCAGCCGACCGCTGCAAGAAGCCCGGCGAACAGCCCTGACAGGAGGTAGTCGACCGCCGGTCCCGGCGGATCATCGGGTTCGCCGCGGTGATCGAGCAATGCCTCGGTCTCGCTGACGGAATGGACGATGACCGGATGTCGGGTATGAACGTAGCGTTCCAGCCGGCGCCAACGCCCGATCAGGTCAGGCCCGCTCCGCGCGGCCAGAAGTGCCGCTCCGAGCGGATCGAACGCCAGGCGGGACACCGATTGGCCGACTTTCAGAAGGGCGGACGGTCCATGCCTGGCCAGTACGGCTTCGGCCAGAGCCGTCTTCTCGCTGAGCGAAGCATGGGGCGTATTGAGGCGCGGCCTTAGCTCGCCGTCGCCCGGGCTGATTCCCTGTTCGGCAAAGGAGAGCTGCATGAGCCTGACCAAGGCCGCTCCGGTCAGGTCATCCTTTGCCCGCTTCATCGCGTATCGGTCCTTGGCGCAGCATCGAGCCAGCTCGACGGGGCCTCGCCATGCCGTCGACCAAGCTCGAACAGACCTCGCATTTCGGCCGGTTCGAAATCAAATGGGCTCGTCGCTTCCGGGAACCCATCCGGAATGCGCTGGAGCCGGAAGGTCGCCCTCTCTGCTTTCGCCAGGGCCGCTGCCCGCTCCACGGCGCCGAAGCTCAGGCTCCGCAGGAGTTGCGAGACGCCGCGGCGGGCGAGCGTGCTGGCGTGGTATCCGGCTGCCCGTGTCGTGGCGGCGGTGCTGACATGGCCGTTGGCGATGACCCAGAGCGTCTGTTTGCGCGCGCCGCGCAGCATGGCCGGATCGACCACGATCGGGCGCATCACCCCGCCGTCGCCGTGCAGGACCGCGATGCCGTTCGTCGGATCAGGCAGCGGGATCGGCTCGACCAGGCCAGGCGGAGCTGCCGAGGCCAGCATGATTTCGATGAAGGCCCGTCGCGCATCCGGCCGATCGGATGCGGCCAGGCGGCCCATGTCCCAGGTGACCGCCCGGCCATTCGTCAGGTCGGTGGTGGCGATGTAGAGCCTTCGGCCCTCGCGATGAGCGTCGGCGATCTCGGCGATCATGCGATCCGTGATGATGTCATCGAGCCTGCGGCGTAGCGGATCGGCCTTGTGCAGGCCGGCCTTGACGAGAACGCCGATACCGTTGCCCTTGAAGATGTCGGCCGTGCGCGTCGTCGTGTAGACCTCCTCGAGCAGGGCATCGTAGCGGGGTCCGAGAAAGGCGAGCGGCGCCTGCAGCGCGCCCGTCGAAACCCCGCTGACCAGATCGAAGATCGGCCGCGAGCCGCTTTTCGTCCAGCCGACCAGCACGCCCGCCCCGAAGGCCCCGTCGGCCCCGCCGCTCGACAGGGCGAGCATATGGCCGACCTCTCCGCGCGGCCGGCGCGTCTCTGTTTGCGGAGCGGCCATGCGCAGGATTTGCGGATCGAGAGCCTGGCCGACGGGCGCGACGGCACAGCCGCCAAGGCTCAGCACGCCGCAGGCGAGAGCCAGGCGGATGATCTGCGCCGGGAAGATCATGCCGCCCGATCGGCCCGCCAGGGCAGGCGCAGAACCGGCTTGCCGGTCATGGCGGCAATGGCGTTGGTGATCGCGGGCGCAGCAGCCACGATGGCCGTTTCAGCGGCGCCGGTCGGGGCCTCGCCTTCGTCGATCAACTCGATGACCATCTCCGGAACGTCGGAGAAGCGCGGCACGGCATAGTCGGCGAAACTCGTCTGCGCGACGGTCCCTTCGGCAAGCGTGAGGTCTTCGAAAAGAGCCATGCCGATGCCCCAGACGAGGTTGCCCTCGACCTGAGCCTGGACCTGGCCCGGGTTCAGCATCAGCCCGCAGTTATGGGCGCACCAGAGCTTCGTGACGCGCATCTGCTCGCCCGCGCGGGTCACTTCGGCGATGACCGCAGCATAGGACATCTCCTTGTAGACACCGCAGGCCATGCCGTAGCCGCGCTCCGGTGTGGATTGCAGCGCGCCCCACCCCGCCAGTGCGGCCACCCGATCGAGCGCCCGGCGGAGGCGCGGCCATTGCGGGGCGATGATCCGCCTGCGGAAGGCGAGGGGGTCCTCACCCCGCAGACGCGCCAGATGATCGACCATCGTCTCCATCGCCCAGATGTTCGGCCCGGCACCCAGCCCGCGCCAAGGGCCGGTGTGGACGGGCAGGCGCACATCCTCGAATTCGACGCGCTGCCGTGCAGCCGCATAGGGCGGGATCGCGCCGCGCAGCACGCCGGGATCGCCGAAAAAGCTCGCGGCGAATTGCAGGACCGGCCCCATCGCGGCGGAGGTGAACATCACATGGCCGGAACGGAACGCGTGATGCCACCCGTCCGGCGTACCGCCCGTGGCGAGGCTCGCCCTGATCCGGTGCGAGGATGGCGGGCGATGGAACGCTTCGCGGAACTCGTCGAGACGGGTCCATTGCACCTTGACCGGGCGCCCGAAGGCCCTGGCCAGCAGAGCCGCCTCCAACTCCACCATGCAGAGCGTCTTTCCGCCGAAGCCGCCGCCGACCCGGCAGCCGATCACGGTGACGAGATCGCGTGACAGCCCCAGTTCCTGGGCCAGCGCCGCGCGGATGAAGGTCACGTCCTGCGTGCCTGTCCAGAGTTCGAGCTTGCCGGCTTCATCGAAGCGCGCGACCGCCGTGCGCGGCTCCATGCAGGCATGGGCCGCCATCGGCACCTCGAGACGCAAGTCGGCGAAGGCCTCGCCGGGTGCGAAATGCGCGTCCCGCGCGATGTGCTCAAGCGCGCCTTTCGACAAGCCATGGTCGACATCGATCAGGGCGGCGATGTCGGCATTATCGGAAAGCCCGCCCGACCATTTCGGCACCAGAGCGGCCAGGGCGCGCTCCAGGGCTCCGCGGCTTTCGGCAGCGACAAGGGCGCGCTCGCCGACCCGGCGCAGGCCGAGATAGCCGGGGAGCGCCCGGGCCTTTGCGTCATCGACCTCCGACAAGACCGCGCCCAGACGCGGCGAACGAAGGACGGCGCCGAAGACCATGCCCGGAAGACGGATATCGTCGGCAAAAAGCGGTGCGTCACCGGTGACGATCGCACGAATGGCGTCGGTCGGCTCCGCGGTACCGACGATGCGCTTCGGCCCGACCTTGAGCGAAACGGGCTTGGCTTCTCGAATGGCGGCGGCATCGATCAACCGAGGGGCGGTTGCGAGCACGCGAAAGCCCACGGGCGGGGGGGCGCCGTCGACACTCCCGGCGCGTTTCAGAACGACCGCCAGAGCGGCGGCGGCAGAGGCCAACAGCGGCGCGAAATCCCTAACGGAATCCGAACCGACCGTCGCTCGCGCCGGAGGCAGCAGATCGGTGCGCGGTAGGATTGCCCGGATGCGGTCCAGGGGGAAGCCGGTCTCTTCCGCCACGACCTGCCGGAACGATATGGCAATGCCCTGGCCGAGCTCTGCGCGCGGCATCATGATCTCGATGACGCCTTCCGGCGTGAGGCGCAGCCAGGCGGATGCATCCTGCGCGGTCGGCACGCCCCGATAGGGCAGCGCGAGGCGCCGCGAGACGCCATAGCCTCCGCCGGCGGTGACGACCAGGCCGGCCGTCGCCCAGCCGAAACCCTTGAGAAGGGAACGCCGTGAGAGCGCCATTACGTGCGCACCCGCAGCATCTGCTGTGCCAGGTCGATCGCCGCCGCTATGCGCCGTTGCGTGCCGCAGCGGCAGATGACGCTGTCCATGGCTGCGGCGATATCGGCGGACAGCGCCGACGGATTCGTGTTCAGGAGGGCGGCAGCGGTCATGACCTGACCGTTCTGACAATAGCCGCATTGTGGAACCCCCGCATCGATCCAGGCCTGCTGGACCGGATGAAGGCCCCCGGCAGCACGTGAACCAAGGCCCTCCAGGGTCGTCACGTCACGTCCTTCGATGTCTTTTGCCGTCAAAAGACAGGCTCGCTCGGCCACGCCGTCGACATGGATGACGCATGCCCCGCAGACGCCCACGCCGCAGCCATATTTGGGGCCGTTCAATGCAAGATGATCGCGCAGGACCCAGAGGAGGCGATCGTCCGACATGCTCTCGGGGATCGCTGCGGTTCTGCCGTTCAAGACGAAGTGCATTACGTTTCTTCCGCCACGCTGGTTCGAACGACGGGTTAGCACGGCCGGCATCCTTCGAATTGAACGATGGCGCCACAATCCCGATCGACCTATGCCAATTCAAGGACAGAAACATGCCGAAGCGGTACTTCAGTGGCCTGCACCCTGAAGAGTGGCCCTCCTTGAAGTAGGCTTTTTGAGCCTTTGGAGGATGCCGGCGATGCCGCAGAAGAAGCACAAGCCTGAAGAGATCGTCGCGAAGCTGCGGCAGGTCGACGTGCTGTTGCCCCAGGGGCACCCGGTCGCGGAGGCGATCCGGGCCATCAGCGTGATGGCGTTCACGTATTCGGCCGGCGTGTGGGCATCATCGCCCGCATCAGGCAGATCATCGCGGTCTAAACGCCGGACGATGTCGCCGGGGGCGACGCCTCGGCTTCTGCTGAGCAATCTGAGCAGGCTCCTGAACCCGAAGCTGGCTGAACCAGGAGGGGGTGTCCTTGAAAACTCAGGGGAGGCTGTTCATAGACCTGCCAAGTCGTTCGGGCGGGCCGCATTCTCGATGAGATCGTCCAGAACCGGTTGCTGCCGTCGCTTCAGGATGCCCCGTATTCCTCGCGTTCAACGTATATCGGCCAGGCTTTGCTCCAGGATATCATGCTAAAAAATGCTCTGCTGAATCAACGCTATGCGGCATTTCTCCTAGCCGTGCTCGCTTTTGCCGCTTCGCTTGTCGGAGGGCTCTTCCACAGCGGGTGGTTGCTCATCCCGACGGCGCTTGCGGGCGCTCTGGTCCTTCTGGGCGTTCATGATATGCGCCAGCGCAAGCACTCGATTCTGCGCAACTACCCCGTGATCGGACATCTGCGCTTCCTGATGGAGAGCATCCGGCCGGAAATCAGGCAATACATCATCGAAAGCGACCATGACGAAGTTCCATTCAGCCGGCAGGATCGCGCACTGGTCTACCGGCGCGCCAAGGGCGATGAGGACAAGCTGCCTTTTGGCACCTCCGAGAATGTCTACGGCTCCGGCTATGCGTGGTTGACTCATTCGGCTTCGCCGACGGCCATCGTCGACACCGATTTTCGCGTCCGGATCGGCGGGCCTGCCTGCAGGCATCCCTACGAGGCCAGCATCTACAACATCTCGGCCATGAGTTTCGGAGCGCTCTCCGCCAATGCCATTCTGGCGCTCAACACCGGCGCGCGGAAGGGCGGCTTCGCACACGATACCGGCGAAGGCAGCATCAGCCGGTATCACCGGCAAGGCGGCGGGGACCTGATTTTCCAAGTGGCGTCGGGCTATTTCGGCTGCCGCAACGAGGATGGAAGCTTCTCTCCCGAGCGATTTGCGGAACTGGCTGCTGATCCGCAGATCAAGATGATCGAAATCAAACTCAGCCAAGGCGCCAAACCGGGCCATGGTGGCATGCTGCCGGCTTCCAAGATCTCACCCGAGATCGCGGAGGCGCGAGGCATTGCGATGGGCGTGGACTGCCTATCGCCCGTGGCCCACAGCACCTTTTCCACCCCGGCCGGGTTGATGCAATTCGTCGGTGAATTGCGGGAGCTTTCCGGCGGCAAGCCGGTCGGCTTCAAGCTTTGCATCGGCCATCGCCGCGAATTCATGAGCATGGTCAAGGCCATGCTCAACACCGGCGTCGTACCTGATTTCATCGTCGTCGACGGTGCGGAGGGTGGCACGGGCGCCGCTCCCGTCGAATTCGCCAACCGCGTGGGCATGCCGATGCTGGAAGGGCTGACGTTCGTCCACAACACGCTGCGAGGCGCCGGCATCCGCGAACAGGTCAAGATCGGGGCAGCTGGCAAGATCGTGTCAGCGTTCGACATCGCCCGCACGCTGGCGCTCGGGGCAGACTGGTGCAACGCGGCGCGCGGCTTCATGTTTGCGATCGGTTGCATCCAGGCCCAGTCTTGCCACACCAATCGTTGCCCGGTCGGTATCGCGACACAGGACCAGCGGCGCCAGAGCGCCATCGATATCGGTGACAAGAGTGACCGCGTCGCGCGCTTTCATCGCAACACCATGCACGCGCTCGGCGAAATCGCGGGGGCGGCGGGCCTCAGCCATCCCAGCGACTTCATGCCCTATCACTTCATGTTCAGGCAGAAGGACAACGAATTCCTGGATGGCAACGAGGCTTTCCCCTATCTGCCGGAAGGCTTCCTGTTGGGTGGAAACGAGTTTCCGGAACTCGCCGATTGGTACAGCCGCTGGGATCGGGCCAGTTCCGACAGTTTTGCCCCGCCGGAGATTCCACACGGGCCGTTCCAAACGCGTCGGGCCGCGAGGTCGGTGTAGCGCGTCGCTCAATCGCCGCGACGTGCTCTCGGACCTGTTCATCCTGCGCGGCGTGCCGGGACATGTTCGGTCAGACAACGGCCCCGAGTTCGTCGCCAAGGCCGTGCAGGGATGGATCGGCGCGGTCGGCGCCAAGACGGCTTACATCGCGCCCGGCAGTCCCCGGGAGAACGGCTTCATCGAGTCGTTCAATACCCGGTTGCGCGACGAACTCCTCGATGGAGCGATCTTCTACACCCTCGCGGAGGCGAAGATCGTCGTCGAAAGCTGGCGACGGCACTTCAACACGCTGCGCCCGCATGGTTCGCTCGGCAACAAGCCTCCCGCCCCGAAGGTCTTCATCCCCGCCATGACTGCGCGGACAGTTGCGAAACCCGGAAAAGCAACGTGCCCTGCTTGCCAACTCGCCGGACTTAGGCGAGATCAGCAGACGGAAAGCGACGGGCAGTTGGCACGATTGTCGTTGCGGCTCAGCTAGGGCAATTTGTGCCCTGTCATGCAAATCCTTCTTGTCGATGACCATGCCCTTATTCGCGACGCACTTCGCGCCATCCTGGCCGAGATCATGGCGTGTGCTGTCATCGACGAGGCGGACTCCGCCCGTAAGGCCATGGAGCTTGCCGAAAGCAATCCCGAGACCCAGCTCGTCATCCTCGATCTCGGCCTGCCGGACGGCGATGGTCTCCAGCTCCTGAAGACAATCCGCGCGCGCCTCCCGGCGACGGCGGTGGTCGTCCTGTCGAGCAGCACGGAATCCGATGTGATGGCCGCGGCGCTCGATGCCGGCGCCGTCGGCTTCATTCCGAAATCGGCGCCCCGCTCGGTCATGGTCGGTGCGCTCGGCCTCGTTCTGGCCGGCGGTATCTATATCCCGCCGGAAGCCTGGCCGTCCCGGCCGAAGGATGTGCCCCCGGCGGTGTCGGAGCGGTCTCCGACGCCGGCCGAGCTCGGCCTCACGGGGAGGCAACTCGATGTACTGGCGTTGCTGATGCGTGGCCGCAGCAACAAGGCGATCGCCCGCACGCTCTCGATCGCCGAAGTCACGGTGAAACATCATGTCACCGCGCTGATGCGGGCGCTTCAGGTCAGAAATCGCACCGAAGCGGCACTCGCGATCGCCCGCTACGGTTGGCAATTGCCGGATATCGCCTGAGCATGCCGTCTCTTGTCATGACCCGGCCATCACCTTTGTGATGGCGGCGCGCAGGGCAATCGGCAGCACGGGTTTGCGCAACACATCGGCAGCGGCACCGGAATCACGCTGCTGCAGAGCTTCCGGCTGCCCACTGAGCAAGATGATCCGCAAACCGGGCCGCCGTTTCCGCATCGCCGTAATGGCCGCGATCCCGCCGCCTGTGACGATGTCGTCGTGGTCAGCGACGAGGAGATCGATGGGGGTATCGTCCAGTTCGGCCGGCGATACTGCGTTCCAAACCTCGAAGCCCCATGAACGGAGCAGGACAGCGGTCGCGTTCCGCGCGGCCGGATTGTCGCCAAGCACCGCTGCATGACGCCCCTGACCGAAGTAGGCATGGCGCTGGAGATCGGCCATCGGGAAAGGCTCGGCGATCGGCGGGGCCACGGGCACCCGTATCGCGAAGGTAGAGCCTCGACCTGGCGCCGAAACCAGGCTGATCGGGTGGTTCAGCAGGCGCGCGAAGCTTGCGACGATGAAGAGCCCGAGCCCGAGTCCGCGCTCGCCGCTTTGGCCGGTTGTCGGCGCTCGGAAAAACTCTCCGAAGATGTCGGACTGCATCGCTGCGGGAACACCAGGGCCGGTATCCGTGACCGCGATCGACAGCAGGCCGTCGCTTTCGCTGCAAGAAAGCGCGACGCTGCCCTTGTCGGTGTAGCGGATCGCATTCGCCATCAGATTCTGTACGATGCGTTGCAGGAGCAAGGCATCGCTCTCGACCCAGAGCGTGCTGCTGCCGATCTCCAAATCCAGGCCCTTGGCCGCGGCAGCCGGCACGAAGAGCACTCGCAGGCCCTCGCAGAGCGGGGCGACAGGAAAGCGGGACAGGACTGGCTTGATCGCGCCTGCCTCGATCTTCGAGGTATCCAAGATCGCGTCGAACATGCTGTTGAGGCTGCCGACGGCTTCGGCGAGCTTGCCGTTAAGGCGCACCCGCCGGTCTCTTGTCGGATTGGCATGCAATTCGTCGATGAAGAGGCTCAAGGCATGCAGAGGTTGGCGCAGGTCGTGGCTGGCGCTGGCCAGGAACCGGGACTTGGCCTGATTGGCGCGCGCCAGTTCTTGCGTCCTCTGCGCAACCTTGTGCTCGAGCGTCGCCCGCTCGGCCTGGAGGCTGTCGGCCATCTCGTTGAAGCGCTCGCCGAGCTCCGCGAATTCGTCGGAGCGCGCGATCGCGATCCGGTGGTCGAGGGCTCCTGCGCCGATCCGGGCCGCGCCGGCCGTCAGCGTCTCGATCGGCCGGATCATGTGCCGCGCGATCAGGACGCCGCAGACGACCGCCGCCACGAGCCCACCCAGCAAGGCGACGAGCGACAGGCGGATGGAGGCATAAATGGGCGCCAGCACCTCGGCCCGCGGCAGTTCGGTGATGACGCTCCAGCCGAGCGACGGCAAACGGGCATGCGCCGACAGGATCTCCTGCCCGTCGAGATCGCGGCCCGCGACGAGCACCGTTCCCCCGCCGGATCGCGACGATGCCAATGCCGCCCGGACCTGCGGCAGGGCCGAGACGTCGGCGCGCCGCAGGACGAGACTGATATCGGGATGCGAGATCAGGCGCCCCGCATCGTCCACCAGCAGCATGCGGCCGGCCTCGCCGATGCGGCTTGCCGCGACGATGTCCCAGATCAGCTTGAGATTGACGTCCGCAACCACGCTGCCTTGCCGGGCAGAGGCGCCGCCGAGATAGATAGTGACGTAGGGCTCCGAGCCGTCCTGGAAATAGACCGGGCCGACATGGCGCCCCTCTCGGCGCGCGGCGAGATAGCCATCCGTCCGACCGAGATCGGCACCCGAGGCGACGACATCCGGCCCCAGGCGCGACACGCGCAGCTGCTCCAGGCCTTGCGGATCGAGTAGCCGCAGCGTGCTGACCGGCGCCAGGCCCCGCAAGGTTCGCAGCGCATCAATCCGCCGATCATCCTCGTTCGTGCTCGACCAGGACGGCGCGATCAGCCAGCGCAGATGCGCTTCGAGCTCGTCGACGAAACGCAGGATGCGTTCGGCCGCCGTCGCGGCCTGCAACTGATGCAGCGCTGTCACTGTCCTCATCTGGGCGCCGAGGATAAGCCACAAGCTCATGCCGCCGGCGCAGACGAGCACGAGCGCCGCGACGCCCGCGATCGCTGCGGCGACCTTCATCGACAATCGACGCCCCAACCTCCGGATAAAATGTCCGGGATGAGCCAAGCTGCGCCGACTGGCTGGCCTCACTCGATCACCTCGTCAGCGCGGGCCAGAATCGCGCGCGAAAAGGCTAGGTTGAAGGAGCGTGCTGCCGTCTGGTTCAGGATGAGTTCGAACTGCGTCGGGCGCTCCACCGGCAGGTCGCCTGGCTTGGCGCCGGCGAGGATTCGCGCCACGAAAAACGCGACGCGACGGTAGATCAGTGACAATCGCGGGCCGTAGGTACAGAGCGCGCCGGCCTGGGCGAAGACCGGCCAGCCGGAGATGACGGGAATGCGTTCCTCGTTCGCGACCGCCATGATCGCCTTGCGATGCGCAATGGCGAAACCGTCGGGCAATAGCGAGATCGCGTCCGGCCGAAGACGCGCGAGATCGGCCCGCGCCGCCAGCACCGCGTCGCTGTTCGGCGTGGCGATAAAGTCGATCGCGATCCCGAGGCGATGCCCGGCTTCTTCGGAGGAGGCGCGCTCTATATCCGAGCCCGCGTGACGCGGGTTGCCGAGCACGGCGACGCGATTCAGTTTCGGGATGATCTCCTTCAGCAGTTCCAGCCGCTTCCCGAGCAGTTCGAAAGCCATGAAGGTGACGCCGGTGCAATTGCCGGAAGGCTGGGAGAGGCTTTTCGCGAAGCCGGCGGAGATCGGATCGGCGCTCGTGACGAAAATGATCGGGACGGGTAATCCGAGCTTGAGCACGTCCGGGATCGCGGCACCCTGCACGATCAGGAGCTCGACGCCACTCTCGACGAGCTCACGCGCCAAGGCGGGAACACGCTCCATCCTGTCGTCGCCGTAGCGATAGAGGATTTCGATGCTTTCCCCGGGAACAAGCTTCTGCTCCACGAGCCCCTCGCGCAGTGCGTCGAGATAGGGCGAGAGGCTTGCCGCCAGCTGGGCCGTCAGCCAGCCGATGCGCCTGATCCGGCCTGGCGTCGCCGCGAGGCTGCGAGAGGCAGCTGCACAAGCTGTCATGATCAAAAGTTCGCGTCGATTGCGCATGTCGACCTCCCCCAAGAACGACAAGAATGCCGTAGCGGAGGGCCGATGCCTAGCGGCTGATACCGAAGTGCTGGCACCAGCGTTGCTGCGTCGGTTTGAAAAATTCTCCTGTAAAGACAAATATTTGCTTGTTGGCCCACGCTCCCGCGAGGAGCTCGCAGGTGGCACCTGCGGATAATGTCGCGGCTCGATGCCGGCGCCTATCGTCCTGGCGATCGGGGCATCTGCTCCAGCAAGCGAGGACGACATCATGAAAATCGGGATCGCAGGCGCTCTCGTCGCAAGCCTCTGGACCGCGATACCGGCCGCCCAGGCGCAGACCTTGGTCAAGGTCGGCATCACGCCAGCCGGCCAACCGGCATCCGGCCTGAACCAGGAGACCAAGGCGCCAGAGGGGTTCGCCGTCGAGATCATGCAGGCGGTCAGCGCCGATGCCGGCCTCAGCCTGCAGTTCCAGGCGATGCCGTTCGGTGAATTGCAGCAGGCGCTGATCGAGCGGAGGATCGATGCCATTGCGGGATCTTTCGGCATCACGCCCGAGCGTCAGAAGATCGTCGATTTCACGCATCCCTATGGCAGTTATCGCGATGTCCTGATCGTAAAGGCCTCGAACACCGCTGCCTTCAAGTCTGTCACCGACCTCAAGGGGATGAAGATCGCGGCATCGCGCGGCAGCTCCTATGTCAAGCCGCTTGAGGAGGCTGGTGCCGACATCTCACTTTCGGCCACGCCGCCGGAATCGATCGCCAAGCTCCAGGCTGGCAGCGTCGAGGGGATCATCGAGAACGGCTTGCAGGCCAATTTCCTGCTGCGGATGAGCGGGGACACAGGACTGCGGACGGTCGCGAGCTATCAGCCCATCCTCGTCGGTCAACTCGCCTTTGCGGTGCGTAAGGGTGATGCCGACCTGCTGATGAAGATCGACCGCTCGCTGTCCAAGCTGGAGGCGGCCGGCACCGTCGCTGCGATCAAGACGAAATGGGGCCTCGACTGAATTCGAGGCGTCCAATCCTGCCTCCGAACCCGCAACCCCAAGCGCCGAACGGCGCCTGCCGGAGCCTGTCCCATGAAGACGACATCGTTGGTCGCATTCGCTGCATTTTGTCTGCCGATGGCAGCCCATGCGCAAGCGCCTCAAGTTGAAAAGAACGTCTCGATGGCGATGGCGCAGGCCATCATCGTCGGTGCAGTCGAGGAATGCGCCAAGACCTCGTTCCGGGTTTCCGTGGTCGTCGTCGACAAGGCGGGGCAGCTCGCTGCGGCGCTGCGCGGCGACGGTACTGCGCCGCACACCATCGAGTTCGCCCGCATGAAGGCCTACACGGCCCGGACCCGCAACCAGACCTCGCTGGAGTTCGCCGCGGCGACGGCCAGCGGCGATGCCGCGGCGCTGCGCCAGATTCCGGGCGTCATCGCGATCGGCGGTGGCGTGCCGATCAAGGTCGGCACCGAGACGATCGGCGCAGTCGGGGTCTCCGGCGCGCCTGGTGGCGACAAGGACGAAATCTGCGCCAAGGCGGGGATCGCCAGGGTCGCGGCGGCGCTCAACTGATTTTTCCAAGGCCGGCCGACACTACTGCACGAGGCGCAGGCGGCCGGCCATTCCGGCATCAACACCGTCAAGAAGGGAAACGATTATGGTCTCCGCATTAAACGCCCACGGCACGTTTCGGTGCTCCGGAAAAGCCAGCCTTATCGCAACCTGCCTGCTCAGCCTCCTGTCGGCGCCGGACCTCTCTTTCGCACAGGGGCCCCAGGACGTCTGCCCCAGGGGATATTCGATCTTCCAGACGGTCTGCTTGAACGAATCGACGGGCGATGTGGTCAATCAATTCCGCAAAAGCGAGGCCGGAGGAGTTCCATCGCCGGTGTCCAATCCTGACAAGGCGCCAGCTCCGGCCAAATCCGGCGGCTGAGCATCGGTCGCGCGAGACAGGTTCAGGAGATATGCCATGTCCGCCGCTGCCGATCAGGGTTTCGAGGTGCGCTTCGTGACGCCGCCCGGGGAACAGGCTCAGGTCGATTTCGCCCAGTTCCCGGTCGTCTTCACCGACGAGCCGACGACGCCGAGGATCGTCTGGCTGTTCTCCATGGTGCTCGAGTTCAGTCGATTGATCTGGGCACGCTTCGTCGTCCATCAGGACCTGCCGACGGTGCTGCGCTGCCACGTCGCCGCCTTCGAGGCGTTGGGCGGCTCTCCCAACGAAGTGCTCTACGATCGGATGAAGACCGCCGTGATCGGCAAGGCCGAGATCGGCGGCATCATCTACAATCGCGCCCTCGTCGACATCGCGCGGCATTATGGCTTCCATCCCAGGGCCTGCAACCCCTACCGCGCCAAGACCAAGGATGAGTTCGAGTAGCCCATTTCGACCGGATCGTGCTGGTTTTCCGAGCCCAAGGGCGACCACGCGGCGAACGGCAGGGTCTGAGGTTAAAGCCCTGCGGCGCCGCCTGATCATTGTCGCTCCTCGCTTGTGGCGCCTGTGGGGGCCAGGTGTGGCCCTGTTTTTCGCCACCCGGTTGTCATGAGCCGATATGCATTTTCGGCCATTTGAGCCTGGTTGCATTCGTCGCGTTGGCGCTGCGCCTTCTCGTTGAGCTATGGCAGGATGCCGAGCTGGCCGGCGAAGAGAGCAGGATGAATATCGCCAAGATGGGCGGGCGGGGATTTGAGCGGGATGGAGAGCGATGCTTTCTCGCGCCGGGCGTGTCCCATCCCGCGCTCGCGGTGTGGAGTTCTGCGACGGATTAAGCGGCAGTTCTGGAAGAACACACGTCGTGCAGCAAGAGCTGCTCAATCCGGGGGGCCGCTAGACATGAAGCTTGTCGACTTTAGGATTGGTGTTGAATTTCAAAGCGGTGGCGGCGTCTGGCGCTGCGCCGATGTTGGTACGCGCATCGTCACCGCGATCCGCATGGATCGGGTCGAGAAGGCCAGCAAACAAGGCGACGCGATTGTGAAGGGCGTGCTCAACCGAAACCAGGCGGGAGCCGAGGGGGCAGGGGCCGCCCTATGCCGTGGCAGAAATCGTATTCGACGAAGACGACTTGGAAAGCTGCGAGCCATACCGCTGATCGTACTGGATGATACTACGGCAATGCCGTATAAGATCGCATGCATAGCGTCCTGCTGACTTCGGTGTTCGAGAGGCAGGCCAAGGCGGCAGGGCGTGGGCGAAGACAGGAGGCCAGTGACATGACGAAGTTCGGCGAGGAACTGCTGGAGAGCGCTAATGAGGCGCTGGCGATTGCGCAGGGCAAGGCGAAGCCAATGCGCACGATCACGGTGGACGCGGTTGACGTCGTCGCCATCCGCAAGCGCCTCGGGCTGTCTCAGGACGTCTTCGCGAAGAAGTTCGGCCTCAGCGCCGCAACGCTCCGGGACTGGGAGCAGGGCCGGAGGCAGATGGACCGCACGGCACAGGCGTTTCTCAAGGTGATCGACCGAGCGCCGGATGCGGTGGAGAAAGCCCTGAAGGCGGCGTGACTGCCAGACGGGTACGGGCTTCCGGACAACACCCTGACGATGAGCCCGAGCGAGGCGGAGAGCAGGAAGAGCGCGGCGGAGCGGGCCGTCAACATGCCTCCCGGCCGGGCCTCAACATCATTGTAGATCGATCCGCCGGAGCCGGCAGAGGCGCAGTGCACCGCCATGGCCGCCGCCACCGCACCGTCGATCGAGGCATGGCGCTCGGGCGGCTTGGACCCAGGCTCGAAAGGCGGCTGCCGGGGCAATTTCCTCAGGCTGTCGTCGCGGTCACATTGTCCAGCATCTTGGGCCCGCGCTGGGTGGCTGGCCCGGAGTGATTGTGGGGCGGGCGCCGCGATCGCCGACACCGCGCTGTCGACCGCGCGGCTCGCAATGCGCAGCCAGACGGGAGTTCTGTCCAGACAGTGCTGGAGCCGCGTGTGAGCAAGTGTGGCCGCTACGGCGGCCACACCATTGCGATCAGATTCCTTCGAGTGCGGCCGTAATCCTGTCCTTCAGTGCGAGGCGCTGACGGCGCAGCGTCGCTTCAGCTTCTTCGGAAATGGCGTCGAGACGCGCCTCGGCGCGATGAATTCGGTCATTGACCTCATCGTATTCCGTCAGAATATGCGCAAATTCCGGGCTTTTCGCCTTGAGGGCATGAATAGCGTCCATCTGTTCCGGGAACTCATCGCCAAGCGTATGCGGGGTATTGGACAAGGTTCTGCTCTCCTTTGTACAGCAGCGGTCCGGCGTCAGGGCTTTTCGACGCGCGCGACCTGATAAGTGTGAAACTCGTGTCCCCGCCCGACCGAGACATATTCTCCGAGGCGGAAACATTCCTCGCCCAGACGGAAACCGGTCTCGATGTCCCGGTCACCCTCCTCGTAATCAAAATACCATTGGCCGCCGGGCTTGCGCCGCAACCGACCGACCCTGACCGTCTCGCCCTTCTGAAAATACCGGACGCGACAGAATTCCTGGGATTTCTTCCATTCGTGAGGATCGAGGAAGCCTTCCCGGTCGAGCGGCAACAGAAGATCGTAGCCTTCCTCACGGTCTCCGTCCGGATGACCCTGGTCGCGCGCGCGAAGCAGCCGCACATGGCGGAAGGCTGGGGCGAGTTCCCTGGTTTCGACCAAGATCCATGTCCTCCATTTCAGTCTTCCACAGAACCCGGAGGGGTTTCGGCGGATTTTGCGAGAGATCTGTGTCCCTCTTACGCTATTCGTGCTGCATCTTTCTTGATCTAGCGCAACCGGGGTCACGGCAGGCGTCGGTGGATGCTCCTATTCACAGGCGGAACTCCTGATCCTGCCGTGGCACGACACCCGGCCAGCCCAGTTCGCGCTCGATCCGGACGCGGAGCGCCTCGGAGGCTTCCGGTTCCCCGTGGACAATGAACACACGCCGCGGCGCGCGCTTGAATCCCGAAAGCCAACGCATCAGTTCGTTGCTGTCGGCATGGGCCGACAGCATGTCCAACTGTGCAACCTCCGCCTTGATCGGCACCCAATCCCCGTGAATCTTCAGGTCCTTCGCGCCCTGCTGCAGCGTACGCCCGCGTGTTCCGGGAGCCTGGAAACCAGAAAGCAGGATCGTGCATCTCGGATCGGGGCCAAATGTCTTGAGATGGTGCAACACGCGCCCTCCGGTTGCCATGCCGGAGGCCGCGATGACGATCTTCGGATACCTGCTCGCCGTGATCGCCTTCGACGCTTCGACATCGTTGGCGTACTGGGCGATGCCGAAGGCTTCACGGCATGTCGCGTGATCCAGTTTATGGTCGTGCGGATGGCGGCACATCATCTCGGTTGCGTCGGCTGCCATCGGGCTGTCCAGGAAGATCGAGATGGAAGCGAGGCGCCCGGCCAGCTTCAGTCTCCAGAAATAATAGAGAAGCTGCTGTGCCCGGCCGACGGCAAAGGCCGGTATGACGAGCGTGCCGCCGCGTTTCACGGTGCGTTCGGCGATCGCACCGAGCGCCTCGGCCGGATCCTCCGCCGGATGAACCCGGTCGCCATAGGTGGATTCGATCACGATGTAGTCGGGCTCTCCGCCCGATACGGGATCTGGAAACAACGCATCGTTGTAGCGCCCGATATCGCCTGAAAACACCAGGCTGCGGCCTCCCCAGTGGATCTCCGCATGCGCAGCGCCCAGAATATGGCCGGCGTGGCGGAAACGCAGCGTCAGGCTGCTGGGCAGCGTAATCGTCTTGTCGAATGGCACGGTCGAAATATGTTCAAGAGCCCGCCGTGCATCGTGCACGCCATAGAGGGGTAAAGCGGGGGTGTGCTTCGACAAATGGTGCCGGTTGAGGAACTCGGCATCCTTCTCCTGCAGGAAGGCACTATCCGTCAGGATCAGTTCGGCGACGTCCCGCGTCGACTCTGTCGCGTAGATCCTGCCGCGGAAGCCGTCCCGGACGAGCCGGGGCAGGTATCCGGAGTGATCAAGATGGGCATGCGTCAGGATGACGGCCTCGATCGTCTCCGGTTGGACCGGGAGCTTCTCCCAGTTCAGTTCACGCAGGTTCTTGAGCCCCTGGAACAGGCCGCAGTCGATGAGGACATGATGACCCTCGTAGGTGAGGAGGTGCTTTGATCCTGTGACGGTTCCGGCCGCGCCGAGCGATGTCATCGTAAGCATGTGCGATCTTTCGCGGGTTTCCGTGGCAGGAGAAGATCTGGCGCCCACGCATTCGCTGCCAGGCTGCGTCACGATGCGGTGGGCGATGTTGTCCGCGATGGGAACTCTGGGCGCACTGAGGTCGGAGGATCGGGCTGGCGTTGAGCGGGAGCACTCCCATCACCACCGCGTATTCCGTCCGACAGGAGGCGCAGACCATTCAGCACGACCAGAACGGTACCGCCCTCATGTCCGATCACCGCGAGCGGAAGCGGCAGATCGAAGAACAGGCCGCCGGTCACCAGCACCAGCATGGCGCCGATCGCGACGACGAGGTTCTGCCGGATGATCGCAGCCGTCCGGCGTGCCAGACGGTGAGCATCTGCCAGCTTCTTCATGTCTTCTGACAGCAGGGCGACGTCGGCGGCCTGCAGTGCGACGTCCGACCCCGCTGCCCCCATCGCGATACCGACATCGGCACGAGCCAATGCGGCGGCATCGTTGACGCCATCGCCGACGAAGGCGACCTTGCCATCACGCGCGAGGTCGCCGACCTGGAGCACCTTGTCCTGCGGCAGCATCTCGGCATGAACCTCATCGGGAGCAAGGCCAAGTTCCGCACCGATGCGCAAGGCCACCGGCCTGCGGTCACCTGTCATCATGACGATGCGGTTGACGCCTCCGGCGCGAAGCGCAGCCAGCGCCGGAGCAGAACTGGCTCTTGCTTCGTCCGCGACGCTGACGGCACCCAGAACAGTCGCGCCGCGCCCGAGGTAAACCACGGTCTGGGAACTGTCGGCGAGCTCACGGAATGCGGGATCATCGACGGAAGCGCCCATCTCGGCGGCGAGGTGGGCGTTCCCGGCCCATATCGGGCCAAACGCGTCGTGGCCAATGATACCGGCGCTCGGGCGGGAGCTGACGTCCACGACCTTCGTCGGCTCGATGCCGTTCGCAACAGCCTGCCGGCGGATGGCCGCCGCGACATGATGCTCCGAATGGGCTTCCAGCCCAGCCAGAAGAGAAAGAAAGCGGCGTTCCTCTCCGTCCAGGGCAACGATGAACGTCACCGCCGCTCGACCATTGGTCAGGGTTCCGGTCTTGTCGAAGGCAAAGGTATCGACCGCGGCGAGGGTTTCGAGCGCGCCGCCCCCTTTGAACAGGACGCCGCCTCGCGCCGCGGCGGAGAGGGCCGACAGGATCGCGGCGGGAACCGATATGACGATCGCGCAGGGGCTGGCCGCGACCAGAAGAGTCGCGGCCCTGTAAAGGGCCTGCTCCCAGTCCCGGCCAAGCCAATAGAAGGCCGCGAAGGCGAGACCGGCTCCCAGCAGGACAGCGATGGTATAACGCTGGCCGAACCATGCGCTGAAGCGCTCGGACGGCGCCTTCGCTTCCTGAGCCTCGGTCACGAGCTGGATCATGCGTGCGATCGTGCTGTCGCCGACCGTCCGGGTGACGGTCACGTCCAGGACCCCGTCGAGATTGACCGTGGCCTCGAAGACCTGTTGCCCCGGTTCCTTGGAGACCGGCATGGACTCGCCGGTGATATTGGCCTCGTCGATGCCGCCGCGGCCGTGCAAGATCACGCCGTCGGTCGGCACGCGTGCGCCCGGGCGCAGCACCACCACATCGCCGACGACCAACTCGGAAGCGGGAACCTCCACCGTGGTCCCATCCTCTCCTTTGCGGAAAGCTGTTTCCGGGCGTAACGCCATCAGGGCCTCGACGGCACGGCGTGCACGCCCCAAAGCCTGGTGTTCAAGCGTGGTCGACACGCTGAAAAGCGTCAGTAGCACGGCGCCCTCGAACGGCGCTCCAACGGCAGCAGCGGCTATGGCTGCGACCACCATCAGCAGGTCTATGTCGAGGACGTGCTCGCGCCACAGCGCGGACAGGGCACTCCAGGCGGCGGGGATACCGCCGGCAGTATAAACCAATACAAGGCCGGGCCATCTCAGAGCGGAGATCCCTTCGGCCGGCGGCCAGGTCCCAATGACCGCCAGGATCATTCCCAGGATCGCCAGGCCGGACATGACAGTCTCGAAATCGAACGACAGACGTTTCATCGTCACACCGCCCGGCCGATGAGAGAGCCGATCATCGCGGTCGAGGCCATCGCGACGGCGCCCCAGAACACCACCCGGACGGTGGGCTTCCAGATGCTGGCGCCGCCAGCTCGAGCACCGACCGCGCCAAGCACCGCAAGGCCGATGAGGCAGGCTATGGATACGGTCCATGCCGCTGTTCCAGCGGGAGCAAGCACGGCGACGATCAGCGGCAGAGCAGCACCCGCTGCGAACGTCACCGCCGAGGTGAATGCGGCCTGGACGGGCCTCGCCATCACATGGCTCGCGAGTCCGAGTTCGTCCCGTGCATGCGCTTCGAACGCATTCTTCGCCATCATTTGTTTGGCGACTTGCCGGGCCAGCTCCGGAGCCACTCCGCGCTGCTCATAGATCGCGGCGAGCTCGGCCAGTTCAGCCTCGGGCTGTGTCGCCAGTTCATGACGCTCGCGTGCCATGTCGGCTTCTTCGGTATCGGCCTGCGAGCTGACCGACACATATTCGCCCGCGGCCATCGACATGGCTCCCGCCACGAGCCCAGCCACGCCGGCAACGAGGATTTCATGCGAGGCTGCGGTCGCGGCGGCGACGCCGACGATCAGACTCGAAGTCGAGATCAATCCGTCATTCGCACCCAGCACCGCCGCCCGAAGCCAGCCTATGCGTTCGATGAGATGGTTTTCCTTGTGAAGGGCGCGCATGGGCACAGCTTTCGAACAGGCGTTGCAGGATTGAACAATCATGCTTGGTCGGCGAAGGCGTCGGTTCGATAAAACCCGCCCGTCACCTGACAAGCAGGCGTCGATCAATCAATAAATTGGAATAATTCTAAACTACAGAATGTCTGGTGGATTTGCGCTGTGTCAAGGACCGGGCAGCCTGCTTCACGACGACACGCCGCTGTCGCAGCTTATCCATCCGAGGCCACCCAGCAGGTTGGCAGGCTTGCGTTGAAGCCTGCCTTCAACGCCTTTGCAGCAGATCGGATCACGTTTGCGGTCATGGCGTCGAAAACACCCGGATCGCAAAAAGCAGCTCGCCTCGTCGGTCGTGCTGCCGCAGAAGATCTGGGACCCGGCTTGCCGAAAGGAACAGGCCTTCTTCGACAAGCCGACCGGGCGGCAGATGCGGGTGGTGTATTGTGTGTATTTGGTCAGCGGCACGGCGATGCAGCCCGCCGACAGATCGACTTCGACCAGCTTGGCGCCGTCATCAGCCTCGCCGCGGGCAGCCAGGGCGTCGCCGACGAACAGGGTGGCGTGGGACCAGGTCGACTGCGTCATATACTTGATTGCGGTCGATACGCGCTGGTTTCCCTCGATCAGCAAGACGTCGCCCGGTTGCAGGCTCCGTCGTAGTGCCGCGGGGTCGGAGGGCGTGAACGGCGCGTAGGCTTTGGAAGGCTTGGCGATCACCTGCATGATGGCTCGGCCGGTGAGATCACGGATTCGTTCCCGAACGCCCATCTTCGATCTCCAGAACGGCTGGCGGGAGGGCTATCGCCTGTCAGCAGCCGGCGGAGATCATGAGCGCCGCGGCGTCTCCCGCCAACACGCTCCGGACCCATACAACCCGGGATGGACGGCGTGGTTCCGCGGAGATCGCGTGAACGCGCGTCCCGGCCTATCCGAGACCGACACCGATCCGCAGGGCGTCCTCGGCCGCGCTGATACGGCGGGCCAGCGGCATCGCGCTGGTTTCGCTTGGCGGCGGACGCAACGCGCGCAAGGTCAGATCACAGACGCTGTCAGCCAGGTCCGACAGCGAAGCAGCAGCATGAAAAGGCAGGATTGCCAGCGCAGTCTCGACGAAGAGATCGCGCACATCGACGACGTGCTCGGGCGCCAGTTCCGGAAACGCCTCGAACAGCGCCGCCAAGCCGCCGCCATGATCGCCAGTGCGTGCGCCCAGCGCCGCGATGAAATGCGTGAGGTCGTGCTCGAATTCGGCCCAGCGGTTGCCGACGACACGGTCGAGCGGGCGGCGCAGGCGGGGATGCGCACGCAACCGCTCGCTCAGCGTCGCGACGACGTCGTGCAAGCTGTCTTCGTCGAGGCCGAAGGCTTGGTCGAATACCAGTCGCATCTTATGGCCGCTCCTTCCTGCCGCGCGCCACACGGAGCGTTGCCACAACGCCCCGCCTCAAGCCGCCGGCGCGAGGCCGAAATCCACCGGGTTCAGCATCAGATCGGCCAGGGTGTAGCGATCGATCGCGGCGAGGAAGGCGGCCAGCGCCTCATGAAGGACGCCCTGAAGCCGGCAGCGTGACGCGATCACGCAGTCCTTGCCACCGCCGAAGCACTCGACCAGCGCGAAATCCGGCTCCGTCAGGCGCAGGACCTCGCCGATCCAGATCTCGGACGGCGTTTTGGCCAGAGCAAGTCCGCCGGAGCGACCGCGGACAGCCCGGAGGAAACCGGCCCTGGTGAGCTGATGGCAGACCTTCGTCAGATGCGCGCGTGAAATCCGGTAGGTCGCGGCCGTCTCCTCGATCGTGATCAGGCGCTCATCCCGGCTTGCCGCATACATCAGGACCCTGAGTGAATAATCGGAAAATCGCGTCAGTCGCATGAGCCATCCCGCATGTTCCGGCCAATTGCCCCGACAGGCCGTTCCATCCCGACGAGACGAGCCCTTCGCCGCAGCCGCCCGCGGAAACCGAGCGATCGCTATACGAAGAGCATGACGAAGGCCATTCCGACAACGACCAGAACAAGTCCCCATATCAGCATCGGCACCAACGTGCTGTCGGTGCCGGTACCCTGCTGCGGACGGCCGGTCATCGGGAGTTTCCTTAAAAGATATATTCGGGATGTATCTTATAATTTAAAATGAGCATTGTAAATTCCAGTTTTGCGTCGAACAATCATGGTACGGTGCCGCCGCGGCCAATCTCCCAATGGGATTGGGCGGGCGGAGGTGAAGTGCGGCATTGCTCGAACGGGCGTCCGTGGCGGGAGGTTTGAGATAGCGCAACGAACGACGCTGCCGGCGGGACGATAGTTACGTTGGGAGCGTGGAGGTGGCCATGCAGATCGTCGAAGCGGTTCGCCAATGGTGGCGCGTTCAATCCTACCTGAGAAAACTGGAGGCGCTCGGCCCGGCGGCGATGGCCGAACTGGCCCGGGACAACGCCATTCCCGAGGCCGACCTGCGCCAGCTCGTATCTCGTCGCGACTCGGACTCCGCTTTGCTTCCTCGCCTGCTGGAGCGCTTGGGTATCGACCCCGAACAGCCGGCTCGCCGGCAGGCAAGCGTGATGCGGGACATGACGATCGTATGTGCGGGGTGCGCGATGACGCGCCGATGCCGCAGCGAGCTCAGCCAGCAAGACGCTCCCCTGCGACACGGCCGGTATTGCCCGAACATGGAAACCGTCAGGGCACTGCGCCAGGATGCTCGGGCGATATCGTAACCGCGCGGGTTCCAGGAGCATCGCGGATTGAGGGCAGTAATTCTGGGGGCTTTGCGCCGGCAAAGAACCGTGGCCAGTTGTCGGACCCTGGTCCGCACGGCGGCGGAGGGAGGGATTGAATGGAAATGGAGCGGTGCGCGGACGCGATGGGGTCGGCCCGGAACTGGGTGGACCGCGCGATTGCCGCGATCGAAGCGGACCAGCGCCGCTCCGCCGATACACATCTCTGGAAGCTTGATGTGCCGGCGCTGGCCGGGATCGACCTGTACCTGAAGGATGAATCGACACATCCGACCGGCAGCCTGAAGCACCGGCTGGCGCGCTCGCTGTTCCTCTATGCGCTGTGCAACGGCTTCATCCGGGAAGGCACGGCGGTGGTCGAGGCCTCGTCAGGCTCGACTGCGGTGTCGGAGGCCTATTTCGCCCGCATGATCGGCGTCCCGTTCTTCGCCGTCATGCCGCGCTTCACCTCGCCGGAGAAGATCGCCGCGATCGAGCATTACGGCGGCCTGTGCCATTTCATCGACGATGGCGAACGGATCTATGCCGAATCCGCTGAATTGGCGGCGCGCCTGTCCGGCCATTTCATGGATCAGTTCACCCATGCCGAGAGGGCGACCGATTGGCGCGGCAACAACAACATCGCCGAGTCGATATTCCAGCAACTGGCGAGCGAGCGCCACCCGATCCCGTCCTGGGTCGTTATGAGCGCGGGAACAGGCGGCACCACCGCGACGATCGGCCGCTACATCCGCTACAAGCGCCACGGGACGCGGCTTTCCGTGGCCGATGTCGAGCGCTCCGCCTTCTTCGAGGGTTTCTCCACGCGCAATCTCGGCTGCCGCTGCGATCGCCCCTCGCGCATCGAGGGCATCGGAAGGCCGCGTGTGGAGCCCTCCTTTGTGCCGGGTGTGATCGACACCATGCTGCGCGTGCCGGATGCCGTCTCGCTGGCGGCGATGCGGGTGCTCTCGCGTTGGCTCGGGCGGCGCGTCGGCGGTTCGACCGGCACGAACTTCGCCGCGATGTGCTTCCATGCGGCGCGCATGGCGAGTGCGGGCGAGGCGGGGTCGCTGGTGACCCTGATCTGTGACTCCGGCGACCGCTATTCCAACAGTTACTACGACGATGCCTGGCTGGAAGCGAACGGGCTCGATCCCTCGCCGTTCGAGCCCGCCATCGAGGCTTTCCTCCAAGACGGCAGGCTCGACCTCGATCTCGCGGAATGCCAAGGCTGAGCGCGAGGGAGTTACAACGAAATGAGAGCGATATCGCTGGCGACGCGAGAGCCGGATCGGCGACTGCACCGGTGGATCGCGTTACGATGCGCCCTGCGGCGACAGGTCAGGCTGAGGCGTGCCCGCCCGCGACATGACGGTACGGCGTCTGAAGGAACCGTGGGATCCGATCGCAGTCCCGGAGGCTTGTCGTCTGTCGGGCAGAAGAACACGATCTCCTCGCCGTACGGGTAATGGGCTGCTTCTGTAGGCGAAGCCCTCCGGGGTCCTGATGTAGGTGATGTCCGTCACCCAAGCCTTGTCCTGCGCATCAACATCGAACTGTCGGGCCAGGGTGTTGTCGACCACGACCGACGGCTTGCCGCCATGAGATCCCGGCCGGCGCCGATAGCCGATCTGGGCCTTGATTCCGGCCAACCTTGCCAGGCGGGCGACGCGGTTGGCGCAACTGGTCTCGCCCTGATCGAGCAGGTCGTCATGTAGCTTGCAGTAGCCATAGACCCGGCCGCTCTCCTTCCAGGCCTTATCGAGAAGCTCGATCTGGCGCGCATCCTCCTGGGCTCGCCGGCTCAACGGGTTCTTCAGTCAGGCATAGAAACCGCTGGGCTGGATGCGCAGGCAGCGACACATCGCCCGCACCGGGAATTGGCGGCGATGCTCGGCCACAAACGCGTAACTCGCTGCTTCGCGCGGCCCTTCGGGTCACTTTGCATCCTTGGCGAAGTACGCGATGGCTTTTTTTAGGATGTCGCGCTCCTCGGTGACCCGCACCAGTTCCGCCTGCAGGCGGCCAGCCCATTGCGCGCGCCTTATGCAGAACCCAGGTGCTCCGGTTTCTGACGCATTGCTGACGTCAAGCGTTGGAAGGCTTCAGCAACGCGTCAGCTTCGCAGCATAGGCTTTTGCATCGACAACCTGAACCGAGGAGCAGGACATGCAAAAGATGTTGGCTATGATCGCCCTTCTTGTGGCGACACCGACAGCAGCAGCCTTGGCTGACGATGGATGCCGGAATCCGGCAGAGCCAAGACAATCCTTGGTGGCCGTGTCGAAACTCGCAGACGAATTCGGCTGGACCATCTCCAGGGTGAGGATCGGAGACGGATGTTATCGGCTCCAGGTGACGGATGTTAACGGGAACATCCTGCGGGTCAGAATTCACCCGGTGACGCTGGACGTCGTCGGAGGAACGGTCAAGAAGTGGGGGGTGACTTAAACCCCCGCCTCGTTCGCAACGACGCGAGAATACCGTCCGCAGCCATCACGCGGGAGCTTTCTAGAATTCCGCCCAGCCGGCGGCATGGTGCTTGCCGGCATTGGCGGCCTTTCTGGGTGCTGCGGTGAAAGCCTGCTCGGCAAGCTGCTGAAGGAGCCTCGGCCCGCCGGCCGGTATCAGAGCGGCTGAGCGTTGATGGGGCGTGACAACCGGCGCCGGGACCCGGCGAATGGTCGGGTCTGCGTCGCTGCCGGTCCTGAAAGCTACGACGAATTCGTTGAGCTGCCGACGAGTGCGGTGCGAATGTAGAAGGAACGCTGAGTCTGCTTGTCCGAGAAAACGTCCAGCCAACGCCGGCTTCAGTTCACCTGCCGAGGCAATCCATAAACATTCATTAAAGATGCATATTTTGCGATGACGTGGTTTGCGAAGCAAAAGGTCGCAGCCTCCCGGCCGGATCAGGCCAGTCGGCCGATCCGGAGCCGCGCCTCGAAGCCGTCTTCGCGTCCCTCCATCGGGGAGATCAGCTCGAGACTGCTGCCGGTGCCCGTAGCGATCGCCTTCGCGATGGCCAGCCCGAGGCCGGCGCCTTGCGCCCGCGCATGACCGCGCTCGAACGGGTTGAGCAGGCGGGCGAGCAGATCTTGCGGCACGGCCGGCCCCGCATTGGTGACGCGCAGCAGGCCGTCCATCGACAGCGTCACACGGACCGGCTCGGTCTGCGAGCCGTGCTTCAGCGCATTCTCGATCAGGTTCCGCGTCAGGATCGCGAATGCGTCCGGATCGATGCGGGCGAGCACCGGGGCATCGGGCAAGGCCAGCTCGACTCGCCCGGCGCCGCCTACGTTGGCGCCCAGTTCATCCACGATCATCCGGAGGATGGTGCCGGTGTCGACCGGCTCGGCGCCATGGAGGCGGCCTCCTTCTGCCCTTGCCAACTGCATCAGCTTTTCCGAAAGGCCGGAGAGCCGTCGCAAGGCGACTTCAATGTCGCGAGCGCGCTTGCGTACGGCAGCGTCGGTCGTTTCGATGATCAGTCTCTGCGCCTGCGCCAGCGCGGCCGCCACCGGCGTGCGCAATTCATGCGCGGAGTTGGCGGCGAAACTGCGCTCAGCCTCCAGGGCGCGCCTGAGGCGCTCCAGCAACTGGTTCACCGCCTGAGCGACCGGCTGGATTTCCGAGGGCAGGTCGCCGGCGGGGACTGCGGTCAGGTCGCCCGCACCCCGGCGCTCGATCTCGGAGCGGAAGCGCCGCAGGCTCGTCGTCGACAGGCGCACGACGGCCCATACGCCGATCAGGCTGAGCGGAACGATCAGGGCGAGCGGGCGGGCCAGGCCGACGAGCACCTCCCGTGCGACAGCGCGGCGGCGGGTCTGCGGCTCGGCGACGGTGATTGTGATCGTGCCCTGCAGCGCGGCATCCGAATAGAGACGGTGGGTCGGCGTATCGGAGAAGCCCATGCCGCTGAACGGCGGAAAGATCGCCGGGTCGGCTCTGTGCGAGCGCAGCAGCGTCTGTCCTTCGGCGTTCCGCACGACATAGGTGAAGTGCTCGTCATGCTCGCGCATTGTCGCGACGCTCTGGCTGGCTGAGTCGTCGCTGTCGCGCCCGATGATGTCGCGCACCGCCAGTGGCAGCAGACGCTGCCCGGTTTCCGCAAGCTCGCTGTCGAAGACCTCATCCATCTGATGGCGCAGATTCTGGGCCGTCACCGCGGCGGCCACTGCCCAGACCAGCGCGATGCCCAGGCCCAGCGAGAGCGACAGGCGCCATTGCAGGCTCTTCGGCGCGATCATCGTGCGCTTCCCAGCCGATAGCCGATGCCTCGTACCGTGTGGACGACATCGGGGCCAAGCTTCTTGCGCAGGCGGCTGACATGGACCTCGATCGTGTTGCTTTCGACTTCGGCGCCGAAGGCATAGAGCCGGTCTTCCAGCTGGGCCTTGGACATCACCTGGCCGGGGCGCTGGACGAAGGCCTCGAAAAGCGCCCATTCGCGCGCGGTCAGGGCGATGAGCCGCCCGATTTTCATGACCGTCCGCGCCGCTAGGTCGATCTGCAGGCCGCCGATCTCGACGAGCGGATTGGGATTGCCGCTGTAGCGGCGGGCAACCGCGTTGAGCCTTGCGGACAGTTCCGCAAGGTCGAACGGCTTGGTCATGTAATCGTCCGCTCCCGCATTGAGCCCCTCGATGCGGTCGGAGATCTGGTCCAGCGCTGTCAGGATGATGACCGGCGTGACGCAGCCCTTGCGGCGCAGGTCGCGCAGAAACGCGATCCCCCGCCCGTCGGGAAGCATCAGATCCAGCAGGACCAGATCATAGGCTGCGCTGTCGAGATGCTCGGCGGCTCGGTCGAGGCGGCCGACCCAGTCCACCGAATGGTTGTCCCCGAGGATATGGTCGCGCACCGCGGCTCCGAGGATCGTGTCGTCCTCGATCAGAAGAACTCTCATGAAGTCGCAATCCCATCTGTCCGAGACCTGTTGCCTGCGGAACCTGTCAGCTTCCTGAAGGGCCGCGCCCTTCACGCTTCAGCTACGCGTCAGGAAAGACTGCCATCATTTCGGCATGTGAACGCTGATCAGGGACAAATGCCATGGTAAAGCCGTTCGTCGCGGGCCTGCTGCTCCTTGCCATCGCAGGATCAGGAGTTGCGATGGCCGATGACGATTGCGACGTCCCCCTGGGGAGGTGGCAGCCCCGCGAGGCCGTGCAGGCGATGGCGCAGGCACGGGGCTGGCAGGTGGACCGTCTCAGGATCGACGACGGTTGCTACCAGATCAGGGGCACTGACGAAGCCGGGCAACCGTTCAAGGCCAAGATCGATCCCGCGACTCTGGAGATCGTCAAGATCAAGCGCAGGACCCGCAGCGACGGCGGCCACCGTCATGAACGGCGCTCCTCCGCCGCCACCGGCTCGGTCGATCCATCCAGCCCGGCGTCTCCGAAATCCCCGTTTGAACGCGGCGAGCCACCGAAAGCCACGGTGAAATAAGCGGGCTGGGCCTCCCTGTCCCGCGACGCTGCACCCTTCTGCCCAATGCTGGAGAAATAGCCATGTCCGTCGCAACCGCGCGCTATTCGAAAACTCTGGTCGTCATTCACTGGGTAACGGCCCTCGCCGTGCTTGGCGCATGGCTGACGGCAGAAGGCGGCCGGGAGGTGGTCCGCAATCCGCCGCTGCTGCATTTCTGGCTGGGCCTTGCGGTCCTGGTTCTGGTCGTTCCCCGGCTGATCCTGCGGCTGGTGGAGCCTGCGCCCGATGGCGGCCCGCAGCATGGCTGGCTCGCCATCGGCGCCAAGATCGGGCACGGGCTGCTCTATCTGCTGCTGACCGCCTTGCCGATCACCGGCTGGTACGCCGCCTCTCGCATGGGCGTATCCGTCTCCTTCCTCGGCCTGCACCTGCCCTCGATCGCGGCGCCTGTGCAGGGACGTCCCGGCGTGATCGCCGAACTTCACGAGAATGGCGGCACCTTCATCCTCATCCTTGCCGGGCTGCACGCCCTGATGGCGATCTGGCACCAGTTCGTCATGCGCGACGGGACGCTGCGGCGGATGAGCCTGCGCTGAGAAGGCAGGCGGATCGTTCCTTCCGCCTCTCCGGCCCTTCCCGCATCGGTCCAGGCGGGGAGGGCAGGAGAGGCGTGGCATTTTCCATCCCTTCCAATGCGGGAGGGCCGCCGGGCGCAATGCGATCCCGACGTTTCCTGACAGCTGGCTGAAGCTGAAACCGCCACCGCGTCAGGAGGCTGTCAGCAGGTCGTCCCAGGTTGATCGTGCCGGATGGCAGGGCAGTGCCTTTGCCGGTGCGGTTCGATGCTGACCGGCCGGAACATGCCGTTCCCGCTGTCGGGCAAAGGAGGTTCAGCTACCATGAAGAAGATCATGCCGACCATCGCGTTGGCCGCGGCACTCACATTGCCCTGTCTTGCCCAGGCCAGACCGCTCAAGCTCACCACGACGCTGACCAACTATGGCGGCGATGGCGCCTATCTCGCGATCTATCTCACGAATGCCCAGGGGGGCTATGCCGGCAGCCTGTGGATGGCCGGCCGCAAGTCGAAATACTACGCGCATCTGTCGGGCTGGCATCGCGCGACCGGGGGCAACTCCACCGAGATCAACGGCATCACGGGCGCCAGTGTCGGCGCGGGGCGCACACTCGAGATTTCGCTCGATCTCGCGGATGCGCTCTTCGATGCAGGCTATACCCTGCATGTCGATGCTGCCGTGGAGGACATGCGCGACAGTCCGAACGAGGTCGCCGTGCCGCTGACGACCGCCGGCGCGAAAACGCCGGTCGGTGGCCGGCGCTATGTCTCGAGCCTGGCTTATTCGTTCTGAGCGGTGGCCGGCATGATCCGCGTTGTTCATCGCTGGCCGGGTCTTGTGGCCGGCCTTCTGGTGCTGGTGCTCAGTCTGAGCGGTGCGCTCCTCTCGATATTCCCGGTCGTCGAACGCCTCTCCTCGGTCCAGCCGGCCGCGCTTTCGACCGCGGAGCTGGTCGAGCGCATCCAGGCGGTTCATCCCGGGGTCGAGCAGATTAGGCGGAAACCTTCGGGCCGGATTACCGCCTACTGGTCCGAGAACGGCGTGCCGCGGGCGGCGGTCATGGACCCGGCGACAGGGCGGGACATCGCCTCTGCCGATCCGAATCCGTTCGAGCGCTGGTTGACCAGGCTGCATCGCTCGCTCCTTTTCGGTGACGGGGGCCGCATGGCGATGGCGGCCGGTGCCGCCGCCATGCTGGTGCTGGCCGTTTCCGGCGCCATGCTCGTCGCGCGGCGGGCAGGGGGCTGGCGGCGCTGGTTCTCGCCGTTGCGCGGGCCGTTCGCGGCGCGCCTGCATGTCGAACTCGCGCGCATCGCTGTCGCCGGCCTGCTCCTGTCTTCGGCCACGGCCTTGTGGATGACGGCCTCGACCTTCGACCTCCTGCCCGACGGGCCGTCATCGCCCGTGACGGAGGTCGAGGGAAGCGGCCGGACAGGGATGCCCGTCGCAGGCATGGATGTTCTGAAGCGCACATCGGCTTCCGAGCTGCGCAGCCTGTCCTTTCCCGATCCGGCCGATGCGACCGATGTCTTCACGCTCAAGACGGATCGCGGCACCGGCCATCTCGACCAGGGAACTGGTGCGCTGCTGGCCTGGAGCGATCCAAGCGCATGGCAGCGCGTCTCGGAAGCCATCTACATGCTGCACACCGGACGGGGCGCCGCTGCCCTGGGGTTGGTCCTCGGCTTCATGGCGCTCAGCGTACCCGTGATGGTCGGAACGGGCTTCGTGCTGTGGTTCGCAGGCTGGCGTGCTCGTCCGCGCATCCACGGCAATGCTGCCGCCGGGCGCGCCGAGACGATCCTGCTCGTCGGGTCTGAGGGCGGCAGCACATGGGGATTCGCCACGACGCTGCATGCGGCGCTCTCGGCGGCCGGGCAGACCGTTCATGCCGCGCCGATGTCGTCCTTCGAGCCGGCCCGTTACCGGCAGGCGCGGCGCATCCTGATCCTGACCGCGACCTATGGCGACGGCGCTGCGCCTGCCTCGGCGCGCGGATTTCTCGACCGGCTGAAATCCCTGCCTGCGGCCCCGTCGGTCGCGCTGGCGGTTGTCGGCTTCGGCGATCGCAGCTTTCCCGGATATTGCGCTTTTGCGCAGGCCGTCGCCGATATGGCGGAGGCGGGGGGCTGGCGCATGCTGGTTCCGTTCATGACGGTGAACCGCCAGTCGCCGCAGGATTTCGCCGGCTGGGGCCGGTCGCTGGGTGCGGCGATGGGCATTGCGCTGGAACTCGTCCACCACCCGGTCCGGCCGGCGGCCTTCCCGTTGACGCTCGTTTCGCGCCGCGATTATGGCGCCGACGTGCAGGCGCCGACCGCCATCCTGCGCTTTGCGCTGCCGAAGCCGCCGGTCTGGCTGCGGCTCATCGGTCGCGGTTTCGGGCGCTTCGTGGCCGGAGATCTCCTCGGCGTCCTGCCGGAACGCTCTGCCATTCCCCGGTTCTACTCGCTGGCGTCCGGGTACCGTGACGGCTTCATCGAGATCGTCGTCAGAAAGCATCCCGCCGGCCTGTGCTCAGGCCAGCTTTTCGAGCTGCAACCTGGCGATAAGGTCAACGCCTTCATGCGGCAGAACCCCGGCTTCCATGCCAGCCGCGACACCGCGCCCCTCATTCTCATCGGAGCGGGGACGGGCATCGGGCCGCTGGCAGGCTTCATCAGGGCAAATGTCCGCCGCCGCCCCATCTGTCTGTTCTTCGGAATGCGGCATCCCGACAGCGATTTTCTCTATGGCGAGGAGCTGAAGGGTTGGCAGCAGAGCGGGCAGCTCCTGCGGCTCGCGACGGCCTGCTCGCGCTCGCGGCAGCCCAGCTATGTGCAGGATGTGCTGCGCGAAGAGGGAGGCGAGATCGCACGCATGGTTCGCAAGGGCGCTCGGGTCATGGTGTGCGGCGGGCGCGACATGGCAGCCGGCGTCTCCGCGGCTCTCACCGACATTCTCGCCCCCGTCGGGCTGACGCCGGCTCTGCTCCGGGCGGAGGGACGCTATGTCGAAGATGTCTTCTGATCCGGGCCGCCAGGCGCTGAGCGGGCCCACGATGGGCACGCGCTGGTCCGCGCTGTTCTACACGACTGGAGCCTTCGACCCGACACCGGTTCGCAGCGCGCTTCAGGCTGCGGTGGACGAGGTGGACGAGCAGATGTCCAACTGGAAGCCGCACAGCGACCTGATGCGCCTCAACGCTGGCCCGGTGGGGCAATGGATAGGCGTGCCGGAACAGCTGATGAAGGTTCTGGGGCTCGCGCTGGAAATCGGCCGCTCCTCGGCTGGCGCCTTCGACATCGGCATGGGCGACGCCGTGGGCGCCTGGGGTTTCGGCCCGTCCGGCGCAGATCGGGCCCTGATCCGCAAGGCGCTCGAAGCCCCACGACAGGCCGCATACGAGGTGCTGGAGCTGAATGTCGAGGGCGGCGAGGCGCGCAAGAGCGCTCCCATCGTCCTCGACCTCAATGGCATCGCCAAGGGCTATGGCGTCGACCGGCTGGCCGAGACGCTGCGCGGATTCGGCATCACCAGCGGGCTGGTCGGCATCGACGGCGAGATGCGGGCCCTTGGCCTGCGCCCCGACGATGAGCCGTGGACGATCGCCGTCGAGAAACCCGACCCAACCTCCCGTGCGCCGCATTCGATGCTTGTTCTGCAGGACGCCGCGGTAGCCACTTCGGGCGACTATCGACACTGGATGGACGTCGGAGGTCGCCGTCTGTCGCATACGATGGACCCGCGCCGCGGCGCGCCCCTGACGAGGTCGCCGGCCTCGGTCACTGTGGTGGCGCGGACCTGCGCCGAAGCCGACGCCTGGGCGACTGCGCTGATGGTCTTCGGTGCCGGGGAGGGGGCGGAGCTCGCGCGGCGGCTCGGGCTCGACGCGTTGTTCCTGATACGCGAGGGCCAAACCATCCGGCCCCGGGCGGTCGGTGCCCTGTTCGCAACTGGACGGTTCGAAGAACCCCGCCCTTTTGGTGTGCAGGCATTTTTGGCACTGCCTGAGGCCGTAGAGGCGACGTGATCCTGGGTGCGCCCGTCAGCCCGGATGCAGGCGCTGGCCCCGTGATCCCGCTGCGGCGGACTACGCTGCGGCGCCCCGCGTGAGCCAGGCCAGCCGGCGGATGTTGTAGGCGAGAATGGCCATGCCGATTTTCGTCTTCGCCCTGGCGATGCCGACGGTGCGCACGAAGAGGCCCATCCTCGCCTTTTGCTCAGCGAAGACATGCTCGACGCGGGAGCGGATTTTCGCTTTCGCGTTGTTGGCCTTCCGCGTCGCTGCCGGTATCGGCCCGCCCATCGCCCTGTCTCGCTCCGGCTCGGTGCCAGAGAATCACAAAACGCCGAAGGCCGCGAGGTTCTTCGAACTGTCCAGCTGGCCCGCTCAACCGAGCCGCGCGCTGATCTTCACGAAGCGGCGCTGCTGCTTCTCCAGGCCGTTGCCGCAGGCGTCTGAGTTCGGCGCACGCTGCTTGGCCGCGTTGTGCGGGCTGGACACCGCAGCGGGAGTGTTCGAGGCCTGCTAGCACGTGCGCTTAGACCTCATAGCTATACGCTATATGAAATCGTATAATGATTGGCGGTGAGAGGGTGCCGACGATGCTGCCGTGAAGATCGCCGACCGGCTGGCGGTCGCCAGCCGCGCTAGCCAGCCGACGAGCGTTGCGCTGGCGGCGGGCCGTCAAATCCACCGACGAAAGTCATCAAGAACGACCCGGACAAATCCCCGCAGCTGCCGGCTTCAAGTCGAAATCTTTCCCTCATGCCCACCATAAACTGTCTCAAAGACGCCGGCAGCGGACGCTTTTCTGTTTTGCCCATGCCCCGCGAGAACGATCAAAAATTCCGCTGAAAGGCTCTCCGTATGCGGCCATAACATTCGCATGCATGGTTCTCGATAATTCCAGGATCCAGCACGGTCAGGTTTCCACGCGCGTACGCGATGGCCCCTTCTTCCATCAACCGCGAGCAGGCCCCGTTGACCGTCGCCCGGCGAAGTCCGAGCGCCTCGGAAATCGCGCTCTGGGTAAGCTGGAAGGAATCGCCGACAACCCGATCACGCGCATCCAAAAGCCAACGTGAAATCCGCTCTTCCGCATTGTGGAGGCTATTGCAGGCAACCGATTCCAGCAACTGGATGATGAGGCATTTCGCATATCGCAGCATGGCGTTGCGGACGCAGGGAAAGCCGGCAATCGCCTCATCGAGGTCCCCTATGGAAAGCCAGGAGGCATAGCCGGGCACCACGACCGTGGACCTGCTGAGCGCTCCGCCGCCGCCCATCACTAGGGCCATTCCGATGAATCCTTCATAGCCGATCGATGCCTTCTCGACGCTGCGCTTGTCGCGCATCTCGGCCTGCAGAGAAATCACGCCCTCATGTGGAAATACCGCGTGAGTAAAGGATGCCTCGTTATCGTATATGACCTGGCCCGGCGATAGTCGTTTCGTGATCAGGCGAGGCTGTAGATACGCGCATGCTTCAGGGCGCAGGGAGAGCAGTATTCGATTTCGGATCTCGAAATCGCCTTTTAATTTGTCCGCCAAGCAGTTCTCCCGGAAAGGTTGATTTCGGTGCCCTTTGGGCAGCTTATCCCTTTTTTAACTCCGACTATGTACGGTATCGGACAGTGCATGTTCGGTTGCGATCACTCCTCCTCGCGGACCTTGCACGTGACGATGAATGCGACGCCGGAGCCTTTATCTCATGAGTCCGCTTAGGCCGGAAGAGTCCGAAAAGACCCGCAGCCGTGAAGCTGTACGGGGCCCTCCCCTCATCGTTGCGCGTCCCTTTGCACGAGCGCAAGCCGCACCCGACTGCTCCTCCATACTCTCCTGTTCCGGCCCAAAGCCACGCTCGAGGGATATCGCCAAACGGCGCGGCAGCACTGAAATCGCCAGAAAGCGCCACGAATTTCCGGGACGTTGTGCATTTTCAAATCATAAGCCGTCAATCAGGATGATAAATCGAATTCTATTTCAGAAAAAAATATGCACCCACGAATTGAATTCTAAATTCATACAAAATAACAGCGATATATTAAATTCAATTATAGAATTATATAACCGCAAGCGTCATTGACTCAAGAATGCGCCGAAATCGGCACAGACAATACATTTATTCCTCTCCCTAATCGCCAGATAGACTTTCCATGCCGCGTTCAGAGCTCTCAAGGCGCCTAGCGGTTCCCACCGCAGTTGCGCTGCTGATGCTGGGTGTCCCGCTCCTGTGGATCGCGACCGGCCATTACCGCAAATTTACGCAAGGCCAAGCCGTTCAAGAGCATGTCGCGCTCGCCAAGGCGGCCTCAAGCTTCGTTCATGAACTGCAAAAGGAACGCGGCCTTTCTGCCGGCGTTGCGGCATCCCACCGCGACCCGAGCCAGGAGGCGCACCTCAAGGCCCAGTTTCCTATCACGGACGCGGCATTCACCGCCTACCAGAAGGCTGCTCGACTCGCATTTGGCCCGGATCAGGAGAATGCTCTGGCCGGCCAGCTTGGCGCGATCGATGCGGCGTTCCACCGGCTGTCCCCGTTCCGAGATGTGGTCCAGCATCAAGCCGCAAAGCCTCTTGAGATCGTCGGAGCGTATGGCCAAGCCATCACCCCTCTGTTCGAAGCAATGGCCAAGCTGAGTTCTTTCATTGATGACGCCGAGCTTGTGCAGCATCTGCTGGCCTACCGGGCCTTGATGATCGTGAAGGATACGGCCGGCATCGAGCGTGCGACCGGCGGCGCAATGATCGCGGCGGGGCAGTTTGAGCCGGATCTTCACCAGATCCATGTCCATGCGGTCGCGCGCGCAGCCGCCCAGATGTCGGAATTTGAGGCGGCGACGGGCCCCCATCGGGCCCGATATGCTGCCTATGCGGCCCGCGAAGCGGATAGCCGCGCCATCGAAGAGATGCGGCGCGCTTTCCGGGATCTGCCGCTGACGCGTTCGCTGGAAAGTCTTGATGCCGGCGAATGGTGGGCGAAGACGACGGCGCGGATAGATCGGCTGAAGGTGCTGGAGGACCAATTCGCGGACGATGTCAGCCGGCGTGCGGCAGACCGCCTAAGGACCGCGTGGAATGGCTTCGTGGCAACGATCGCCATCGAGTTCAGCGGCTTTGCCATCCTGTCGTTCCTGGCATTCCGCTATGTGCGCCGCACCACCGCGATCATTGCCGCCGGCGAGGGGCGGCTGCAGCGCCAGGCGCGGCAATACGAGAGCATCGTCAATCAACTTCAGCAGATCGTCATGCAGGTCGACGGGGATGGCCGCATCGTCTTCGTCAACGACGCATGGGAACGCATCCTCGGCCACTCCGTAGAGGCGACGATTGGCCAACCAGCCGCGTCGTTCCTGGAGAGCGGAATCGAATTCAGCGGAGAGGAGCCAGCTCCCAATTCGTCCGCCTCCCCCAGAGAGGCGCCTTATCATGAGATGCGGTTTCTGACGGCGGACGGACATCCGCGCTGGCTGGAGATCAACATTGGTCACGACGACGGCGCAAACCAGGGCGATCATGTCCTCGTCACATTGTCGGACGTCACGGAAAAGCATCAGTCCCGGATCAGGGAGTCGGCCGCCAATCACGAATTGTCGCTACGCCAATATGCCCTCGATCAGGCGGTCATTCTCGCCGTCACCAATATCGATGGAACAATAACTTACGTAAACGACAAATTCTGCAGCATCAGCGGCTACCAGAGATCCGAGCTTCTTGGATTTGATCATAGGGTCGTCAATTCCGGTGCACACTCACCGGTGTTTTTCCACGACATGTATCGGACCATCGCTCGCGGGGCCGTCTGGCGTGGCGAGATCTGCAACCGAGCCAAGGACGGGACCCTGTATTGGGTCGACACGACGATCATCCCCAGGCTCGATGATCGCGGAAAGCCTGCAGCCTATATGGCGATCCGGGTGGACATCACCGCCCGAAAGGCGGCGGAAGCGGCGAGGCAGACGAGTGAACGGCACGCCATGCGGAAATCCGCTCAGCTGGAGGCCATTCTCGCCAACATGAATCAGGGGCTGTGCATGTTCGACTCCGATAGAAGGGTTGTCCTGTGCAACGAAAAATACGCTCGAATGTACGGCCTGCCGCCGGACATCATAAAGGAAGGCATGCCTGTCCAGGAGATCGTCAAACTCCGTGTGGACAGAGGCCTATACGCAGGAAGCGATCCCGCAATTTACCTTGAAGATCGTGCGGAACCGATCTTCAAGGCGTCCTACGAAGTCGAGGAACTGAACGATGGGCGAGCGATCGCAATCAGCCGCCACCCCATCCCGGGCGGCGGCTGGGTGACGACGCACACCGATATCACGGAGCGCCATCGTATCGAAAAGCAGGTAGCCTACGCCGCCAGCCACGACACCCTGACCAACCTCGCCAATCGCACCCTGTTCACGCAGGATATGAAGGAGGCACTCGCGCGCCTGAGGCAGAGAGGCAAGGGATTTGCCGTCTACATGCTGGACCTCGACAAGTTCAAGGACATCAACGATTCGCTCGGCCATCCGGCGGGCGACAATCTCCTCAAGCAGGTAGCGCAACGGCTTCGGTCCTGCACGCGTCGCTCCGACACGGTCGCGCGGCTGGGTGGCGACGAGTTCGCCATCATCCAGCGGACGGAGCAGGATCAGCAGAAATGTGTAGCTCGCCTGGCGAACAGGATCATCGACGCGATCGGCGCGCCCTATGACATCGACGGAAACAAGGTGACCATCAGGGCGAGCATCGGGATCGCCTTGGCGCCGACCGACGGGGGCACGGTCGAGGAGCTCGTGAAGAATGCGGACCTGGCGCTCTACAGGGTCAAGGCGGACGGCCGCAACGCATTTCGGCTGTTCGAGACGAGGATGGAAATCGAGGCGCGTTCCCGCCGTGTCCTCGAATCCGAGTTGCGATCTGCGATCTCCCAAGAGCAGTTCGAGCTCCACTATCAGCCCTTCGTTCATGCCGGGACGCGGCAGATCGCTGGGTTTGAAGCCTTGATCCGTTGGCGCCACCCGCAGCGCGGGCTGATTTCGCCCGCCGAGTTCATTCCGATCGCAGAGGATACCGGCGTAATCACGGAGCTTGGCGCATGGGTTTTGCGCCAGGCCTGCACGGATGCGACCCATTGGCCGCGGGAGATCAAGGTCGCGGTCAACCTCTCTCCGGCGCAGTTCAAGAGCGGCAATCTGGTGGAAACGGTCGCGGATGCTCTCCTGCTGTCCAAGCTTCCGCCGGGGAGGCTGGAGCTCGAGATCACAGAATCCGTTCTTCTCCAAGAAACCACCGAAAATCTCGAAATCCTGAAGCGTCTACGGAGCCTTGGGTCGCGTATCGTTCTCGATGATTTCGGGATCGGATTTTCGTCTCTGAGTTATTTGCAGAAATTCTCGTTCGACAAGATCAAGATAGACAAATCATTCGTCGAGGATATTTCAAGCAAACACTGCAGCATGGCGATAATCAAGACGATAACGAGGCTATCGAGAGAGCTAAATATCACGACCACTGCAGAAGGCGTTGAAAGAGAAGAGCAAGCCACGCTTCTGATGTCTGCAGGCTGCAATTACATGCAAGGCTTCCACTTTGCGCGTCCTCGACCCCAATCCGCCTTAAATTTCTCAGGTGGAATAAAGTTCAGCGATAAATTTGAGGCGGCTTAGATGGCATTAACTAATTGATTTTATAATATTATACTCAAAGTTATTTTTTAAAATATTATAGAATATTTGCATCTCATCAATGAATTACTATGGTTTTTTAATATATATTTATATATTATATGGAATTTTTGTCGGAGTGATTTGATTGATGGGTGTGGGTATGGAGAAGCCAATAGTGTTTATTCTGCCGTGTGACATGACGATAAAATCGATTGCCGATATATATAGCGGTGTTGCCGTTAGTTTTCGAGATTCGGACAAAATTACTATAGATTGCAGCAAAGTAAGTCATTGCGACATAAGCTCCGTACAATTGCTCGTCGCCGCCCGGAATAGCGCAAGAGCGAAGGGTCTGGATTTCCGCCTCACCGGCGTAGCCGGCGCCTTGAGCGCCGCACTGGTGCGCGCCGGCATCTCGCCCGCGCAGCTTCCCGACAGCATTCTCAACAACGGGGCTTGAACGGCATGGCGTCAATTCTGAGCGTCGATGATTCCCCCAGCATGCGGCAGATGATCAAGCTGGTGCTCGCGCCGTCCGGCCACAACGTCGTCGAGGCGGGCGATGGCTCGGAAGGCCTCGCCAAGGCCAAGGCGGAGCGCTTCGACCTCGTCATCACCGATCTGAACATGCCGGTGATGAACGGGCTGGAGATGATCCGGGGTCTGCGCGCGCTGCCGAGTTTCACCGGCGTTCCCATCGTCTTTCTCACCACCGAATCCGACGACGGCGTCAAGCAGCAGGCCAAGGCCGCCGGTGCGACGGGCTGGATCACCAAACCCTTCAAGCCGGAGCAGTTGCTGGCGGTGGTCTCGAAGCTGGTGCGGACATGATCGAGCTCGATCCGACCGAAACCTTCCGGCAGGAGGCGAGCGACCTGCTCGACAGCCTCGAGGCAGCGCTGCTCGATCTCGGCCAGACCCCGCAGGATGGCGATCTGATCGACGCCGCGTTCCGGGCGCTGCACACCATCAAGGGCTCGGGCGCGATGTTCGGCTTCGACCGTGTCGCCACCTTCACCCATGATTTCGAAACCGCCTTCGACCTGATCCGCAAGGGCAAGATTGCCGCCGAACCCGACATCATCAGCGTCTCGCTGAGCGCGAAGGATTATATCCGCTCGCTGATCGAGGACCCCGACGCGACCGACGCCATCATCGGCGAGGCGATCGTCGAGGAGCTGCAGAGCCTGATCGCCGGCGGGGCCGGCGCAAACCAGGCGCTCGGTGCCCCCTCTGCGACGCACGAGACGGCCCCCGCCCCCACAAGTGCCGAAGGCTGGCTGGTCGAGATCGCCTTCCAGCCGGATGTCCTGCGCAACGGCAGTAATCCCCTGGTCCTGCTTGACGATCTGCGTGCGCTCGGCCCCTGCCAGGTCACCGCCCATCTTGGCGCCGTGCCGGAGCTGGAGGCGCTCGATCCGGAGGCCTGCCTGATCTCCTGGAGCGCTGAGCTCCGTGCGGGCTGTTCGCGAGAGGACATCGAGGATGTCTTCATGTTCGTCCGCGACGAGATGAAGCTCGCCATCATGCCGCTCGCACCAGTAGCCTGTGGGGCTGTTCCGCCCCAGTCCGTGCAGGCCGAGGCGGCGGCGGAGGCCGTCGTCCCGGCGAGGGGCGCGCCCCAGGCTCTGACGGAACGTGGCAGCGTCGAGAAGGCTGAGTATGTCCGCCGCGCCGAGGACAAGACCTCGACGGTCCGCGTCCAGGCCGAGCGTCTCGACGAATTGATGGACCGCGTCGGCGAGCTCGTCATCGCCCAGGCCAGGCTGAGCCAGCTCGCAAATGCGGGCTCTGACCTCGCGATCAAGTCGATCGCCGAGGACATCGAACGGCTGGCATCGGGCCTGCGCGATTCCACCATGGGTGTGCGCATGGTGCCGATGGGCTCCCTCTTCGGCCGCTTCCGCCGCCTCGTTCACGACCTCTCCCGCGATCTCGGCAAGCCAGTCGACTTCGTCACGGCCGGCGAAGACACCGAGCTCGACAAGACCATGATCGAGCGTCTCGCCGATCCGCTCGTGCACCTGATCCGCAACGCCATCGACCACGGCATCGAGGCGCCCGCGACCCGTGCCGGAACCGTCAAGCCGGCGACGGGGCGCATCGAGCTCGCCGCCCGCTATGTCGGCGCGCAGGTACTGGTGACCGTCCGCGACGACGGCGCTGGACTGGATACGGCCCGCATTCGCGCCAAGGCCGAGGAGCAGGGCCTGGTCGCGCCGGGCGCTGCCCTGAGCGACCACGAGATTCACCAGTTCCTGTTCCATCCGGGCTTCTCGACTGCCAGGACGATTTCCGCCTTGTCGGGCCGGGGCGTCGGCATGGATGTGGTCAAGCGCACCATCGAGGCCATGCGGGGCACGATCGATCTCGTCACGGTGCCGGGCTGTGGCAGCACGGTGACGCTGCGGCTGCCGTTGACGCTCGCCATCATCGAGGGGCTGCTGATCCGCGTCGGGGAGGGCCGCTACATCATCCCGCTCTCGGCGGTCGAGGAATGCGTCGAGCTGACCGCGACCGAGGATGCGCGAGCCCGCGGCCGCAGCTTCCTGAACGTCCGCGGCGATCTGGTGCCCTTCCTGAGGCTGCGCGATCTCTTCGACGCGGAGGGCGAGCCCGACCCGCATCAGAAGATCATCATCACCACGACAGGCGACACCCGTGTCGGTCTGGTGGTCGATCAGATCATCGGCAGCCACCAGACCGTGATCAAATCGCTCTCCAAGCTCCACGCCGACGTCGTGATGTTCTCGGGCGCTACCATCCTCGGCGATGGCACGGCGGCCCTGATCCTCGATGTCACCCAGCTCGTCTCGCTCGGCCAGAACCGCTCCGAGACCGACAAGACGCCGGAGGCGGCATGACGCAGCTCCAGATATCGGACAACGCCGCTCAGGACCCCGCGGCCTCGAGCGGGGCCCGCCTGCAGGCCCTGCTGGTCGGTCTCGGCAACGAGATCTTCGCGATCGAGGCCGACATCGTGCGCGAGATCATCGACCCGGTCCCCGCCACCCGGGTCGCCGGCGCGCGCACCTTCCTGCCGGCGCTGATCAATGTGCGCGGCAACGTCATTCCGTTGGCGGATCTGCGCCTGCGCTTCGGCATGCCCCGGCGCACGGACACCACCGACAGCCGGATCGTCGTCGTCGAGATCGAGATCGACGGCGACTCGGTCGCGCTCGGGATCATGGCCGACAAGGTCTACGAGGTCACGGAGATCTCGACTGCCGAGGTGCAGCAGGTGCCGCGCCTGGGGCTGCATTGGCGGCCCGAATTCATCCGCTCCATCATCAAGTGGAACGACGAGTTCGTCATCGTTCCCGATCTCGAAAAAATCCTGAGTTGAGGCGCTGTCGAGACAGCGCAGGAACCCTTCACGTTGCTTACCGGGGAACGAACATGAGAATGACCATCAAGACCAAGCTGGCAGGCGCCTTCGGCGTGGTTGTCGCGCTATCCCTCACGGCCGGCGGCCTCGCCTATCAGAAGCTGACCGAAATGACCAAGGTGCAGGATACTCTCGTCATCTTCAACGAGCGGGTCGGTAAACTTGGAGCGATCGCTATCGCCTTCCAGGATTCCATTCGAGCCGAGAAAAACGCCATCATCTCCGCCTCGGAAAAGGAGGCAAGGGAGTATGCCGCCAGAGCCGCGGAGCGCCGCGCGGTCGCTCTCAAAATCAAGAATGAACTGGTTGCCATTGCGGTGGACGGCGGCAAGCGCAGGTGGGATGCGATGGCACCCACGATCGATCGCTTCGGCGCGGTGCAGGACCAGGTTCTCCAGTATGCCCAGTTGAACTCGAGCCATCGGGCCATCGACATCTGGAATGGCGAGGGCCAGGCTGCCCTCAAGGAGTTCAACCAGACAATCGACCAGGTATTGGCTGCGTTGGGCGCCGCCCAGACGGCAGAGGCAGCCCGGGCATCCCAGGCGATTCAGAACGGAAGGGCCGCGCTCGCCGGCTCGCTCGGCCAGCTCACCCAGAGCTTCTCTGCGCAGTCGGTCGACCAGATCGAAGAGCGCCGGAAAGCCATCGTCGCGGGCTTGGAGATCGTGCGCACGGAGATGGCGAAAGCGGCGTCGACAGCCCCGTCATCCAACGTAGCCACTCCCACGGAAGCGCTGCTTGGCCTGATAAACCGCGTCTCGGGCGTCGTCGGAGAGGCCGGCACCATCAAGGCCATCACCTTGAGCATGGGCGAAGGGCGAACGGTCAGCAACGCTCTCGTGGCAGCGCTGGACGAGTACAAGATCTTCATCGATCAGACCGCGGCGCAGGCCGCCAAGGAAGCCGGTGAGCAGGCTGCCTTTGCCAAGACGCTGCTGATCGCGATCATCCTTGCTTCGCTGCTTGTCGCCATTGGCGCCGCGAGCTGGATCGCGCTGAGCATCAGCCGCGGCCTGTCGCGCGCAGCCGGCCTCGCCAACGCCGTCGCCATCGGCGATCTCAGCCAGACCATCGCCGTCAGGAGCCAGGACGAGATCGGCGATCTCGTGACCTCGCTGAACACGATGACCACCAATCTCAGCGCCACGGCCCGGGTGGCGGACGCCATCTCCAACGGCGACCTCACCGTCGAGGCCAAGCGCCTGTCGGACAAGGACACGCTCGGCATCGCGCTCGAGAACATGGTCGACAAGCTGCGCGATGTAGTCGGGCAGGTGACGAGCGCCGCCGAGAACATGTCCTCGGGCAGCCAAGAGCTGTCGGCCAGTGCTGAGCAGCTCTCTCAGGGCTCGACCGAGCAGGCTGCGTCGACGGAGGAAGCCTCCTCGTCCATGGAAGAGATGGCGGCGAACGTGAAGCAGAACGCGGAGAACGCCAGCCAGACTGAGAAGATGGCCTCCCAGTCCGCCAAGGACGCCGAGACGAGCGGCATCGCCGTCGGCAAGGCGGTCGATGCGATGCAGACCATCGCCGCCAAGATCAACATCGTGCAGGAGATTGCTCGCCAGACCGATCTGTTGGCGCTGAACGCGGCGGTCGAGGCCGCCCGCGCCGGAGAGCACGGCAAGGGCTTCGCGGTGGTGGCCTCGGAAGTGCGCAAGCTCGCCGAGCGCAGCCAGGCGGCAGCGGCCGAGATCGGCACCTTGTCGGCAGACACGGTCAAGGTCGCGCAGGAAGCCGGCTCGATGCTGGCCAGGCTGGTGCCCGACATCAAGAAGACCGCCGAGCTCGTCGAGGAGATCACCTCCGCCAGCCGCGAGCAGGATGTCGGCGCGGCCCAGATCAACCAGGCGATCCAGCAGCTCGACAAGGTCACGCAGCAGAACGCGGCAGCCTCCGAGCAGGTCTCCGCGACCTCCGAGGAGCTCTCGGCCCAGGCAGAGACGCTGCAGGCCACGATCGCCTTCTTCCGCCTCGACGAAGGCGGCCTGCGCCGCAGCGGCCAGCCGGCGACCAGCACCGACAAAGCGGTCGCCCAGCTGCGCGGCAAGGCTGCGGCCATGGCCTCGGCGCTCCAGCCGAAAAAGGCGCCTGCCCCTGCGGCGCGCCCGGCGAAGAAGGTCGCCAATGGCGGCTTCTCCTTCGACATGGAGGACGGCGGAGACCAGCACGACGCCGCCTTCCATCGCAGTTGAGCCAATGCCGGCCTCGCCTTCGGGCGGGGCCGGCCCTGTCGCCCGCACTTAGCCACGCCCTACCGCCGCATCGGGAATCCCCCCATGGCCGAGACCGCCCAATACCTGACCCTAGGCATCGACCAGGAGCTCTTCGGCATCGATATCCGCAATGTCCGCGAGATCCTCGACATGCGCCCGATCTCGAAGCTGCCGCATGCGCCGGCCTTCCTGCTCGGCATGATCGACGTCCGCGGCGCCGGCTATCCGATCGTCGATCTGCGGACCAAGCTCGGACTGCCGCGCGCCGAGCCCACCGAGGCGACCCGCATCATCATCCTGGACGTGCCGGTCAAGGGCCGCACCCGGGGCGTCGGTTTCGTCGCCGATCGCGTCTTCGAGGTCACCGGCCTCGATGCCGACCAGACCGAGGCCGCTCCCGATGTCGGCGGTCGCTGGCAATCGAACTACATCGCCGGGATCGGCCGCAAGGGCGAAGCCTTCATCGTCGTCTTCGATCTCGAGCGTCTCATGAAGGCCGACGACCTGGCCGCGGCCGACCTCGCCATCGACAGGGTCGCGTGAGAGCGGTGACGCCAATGATGTCGGACGCCGCGGACCATCTGGCCGACAGGCATTTCTCGGCCATCGCCGCGATCATCGAGAGCCGCGTCGGCATCAAGCTGCCGGCGGCCAAGCGCACCATGGTCGAGGGGCGGCTGCGCAAGCGCGCCCGTGCCCTCGGATTGTCGAACGTGTCGCACTATGGCGCTCATCTGTTCGAACAGGGCGGACTCGATGACGAGCTCGTCCACCTGATCGACTGCGTCACTACCAACAAGACCGATTTCTTTCGGGAGCCGAGCCATTTCGAATTCCTGCGCAATGTCGCGGTACCGCAGCTGCAGCAGCGCAAGGACACGCGCCCCGCGAGCCTGAAGATCTGGAGCGCGGCCAGCTCGACGGGCGCCGAGGCCTACACGGCCGCAATGGTGCTGCAAGACCTCGCCAATGCCGGGGCGCCGATGCGCTTCTCGATCCTGGGGACCGACATCTCGACGGAGGTACTGCGCGAAGCCGACATGGCGATCTATCCGAGCGCCTTCGTCGCCCCGGTGCCGACGGCGATGCAGCAACGTTACCTCATGAGATCGAAGGATCCGCGGCAGGACCTCGTCAGGGTCGCGCCGGAGCTGCGCCGCAAGGTCCGTTTCGAGCGTCTGAACCTGATGGACGAGAGCTATCCGTTCGACCGGGACATCGACGTCATCTTCTGCCGCAACGTCCTGATCTATTTCGACGGCCCTACCCAGAAAGCGGTGATCCGGCGGCTGGTATCGCATCTGCGTCCCGGCGGATACTTGATGCTCGGCCACTCGGAATCCATGGCCGGCAGCGGCATTCCCGGTATCCAGCAGGTCGTCCCGACCGTGTACCAGGCCTGTCCGGCAGCGCTCAGGAGGTCAGCAGCGTGACCAGCCAGCCGATCCGCGCGCTCATCGTCGACGATTCCGCCTCGGTGCGGCAGGTTCTCAGCGCGATCCTGAACGACGACCCCGGCATCGAGGTGATGGGAACGGCGGCCGACGTCCCGGCAGCGGTGCGCCGCCTGCAGAGCGAACTGCCCGATGTCATGATCCTCGACATCGAGATGCCGGGGATGGACGGGCTGACCTTCCTGCGCAAGATCATGGCCCAACGGCCGATACCCGTAATCATCTGCTCGACCTTGACGGAAGCCGGATCGCGAGCGCTGTTCGACGCCCTGGAGGCCGGTGCGGTCGACGTGCTGCCGAAGCCTCGTATCGACACGCGCAACGCCCTGATCGAGACGGCCGACCGTCTGCGGCACTCGGTCAGGGCGGCGGCCCAGGCGCGGCTGCGGCCCAGGCTGGCGCGCCCGCCGATCGAGAAGAAGCTGACGGCCGATGTGATCATGCCGCCACCCGTGCCCGGCCGCGCTCGCGGCGAGACGGACCGCATCGTCTGCATCGGCATCTCGACCGGGGGCACCGAGACCTTGCGGGAAGTGCTCACCGCGCTCCCGACGACCTGCCCGGGTATCGCCGTGGTGCAGCACATGCCCGAAAAGTTCACTGCGGCCTTCGCGCGCCGGCTGGACGGCATCTGCGCCGTCGAGGTCAAGGAAGCCGAAGACGGCGATGAACTCAGGACCGGCCGCGTGCTGATCGCGCCGGGAAACCGCCACATGCTGCTGCAGCGCTCGGGTAGTCAGTATCGGGTTGCGATCAAGGATGGCCCGCATGTCTCGCGCCACCGTCCCTCGGTCGACGTGCTGTTCCGCTCGGCGGCCCAATATGCCGGCGCCAACGCGCTCGGCCTGATCATGACCGGCATGGGCGATGATGGGGCCCGCGGCCTGCTCGAGATGCGCAAGGCCGGGGCCTGTACCCTGGCGCAGGACGAGGATAGCTGCGTCGTCTTCGGCATGCCGAAGGAAGCGATCGAACTCGGCGCGGCCCAGCGCATCGTCCGCCTTGCGCGGGTTCCGCATGAGATCATGGCCTGGCCGCAGGCGGTCGGCAATTCCGCGGCGGAGCCGCGCCTGGTGCGTGAGGGGGTGGATCCGCGATGAGTTGCAGCGATCACCCAACATCAGTGCTGACCGACACTCTCGAGACCGGTGCGCGACAGATCGACAGCACCTTTGCCGAGGCGGGCGAGCGGCTCGGCGCGGGCCTGCCCCTGTTCGACAGCCTGAAGGAGCGCTTCTCGACGCTATCGCGCGAGCTGACCGGCGAGGACTTCGGGCGCGCACGGGCGACGCTCGGCGGATTGGCTTCGGACCTTCGCCGGCTCGGCCAGAACCTCTCGGGGGAAATCGGCAAGTTGCAGGACCTGGCGACGCACGACGCCGTCGTCTCGCAGGCGCTGGAACGCCTGATCAGGCAAATGCGGCTGATCATGATCCTGACCCGCGGTGCGCGCATCGAAGCGGTCTCCATCGCATCGACCGGGAGTGACTTCGGCGCGTTCACCGGCGAGATCCTGACTTTGACGACCGAGGCGCAACGCACCGTCGAGGCTTGCGCCCGCGATCATGACAGGCTGAGCGCGCTGCTGCGCTCCGCTCTCGGGATGCAGCGCGATTTCGAGCGGCGCTACGGATGCGCTCTGTCGGTCCTGGCAGAAAAGCTCGAACTGACCCTCGCCGCGGTAGCGGTTCGCCAGCAGAAGAGTGCGGCACTGACGAGCGATGCCGCGGCCCATTCCGGCAGGATCGCGATGGCGACCGGAGGTGCGATCGTCGCACTGCAGTCGGGGGACAGCATACGGCAACGGCTGGAGCACGCGATCGCGGGGTTGCGGCTCGTGGACGCGATCGCCGAGGGGACGGGTCCGGGCGCCGGGCTCGGCGATGAGGCGAAGCGAGCCTGCCGCTTCGTCCTGCACCGGCTCCAATCCGGCCAGCTTCGCGACATTGCGGCCACCCTCACCGGGGATGCCGATACGATCGAGACCGCGCTGGCGTTGCTCGCCGGGGATACGACGAAGCTGATCGATCTCATGTGCGCATTCTATGGCGGGCAGGGCACAGAACCCGTCTCCTTCCTCGGAAATCTCGAGGCCGAATTGGCGGAGGCTTCCGAATTGCTCGGCAAATGCGATACCGCGCGAGCCGGCGTCGATCAGGTCACCGATGCGCTGTCGGGCGTGCTCGACACGTGCCAGCGAACCGTCCCGATCCTATCGAAAGCCGTGTCCGACATCGTCCTGATCGGCATGAACGCGGGACTGCGCGCCGCGCGCATCGGCGGGGGCGGCCGCAGCCTGGTCGTCATCGCCCAGGAGCTGAAGCAGGCTGCCGATGCGATCGCGGCAGACACGCGCCGCCTGACGCCGATCTTCGATCGGATGCAGGCCGTTTCAGGTGAATTCAAGCGCTGCGACAGGCTCGATGCGGCCCGCTTCGCGGCGCTCGAGCGGGCGATGCGTAGCTCACTCGCCTCTATACGCGGGACCGGAGAGCGGCTCGGCGCCACGCTCGACTGGCTGGCCCAGGAAAGCGACGGCTTCTGCGCGGTGATTGCGCAGGCGCGGCTCTCATTCTCGAATGTCGGCGCTACGGGCGACCTGATCGCGTCGGCGGCCGATCAACTCGCCCGTTCCGCTGCGCAGGAGCCTGGGCCGGACGCGGATGCGTTCGGGTGCGTGCGGGACATCCTGCAGGAGCATGTCTGGTCGAGCTACACCATGGCGGCGGAGCGCACGATTCACCGGACGATCATGGCAGAATGCGGCATCTATCAGGAGGCGGCGCAACCTCAGCCGCATCAGCCGGACGCGGCGCTGGACGAATTCATCTTCTGAGATCAACTGCCCTATGAGTTTTTTTGCTGACGCCGCAAGCGTTGCAAGCCGTTGCGCCAACATCCGCATCTCGGATGTTACCCAGGATTGCGACGGTATCAACGCCAAGCTCGCCATGCGTGAGAAGGCCGCCGCCTATCATACACGATGGACCCGCGCCGCGCGGCACCCAGACGACGTCGCCGGTCTCGCCACCGTGGTGGCGCGAAGCCGCGCGGACATAGACGTCGGGGCAACTGCGCTGATGGTTCTCCGCCCCGGGAACCGGGCCGAGCTTGCAGGACCGCACCACCTCCGCGCGCTGTTTCTGTGCGCGAGGGCGAAACCATCCGGCGCTGGACGGTAGGTGTCTTGCTCGCAGATGGCCTACTTACTGGTGCCGGCCATGTTACGCGCTGACAACGAGAGTGCAGTTCCGCCGTGCGTTTCGGATCGCGATCCACGACGGGGATCGTTGCGCTCCGTCAATGTACAACATCCTGAATCAAATATTCATTGATGTCGGGGGGATACGCAATGACCGTCGTGAGTAGCGATAACTGGTTGTTGGCCGCAAGGAGGCCAACCCGGGAGATGTGCGCTAGCCCGGCAGCAGGCGTCGCCGCCGCCGCCTCGGCCACGACGTCATCGTGCCCTGGCTCACCTGAACGGCCGCCATGCGGCGCGCATGATCGCTACGGAGCCTGAACGACATGGATGCGCCATCCAGCCAGCCGGGTATCGTCGGCGGTCTGAACGCGACGAAGCCGAAGCGGACAGGCATCTTCGGCCGCCGAGCCGTCCGGCGTGCCCTTGCGGGCGTCGCGGTCGTCAGTGTGCTTTTGGGCGCCGGCGTCGTCTACAGCAATCGTCCGGTCGAAGTTGAAGCACTCATGCCCGAGCGTGATGTTCCGGTCCGTGTATTCGGACTGGGCACGGTCGAGGCCCGCGTGATGTCCAAAGTCGGCTTCGAGGCTGGAGCTGCGCTAGTGGAACTCCATGCGGATCACGGCGACCATGTCCGCAAGGGGCAGGTCTTGGCCCGGCTCAGCCTCGGCGAGCAGGAGGCCAAGGCGGCAAAGGCACGCGCCGCGCTCCAGATCGCCGAAGTCAACATCGAGCGGGCGGAGGCGAATCTGGAGAAGGCGCGCGCCGTTCTCGCGCAAAGGCAGGTTGCCAACCGGCGTAGGCAGGAGCTCGCCGGACGTAGCGTCGTATCGGAGCAGTCGGCCGAAGAGTCCGCCCGGGACGAGGCCGTTGCCAAGGCGGATGTTACCGTTACCGAAAGCGAGGTCGCGAGCAGCAGGGCGCAACTGGCGGATGCCCGGGCGCAAGTCCAGTTCGAAGAAACACTGCTGGGCCACCGGACATTGACGGCTCCCTACGACGCGATCGTCATTGAACGGCACAAAGAACTGGGCACGGTCGTCAAGGCCGGCGATCCGATCTTCACGCTGATCGCAAACGACAGCTACTGGGGTCTCGCCTATGTCGACGAGGCGCGTGCCGGCTTCATAGCGGAAGGCCAGCGGGTCCAGGCCCGCTTGCGTTCCCGCCCGCAGGACGTCTTCACCGGCAAGGTGCTCCGCATCGGGCTTGAAAGCGATCGCAGCACGGAGGAGCGACGCATCTTCATCAGGGGCGACAACCCGCCCGCCCGCGTTTTCCTGGGAGAGCAGGTCGAGTTCCTGATCACCGCTGCCACCCTCGCCGAGGCGCTTCTGATTCCAGAGGCAGCCGTCCATGGCTACAACGGCCACGAAGGCACGGTCTGGACGCTCGAGGATGGCCGGCTGAACCGCCGGCTCGTCAGGTTCCGGCATCGCACGGAAGATTCCCGCCTCGAGATCGTCGGCGGGGTGCCCGAGCGCGCGCGCGTGATAATGCGGGTCACGCCGGACTTGCGGGTCGGGCGCCGTGCGCAGGTCAGCGAGGGCAAGGGGCCGTGAACCTCGCCTATCGCGACATAAGGCACGGCTTCGGGCGCTTCATCCTGACCTGCATCGGGCTCGGACTTCTGCTCGGTGTCGTGCTGGCCATGATCGGCATCTATCGCGGACTTGTCGTCGATGCGCTGACCATCGCCCGGGCTCCCGCCGTCGATCTGTGGATCGTCGAGGCCAGCACGCGTGGCCCCTTCGCCGAAGCCTCGCGCATTCCCGGCGACGTCCGCGAGGCCGTCGCGCGCATCGCCGGCGTGGAGTCGGCTGGCGGCATCACCTATCAGACCGTCGAAACTGAGCATATGGGCGCCAAGCTCAGGCTCTATGTCATCGGCTACGAGCCGACGCGGCCGGGAGGGCCGCCGGAGATTCTTGCCGGACGGGGGATCGCCCGCAGCCATTATGAGATGGTGGCCGATCAAAGCACCGGCCTCGCGCTCGGCGATCGCCTCCGCGTCGGCCGGAACACGTTTTCTGTCGTGGGATTGACGCGCCACCAGGTCAGCTCCGGCGGCGATCCGGCCGTGTACATCACCCTGGCGGATGCGCAGAAGCTGCAGTTCGACCTTGCCCCGCCGGCAGTACGCATCCAGCAGGCACGCGGTGTCGTCGGAGGAAGCCGCGACACTGTGAACGCGGTCGTCGCGCGGCTGCAGCCCCATGCTTCTCCCGAAGCGGTAGCAGAAGCCGTCCGCCGCTGGAAACACCAGACTGCGATCACGCAGGAGGCTCAGGAGCAGATCCTGATCCGCTCTCTGGTCGACCGCGCCAGGCGTCAGATCGGGCTCTTCACGTCGCTCTTGCTCGTCGTATCCGCTGTGATCATCGCCCTGATCATCTACACGATGACCATCGAGAAGACCAAGCAGATCGCCACCCTGAAGCTGATCGGCGCCCCGGATCGAACCATCATTGGCATGATCGTTCAGCAGGCGCTGGCGCTCGGGCTCATCGGATTTTCCATCGGCGCCATGCTGATCGCGAGCATCAGCGGCTCCTTTCCGCGCCGCGTGATCCTCGAAGCCGACAACATGTTCGCGCTCGGCCTCGTCGTGGTGGTCGTGTGCCTGATGGCGAGCGGGCTCGGGGTTCGCGCGGCGCTTCGGGTGGATCCCGCGACGGCATTGGGAAGCTGAGAGATGGCAGATCATCCGCTCGTCCGCTGTGAGCGCATCTCCAAGCATTTCGGCGAAGGCGAGACGCGGGTGGACGCACTTCGCGATGTGAGCCTGGACGTCTATCCGCGTCAGGTCGTCGCGTTGCTCGGCCCCTCCGGCTCCGGGAAGACGACACTCCTCAACATCATCGGCTGCATCCTCGATGCGTCCTCGGGCTCGATGGCGCTCGACGGCGAGACGGTGCTGAGCGAGGGGCGATGGCTGAAACCCAATCTCAGGCAGCTCAGGCTCCACAATATTGGCTTCATCTTCCAGTTCCACAATCTCATCCCGTTTCTCGACGCGACCGATAATGTGGCTCTCGTGCTGCAACTGGCCGGGGAGGAAGCGGGCGCGGCCCGGGCCCGAGCGGTCGAGCTGCTCGATTATCTCGAGGTCGGGCACCGCCGAAACGCGATGCCCGCCCAGCTATCGGGTGGCGAGGCGCAGCGCGTTGCCATTGCGCGCGCCCTGGCCAATCGGCCACGTATCATTCTCGCCGACGAGCCGACGGCCGCACTCGATTCGAAACGCGCGGGAATCGTCATGGACCTGCTCCGAAAGGTTGCCGTCGAGCAGGAGGCCGCGATCATCGTCGTCACCCACGACGAGAAGATATTCGACTGGTTCGACCGGAAATTCACCCTGCGCGACGGTCGTCTTGCGTAGGGCCTACGGGCAGACGATGCATCGTCGGGGCCGATCGGACCTCCGCATGCGCCGTGTTTGCCGAGCCTGATCGGCAACGGAGCAGGACATGCCGGCAGTGCTGGCCGGCTTCTCAGGTCTTGCTGGCGCAAAAATGCCCGTAGAGCACCGTCATAATCTCAGTCACGACCGGGTGGCCGATGAAATAATACAGGGTCCGGTGATCGCGGCGGAATTCGACGATACCCTCGGCCTTCAGTCTGGCGAGGTGCTGGGACATCGAGGTCTGCGGTACGCTGGTCGCTGCGATCAGCTCCGTGACGCTCCTTTCGCCCTGGGACAGCGCGCAGAGAATTAGAAGCCGGCTCGGATTGGCCAACCCCTTGAGGAAGTCGGCTACGGCTTCGGCCTTCTCAGGCATGATCTGCATCAAATCCATTGTGACGCCTACTTCACATTTCATGTCCTTCTTATATTATCAAAACATGAAGTGTTAAGCGAGCCGGCTAGGAGTGGGCTTTGAGCAAGGATTATCGCGCCATCACCAGGGATATCTCGGCCTACACCAGCGAGATCCGGAAGCTGCAACCCGATGCCATGCAGGCTTTTTACGCTCTGTCGAAGGCAGCCGGTGCCGACGGTGCCCTCGACAGGAAGACCAAGGAGCTGGTGGCTCTCGCGATCGGCATTACGCAGCGTTGTGACGGCTGCATCGGATTCCACAGCAAGGCATTGGTTGGCCTTGGTGCGACGAGGCAGGAAGTAGCCGAGATCGCTGCGATGTCGGTCTATATGGGCGGTGGCCCGGCGCTGATGTACGCCGCCGACGCCTTGCGGGCCTTCGATCAGTTCAACGAGCCGGTAGTAGGGTAGGTCAAGCGGCGGGAGGGAGTCTTCGGCTCCACCATCCCCTGCTTATGTCAGATTGGGGGCGAGAGCGTCGTCTCTCGCGTTGTCGGGACGAAACTCTGCCAAAAAAGGGCAATCCAACTCGAAGCGGCCGCAGGCCAGGGGAGAATGCATCATGACCAGGAATGTCGGGGGGATCGATCGCCTGTTGCGAATCGTCGTTGGGCTGGTCCTGCTATCGCTGATCTTTGTCGTCGAAGGTGCAGCGCGCTGGTGGGGATTGTTCGGGCTCGTCCCGCTGTTGACCGGTCTTTTCCAAACTTGCCCGCTTTATTCGGTGTTTGGCCTCAATACCTGTCCGCTCCGGAACATCCGTAAGTGAGTGGAAGCCGACGCGCGGTAATTGACATCGGATCGTCAACCGCTTCGGCAAGCACAAAGGTAAGGGGCGGGGCCTGCGCGAGGAGATCGAGATGGCGGTTGCCGCGGGCATCCCGACCGTCATCGCGGTCAATCGCCAGTATCTGCGGCAATGGCAGGCTTTCGCCGGCGAGGTCTTCGTCACGCTGCCGCTCGATGCCGGAGAGATCGAGGACTGGTGTCGCAAGGCCCTCGCCGAGGTCAAGGCCTGACATTCGAGGGCATCCCCGCCTCAGCCTTGCCTGCAAAATTCCTCGCTGCCGCCGTTCGCCAGCGCGTCCCTGATGCAGTCCGACAGCGAATTGTCCTCCAGCGGCTTTTCCAGCACCGCGCGGCAGCCGCACAGCGTCGCCCGACGATGAATCTCGGCGCTGGCCTTCTCCGTGATCAGGATCGCCGGCAGCGCGATGGCGCTCTGCCGGAGGCGACCGATCAGTGTCAGCCCGTCGAGCGAAGGCATGCAGTGGTCGATGACCATGCAGGCGCGCGCCGGCAGCTCCCCTTCGGCGAGCAGTTCCTCGCCGTTGCGAAAGGCCCTGACCTGGAAGCCTTCGAGCGCGAGGGAAAACGTCAGCGACTGCCGGACGGCATCGTCGTCATCGACGATGATCACGCATCCTTCGGAAGACATGGCATGCCTTGCTCCGGGTGATCCGCGGCTCGGATCGCGCCGGGTTGGTATGCCGGCAGTCTGTGTCGGCCCGCCGCGGCATCCAAGTCAGGAATACACCTTACGCGAGCCGCTCCCGATGGTGCGTTGCGACCTCAGGGGGCGTTGTCGCCGACCAACAGGGCAAAGCGAACGAGCTCGGGCAGGCTTGCAGCCCTCATCTTGGTCATGACATTGGCCCGGTAGATCTCGACCGTGCGGGGGCTGATGCCGAGCTCGTGCGCGATCACCTTGTTGGCCTTGCCTTCGACGAGACGGTCGAGCACCTGCTTCTCGCGCTCGCTCAGCGATTTGAGGCGCACCAGGATGTCGATGCCCTGCGCCTCGCGCTGCGTCTTGCGCTGATGCCGGTCGAGGGCCGAGCGCACCGCGGCGAGCAGCCGCTCGTCGTCGAAGGGCTTCTCGATGAAGTCGACCGCTCCCTCCTTCATCGCCTCGACGGCGATCGACACATCCGCATGGCCGGTCATCACGATCACGGGAAGGCTGAAGCCGCGCACGGCAAGGCCGCGGAGGAATTCGATGCCATCGAGCCCCGGCATGCGTACATCGGTGATGATGCAGCCCGTCGGCGCCTCCCTGACGTTGTCGAGAAACTGGCTGGCGGATTCGTGCAGCCTGACTGGAAACCCGTCGGAAGCCAGCAGGAAAGAGAGCGATTGCCGGACAGCCAGATCATCATCGACAATATGGACGATGGCATCACCCTGCATGAGCCATCTCCTCCGGATCGACGGCGCGCAGTGAAAAGGTGAAGCAGGTTCCGCGTCCCCGCTCCGACACGGCCGAGATCTTTCCGCCATGCGCCTCGACGATGGTGCGGCAGATCGAGAGCCCGACGCCCATGCCATGCTGCTTGGTCGTGACGAAAGGCTGGAAGAGCTGGTCGACGATCTCGGGAGCCAGGCCCGTGCCGGTATCGCGAACCGAGATCTCCAGCATCTCCTCGCTGATGCGCCGGGTCTCGACGACCAGCTCACGCCGCTCCTCGCCATCCATCGCCTCGATCGCGTTGCGGATGAGGTTCAGCAACACCTGCTGGACCTGGATGCCGTCGGCGAGCGTGAAGGCAGCGCGAGGGTCGAGGAGATAGGCGATGTGAACACCCTGTTCCCGAGCGCCGACCATGGCCAGCGCGCTGGCCTCCTCGATCAGCTTGGCGAGAGGCTCGATCCGGCGCTCGCTTTCGCCGCGCTGCACGAATTCGCGCAGGTGCCGGATCACCTGGCCGGCGCGCAGCGCCTGATCGGCCGCTTTCGTGACGCCGTCCTCCAGCAGGCGGGCGGTTTTGCCCTCCATGCGCTGGAGAATCCGGCGGCACCCCTTCAGGTAGTTCGTGATGGCCGTCAGCGGCTGGTTGATCTCATGGGCCAGCGTCGATGCCATCTCGCCCAGCGCCGTGAAGCGCGACATGTGGACGAGCTCGGACTGCAGCTCCTGCAGGCGGGTTTCGGTCTTCTGCCGTTCCGTCAGATCGCGGATGAAGCCGGTGAAGTAGCGCCGGCCGCCAGAGTGCATCTCGCCGACGGCGAGTTCCATCGGGAAGGTCGAGCCATCCTTGCGCTGGCCAACAACGATCCGCCCGATGCCGACGATCCTGCGCTCGCCGGTGGCGAGATAGCGCTTGATGTAGCTGTCGTGATGATGCCGGTAGGGGCTGGGCATCAGTATCTTGACGTCCTCGCCGATCACCTCGCTGCGATCGTAGCCGAACTGCCGGACCGCTGCCGCGCTGAAGGACTGGATCCGGCCGTCCTCGTCGATCACAACGATGGCGTCGGGTATCGTTTCGAGGATGGAGTGCAGATGCGCCTCGCGGACGGTGTGGGCCTCCTCGGCCTGGAGCTGTTCGGAGATGTCGCGCAGGACGAACGCATATCCGCCGGGGCTGCCGGACTGCGCCTTCACGGGCGCGATCGAGAGCTGCGCGGTGAACGAGGCCCCGTCCCGTCGCCGGCAGATGCGCTGCGTCTCGGCCCTGCCGGCCTCCTGCGCCGCGGCGAGCAGGGAGGCTGTCACGCCCGGATCCGCGGCGACGAAGAGGCATGCGAGGTCGCCGCCCAGAAACTCGGCCCTACTCCACCCCGTGATCTGTTCGGCGCCGGCGTTCCAGCTTCCGATCCGGCCCGCCTCGTCGACGAATGCCAGGCCGATTCCCGTCACTGCCTCGATGAGAACCGCAGCCAGTTTCGTTTCAGATTCTATCTCACGGGTCAAAGGCAAGTTCTCCTGCCGGTTCGTTCCAACTGGAGGCGATTTGCCGCCAGATGTTGAAAAGACTGCCGATGACGGACGGATTCCACTCCTGTCATTTTCAGGATCACATTCGAAACTATGACGAAGATTGTCGTGCCGGGGGCCGGTTGTCCTTGTTTTGAGACAAAGAGGTGAGGGAATTTTGCGCTTACTCTTCGCTATTCCTCTTGTCTGGGAGCGCGACATGCATCCAAGGCTACAAGGGCAAAAGGCCAGGCGGCGATGGCCAAGGTTCGAAAGGGTACGGCAGCAGGCGGGCTTGTTTCGCGAGATGATCGAGCGGGCGGATGTCGATCCTGGAGCAGCGGCCAGGGACGGCTTTGGCGGCACTTTCGCCATGGCCGCGCGCCTTTGCTTGTCCTGCCCTCACGCCTGCGCTTGCCGTGGCTGGCTCGATAGCGGCGCGTCCGGGGCGGCCCCGGATTTTTGTCGGAACATTGCCTTCCTGCGCCGGGTCAGCGCGGTAGGTTGTGATTGAAAAATGGACCGAGCGATGGACTTACAAGACAGACGCGATGCAGTGGCGACCGATGCGGCCTAGGGTCGGCCAGGTCTCCCAGACACGCACCTACGCCGCGTTTGGACGGCCTGGGCTCGCCGCTGCGATGGCGGGGGAGAGCCGTTCGACGGTTTCACGGATCGTGATGGTGAGTGCGTGCTTGCTGGGGATCATGTCCATGCAGACCCATCAAGGGCGGCTTGTTGGGTAGATTCGGGATGTGTTCGACCTCGGCATTTACGTCGTTGGGAACGCGATGAGTGAAGACACGGTGCGCGTCGTTGACGAAATCGCCAAGGACAAACTTGATCGCGGCCAACTTCAAGATCTTGTCTTCAAGCACCTCGACGCAGTCAAACAGGAGTGTGACAAGGACGACCGGCAGCGGCGCGAAGCTGAACTCGCTGGGAACGGGCACATCCTGACCGGCATGATGAGGCCGCATCGTACGGTGCCCAACAGTCAGGCGAAGCTGTCCGAGGTGGAAGCCGGAAGGGCCTGTGAGCCGCCGCGAGGTTCATTCCATCGAACCACGGTCGGCTTGTTGATGACAGTAATCTAGGAGGCCACGACGAGGGACAGTGCCCGTTCGCCGCTCGTCAAGACTACGATTTCGGCCGTCGATGCTTAGCTCGAACGGCATCACGGTCGCCCTCATGCCGCCATCGCTGTCATGTCCCCTTCTCGGCGATGTGACGCTGAAGTCGCGTGCCGGCGAGCGGAGATCGAGAAGGCGCGGATGAGGTGAACCTTGGGGCAAAGCTGTGGCCTCTGGCCGTTACGCTCCACCAACCTGCCATTCTCTGAAGGCGACGCTTTCGGGCTCCAGGTTGAGTAGCCCGAGTGCGCGCAAGGCGATCTGGTCGACGATCGCTGCGATGTCGGCCGGCTTCAGATAGAAGGCCGGGACGGGCGGGGCGATGATCGCGCCATATTCGGTGACCTGCGCCATCGCCCGCAGATGGCCCAGATGCAGCGGGCTTTCCCGCGCCACCAGCACGAGCCGGCGCCGCTCCTTGAGCTGGACGTCGGCGGCGCGCGTCAGGAGGTCGCCGAGCTGGCCAGGCCCGCCGACTTCACACGCGTCATCGTCGACGCCACGGTGTAGGAGAAGGCGATCGCCCTCCCGACCGACGCCAAGCTGATGCGCACGGCCCGTGAGCGGCTGGTGCGCCTGGCGAAGAAGGTCGGCGTCGACCTGCGCCAGAGCTTGCCGAGCAGGACCTGCCTTCGAGCGGCTGCCTCATTATCGACTATTCCATGCCCGCTCTCGACGGCGTCGAGCTCATCGAGCGCCTGTTGCGGCGACATGTCGAACTACCGGCGATCCCGATCGCCGCAAAGGCGACCGGCGAAATCTGCCGGCGGCCGCTCCAAGCCGGCTTCAGTCAGGTCCTTGAAAAGCCGCTCGATAACGGCTCGCTCATTGATTGCATCCGCTGCGCCCTGGCTGCCTGTCCAGCCAGGGGCGCGAAGGGTGAGGCACCCGAGGCCGAAGCCTGACGCGGAGGCGTGGTCATGGCTACCGGCCTCAGGAACTCCCCTTATGGAGAGCCTCTGAATGTTGCGCGGTACTGCCGCCGGGTATTGCTGCACGCACGTCACCATTTGATGAGACGTGAGTTCCCATGCAGACCGCGCTCGCCCTGCCACGATCAGGCCTCTGCTCCGAGGGTGCCATCGCGCAGCCGGCGCATCGTCGCTGCATCGTCCGGCGTGACAGCTCGATCCTCGAGCGCCTCGCAGCTCAGAGGCCCGCATGACCATCCCGCTCAACCCGCAGCCCGCCATGCCCGGCCCGGCCTTTCAGGGCCTGCCCCTCGATACGGCCTGCGCTCAGGCCGCGGCCTTTGCGAACGTCATTCGGGAAACCGAGAGCGTCGCCCTGGCCCAGGCTGTCGGTCGCTGCCTTGCGCAGAATGTCGTCGCCCGACGCGCCTGTCCCGACCGCGATCTCTCGGCCATGGATGGCTACGCCGTCGCGACCGCCTGCAATCTCGGTGCCGGCACGCACCTCAAGATCGAGGGCCGGATCGCGGCGGGCGACGTCGCGGAAAGCCTCGCGGATGGCACGGCGGCCCGCATTTTCACCGGAGCTGCGATCCCGGCCGGAGCCGGAGCCGTCGTCATGCAGGAACATGCCAAGCGGGACGGCGCCTTCGTCATCCTGGAGCGTCCGGTCGCGATGGGCGAGAACATCCGTCGCCGTGCCGAGGATGTCGCTCCGGGTGACCTGCTCCTGCGAGAAGGCCAGCGCCTCAACGCGCGCGGCGTCGCGATCGTCGCGGCCCAGGGCATCGACCGGCTCGTGGTGCGCCGGCCCGTCCGTGTCGCGATCCTCTCGACGGGAAATGAGCTTTGCCATGCCCAGGGAGACTGCGTCCCGGCGACCGGCGCCCTCGACTCGAACCGACCCATGCTGCTGGCGCTGGCGGCCGCACAGGGCCTCACCGCGGCCGACGCAGGCTGCGTGCCCGACGATCCCTCAGCCTTGGCCGATCACCTGCGGCGCCTCGCCGAGCGCTGCGACCTCATCGTGACGACCGGGGGGGCCTCGGTCGGCGAGGAGGACCATTCCGCCACGGCCCTTAGGCTCGCAGGCGGCACCGGCGCCACCCTGAAAATGGCGCTCAAGCCGGGCAAGCCCGCGATCGTCGGGCGGATCGGCGCCGCGACCTATCTCGGCCTGCCCGGCAATCCGCTGGCGGCGCTGGTGTCCTGGTCGCTGCTCGGAAATGCGGTCTTCGCCCGGCTGGAGGGGCGCGCGGTCACAAGGCAGCCGGGCTGTCCCATGCCGATCCGGCTCGCGCTCCGGCGCAAACCGGGAAGGACAGAGTTCATTCCGGCCCGCATCCACGGCGGCCCGGGCGGCCTGGAGCTCGAATTGCTGGCAGGAAACTCGGCCCGCCTGCGTCCGCTGCTGGACGCCGATGGCTTCGTCGAACTGCCGGAGACGCTGACCGAAGCCCAGCCGGGACACCGCCTCGCCTTTCATCCCTTCGAGCGGCAGTTTGCCGTCTAGGCTCAGGACCGAAAAGTGGAATCCACTTTTCGGAGAAATCCAATGCCAGGACAACGAGATGGATCGCGATTCCGCGTCCGGAAGGACGCGCGGCGGTCGAGCGGCGTCAGGCGCGGGCCGCCTGGGCACTCCGGGCGCACCAGCCCTCGATCTGTTCCGGATCCGCCGCCAGCATGGTTGTGTCTTCTCCGGCAAAGGCCCGCCAACGTGGTAGCAGAAGCTTGCTGACGGCGATGACGATCGGAATTCCGGCGACCACCGCCGCGCCGATCTCGTCGCGCAGGCCCTGGCCCTCGCATTCCCGCTGGCCGAACCGATTGACGAACAGCACATGCGGTCGCGCCTCGACCGCCTCGCGCAGCCAGCTCGCCGCAACGGCAAGCCCGGACGGATCGAGCCGGCAACCGCGGGTCGCCGCGCCACGGTTCTCGAAGATCTGGATCTCCCGCCCTGTTCCGATATCGTCGAGAAACAGGGTAGCGCAGGTCGAGGCGCAACCGGCCTTTCCGTGCTGCAGGAGCCCGCGCGGGGTGAGTCCGGCGACCTGCAGCCTCTGCACGGCTTGCGCAAGCGCGGTGTCGGGCCTCTGATCGCGCTCATAGGCCACGACGCCAATTCGCCCCTCGTCCGTCCCGGTCTCCATCATCAGCCTCCCGTCATGCTCATGTGCCGCGGCACGACCGGCCGATTGCTGCGGTCGATCACGAAATCATGTCCCTTCGGCTTGTCGGCGATGCCTTCGCCGATGGCGGCATGCGGCTGGTCGTTGCCTTCCGAACCTCGAAGGGCCTGGCCCAGGTTCCGGCCTTCCTCGTGCCCGAGGCAGGTGTAGAACATGCCGGTGCAGGTCACGCGAACGCGGTTGCAGCTCTCGCAGAAGGAATGCGACATCGGGGTGATAAAGCCGAGCCTGCCACCGGTCTCGGCGACGCGAACATAACGCGCCGGCCCGCCCGAACGATAGGGCAGGGGGTGCAGGGTGAAGTGCTGCGCCAGGCGAGCCCTGACGTCGGACATGGGCAGATACTGGTCGCTCCGATAGGCCCCGACATCGCCGAGAGGCATCACCTCGATCAGGGTCAGGTCCATCCCGCGTCCATGCGCGAACCGGACGAGATTCTCGATCTCGTACTCGTTGACGCCCTTCAGCGCCACCGCATTCAGTTTCACCGCGAGTCCGGCCGCCTGCGCCGCGTCGAGGCCGTTCAGCACCTTGCCGAGGTCGCCCCAGCGGGTGATGGCGCGGTAGCGCGCCGGATCGAGCGTATCGAGCGAGATATTGACGCGCCTGACGCCACAATCGGCCAGCGCGACGGCATGGCGGGTGAGCAGGGTGCCGTTGGTGGTCAGCGTCAGCTCGTCGAGCGCGCCGCTGGCAAGATGCCGCGACAGCGTGCGCAGCAGCGAGATCACATCGCGCCGGACCAGAGGCTCGCCGCCGGTGAGGCGGATTTTGCGAACACCGCGCTCGACGAAGGCCGCGCAGAGCCGGTCGAGCTCCTCAAGCGAGAGCAGGTCGCGCCGAGGCAGGAAGGACATCTTCTCGGGCATGCAGTAGACGCAGCGCAGATCACAGCGATCGGTCACCGAGACCCGCAGATAGGTGACGCGCCGCCGATAGGCATCGATCAGCGGGGAGCCGCAGGCGGCAGGACGGGAACAGCTCATTCGGCAGCCTCGTGCGGTTCCCCTTCGCCGGCTTCCGCCGGACAAGCGCAACCTTTGCCGGAATGGCCGCCGAGCAGGCGGATCGCGCTGGCATGGATGTGACCTGACCAGTCATCGACGGGGGTGGGATCGACCATGACCGGTCCGATCTCCGCCTCTTCCGGGCCGCTGCGGGTGACGCCGAGATCGCGCACCAACCCGTCTTTCAGGCCATAGATCCAGCCATGGATCCGCAGCGAGCGGTTTCCGGCCCAGGCGGCCCTGACGATCGGGGTGCGCGCGACCCGGGACACCTGCGCCTCGACATTCAGCTCGCAGAGCAGATTGAGACGCGCCTCCTCGCTGGCGCTGGAATCGAAGCGCTCGCGCTGGCGTTCGTAGACGTCGACGACGGGGGCAAGCCAATGGTCGACCAGCGCACCGGCCTGGCGCTCGAGCGCCCGGCGCACGCCGCCGCAGCCGTAATGGCCGCAGATAATGATATCCTCGACCCTGAGCGCCTCGACTGCGAACTCGATTACCGAAAGCAGGTTGAGGTCGCCGGTATGCATGACGTTCGCGATATTGCGATGGACGAAGAGCTCGCCCGGATCGAGCCCGACGATCTCATTGGCCGGCACGCGCGAATCCGAGCAGCCGATCCACAGGAACCGCGGCTCCTGCAGGGCGGAAAGACGGCGGAAGTAGCCGGGTTCCTGGCGCGTCTTGGCGATGGCCCAGTCGACATTGCGGTCGAACAGCGCCTGGATCGAAACCTCAGCCATGGCCGCGCCCGCTGAGCACGATGCCGCGCCGGGCCGCCATGCGCCGGGCCAGCCCGTCGCGGTCTCCCGCCGTCAGCAGCAGCTCCGCCAGCGGAATCAGCACCGCGTTCTCCACTGTGAGATGGCGGCGCTGGCGGCGCGAGAAGCTGGCGAGGGCTGCGCGGAAACCGGCCTCGTCCCACTCCGCCGTTCCCCGCGCCCGCAGCCCGCCCGCGATGATCCCGGCGAGCCGGTCGTCCTCGGCATGTTCCCGAGAGAGCAGTCCGAGCAGCCGCTCCGCGCCGTCGCGCGGCTTGGCGCGCCGGCGGATCAGCGGAAACAGATCCTCCTCCTCGTCGATGACGTGCAGCGGCAGCTCATGCTCGATGCAGTGCAGGATGGCGTCGGCGGGGATGGTCGCGGAGCCGGGCGCTTCGGCGATGCCGTCGAGCAGCCGGCACAGGTCGCGCAGGCGATGGTGCTCGGCGACGATGAACTCGAGCGGGCGCGCCAGCAGCTCGCTGCGGACCGGTGCCAGTGCGTCGGTCTCGGCGGAAAGCTCAGTGACCGTGGCCGCAGGCATGAACCGCTTCCTTCGGCGGACGAAGGGCAAAGTGCAGGATGTTGCGCAGGCAGGCCTGGCCGGGATCGGTGGTCCGGCCCATGACGCCGATCAGGGAGACCCAATCCTCGTCGGAAGCCTGGTTGGAGAAGAGGTTGACGGCGCGGGCGGCGAAGCCACCGGCCGTGAGCCCTTCGGCCGCGGCAGCCGTCTCGACCTGGGTCAGCAGCACGAGATCGCCCAGCCCCACCAGCGTCTGCATCGCCATGGCTTCGTCGTCGAGGCGGGAGATGATGTCTCCGAGCAGCATGGCAACCGCCTTTCAGTGGACGTTGAGCTCGCCCGGCGACGGCAGCTCGATGCCCTCGACCCGGGCGCGACCGAGCAGTCGCGCGACATATTGCGCCTGCGCCCGTTGCCGCACAGCCTCGCCGAGATAGGCCGCGATCCGTTCCTGCACGAGCTCGAACGGCAGCAGGCGGCCCGCAATGGCCCTGTCGAGCCGGATGATGTGGAAGCCATAGGGCGTCTCCACGGGCTCGCGGCCGATCGTGCCCGGCTCCATCGCCGCCAGGGCCTTCTCGAACAGCAGCGTCGTCTGGCCGCGTCCGATCTGGCCGAGATTGCCGCCGAGCTCGGCCGAAGGGCAGGCGGAATGCAGGCGGGCGAGCTCGGCGAAGCGACCGGGCTCGCTCGCCAGTTCGGCGATGGCGGCACCGGCCTGCCGCCGCGCGCGCTCATAGCCCTCCGCGTCATCCCCGCGTGCCGCAAACAGGATATGCGACGCCTCGTAGAGATCGGAGCTGCAGAAGCGCCCGGCATTGCGCTCGTAATAGCGCCGGCACTCCTCCTCCGTCGGCTCGGGCACGCTGATGTCGCGCTCGACCAGCGCGCGCATCCGCGCCTCGTCCTCGGTCTCGCGCCGGCCTTCCCCATCCGTCATCGGCTCGGCCTCGATACCGAGCCGGACGACCTCCTGACTCAGGGCCTCGCGGATGACCAGCGCCAGGGCCGCGGCCTTCCAGGCGGCGGCAGGCGACGAGGCCGGGTGGTTCTGGACCTCGCGCGAGATCATCGCCCGCGAGATCACGGCTCCGTTGACCTTGATCGGAGCCTTCGGGGCTGCGGTGACCGGCTGGGCCGAGCAGGACGACATGGCGGATATCCCGGGATGGGTTGCGTGCCGATGCGGATGCGCCGTTCAGCGGCGGGTTGCACGGACCGGGGCGGGAACCGCGCCCTGGCCGGCAAGGGGCCGCTTCTTGGTGCGCACGATCTGGTAGCCCGTCCGGCCGAGATACCAGACCGGCGCCGACCAGATGTGGACCAGACGGGTGAACGGAAAGACGAGGAAGATCGTCATGCCGAGCAGGAGATGCGCCTTGAAGATCGGATGCACGTCAGCCACATAGGCCGAGGCGCCCGGCTGCAGGGTGAGCGTCCCCTGGGCCCAGTTCATGAACTTCACCATCTCATGCCCGTCCATATGGCCGAGCGACAGCGGAATGGTGAGAAGGCCGAGAATGAGCTGGGCATAGAGCATCAGCAGCACCGCGATGTCCGAGAAGGACGATGTCTTGCGGATCCGCGGATCGAACAGGCGGCGGTGGAGCAGCAGGCTCAGGCCGAGGAAGCACATCACGCCGGCCAGCCCGCCGACGACGATCGCCAGCCCCTGCTTGAAGCCGTGCGAGATGCCCAGCGCGTCGAAGATGGCGATCGGGGTCAGAAGCCCGCCGGCATGGCCGAGGAAGATCACGAGCACGCCGACATGGAACAGGACGGAGCCGGCGACGAGCTGCCTGCGGCGCAGGAGCTGGCTCGAATCCGCCTTCCAGCTGTATTGCTCACGCTCGAAACGCACCAGCGATCCGAGCAGGAAGACCGTCAGGGCAAAATAGGGATACCAGCCGAACAGGATATGGTTGAGCGTCGCGTTCATGACGGCAGCTCCTCAATCGCGGGGTGACGCATAGGTGAAGCGGGTCTTGGGCCGCCGCACGGTGGCAGCGCCCAGCCCGGGGGCCGGCCGCTTGGCCTGGCGCAGCTTGGCGGCGAGGTTATCGACGCCGCAATCGGCGCCGGCGCCGGGGCCGAAGCGAACTTCCTCGTCTTCCCAGGCCGCATCCAGCGCAGCCAGGTCGTTCGGATCCTGCTCCGTCTCGGGCACGATCGCCTCGAACACCTCCGGCGCGGGCTTCGTCGCCGCGAGCGCGACTAACGCCTCGAACACGACAGCATAGGGCGATTCCCGCTTGCGCAGCCGCTCGCCGAGCACCGTCATGACATGGGCCGGATCGGCCAGCACCGCCCTCGCCTCCTGCTCCGGCAGCAGCGAGCAGTATTCGAGGAAGAGCGGCACGAAATCCGGCAGTTCCGTGCCCTCGATGACGAAGCCGGCAGCCTCGTAGATGCTCTTCAGGTCGACCATGGCCTGGCCGCGGTCGCGGCTTTCGCCATGGACATGCTCGAACAGATGCAGCGACAGGGAGCGCGTCCGGTCGAACAGCATCACATAGCGCTCCTGCGCATCGTAGACGTCCGTCTCCTCCAGCATGCGCAGCAGCGGCTCCAGCGACGCCGGATCGACGACGCCCTCTTCGGCCAGCACGGAACGGATCTCCGGAATCGCAGCCATCAGATCCCGGCCCGGATAGTTCAGCAGGGCGGAGAAGGCCTTGAGGGTTTTCATCTGATGTCTCCGGGCGGCTCGCTCGCCGAGCGCTGCCGGTACGTTACCGGCTTGCGAAAGGCGCGACATTGAGCTGCGGCAAACGGGATTCGGGCGAAATCCGCAGCCCGCCTCGAAGGCGGACTGCGAGGGCGAGCAGATTGCGTCAGCCGACTTCCATCGGCGTCTTGGCCGGCTTGGGTGAACCGAACAGGTTGGCGCCGCTCGTGCCGCCGGCGCAGCCATTGCCGAAGGAGAAGCCGCAGGAGCCACGCAGATCATAGGCGTCCTCGATCCCCATCTCACGATGATTGGTCGGGATGACGAAGCGATCCTCGTAATTCGCGATCGCCATGATCCGGTACATCTCCTCGACCTGCGCGGCGGACAGGCCGACGTCCCGCGCCAGCTTTTCGTCGATGACACCGTCGATGGTCTTGGCCCGCATATAGGCCCGCATCGCGAGCATGCGCTCCAGCCCGGATACGATCGGCTGCTCCTTGCCGGCGGTGAGCAGGTTCGCGAGGTACTTGACCGGAATGCGCAGGCTCTTGACGTCCGGCATCTCGCCGTCGATTCCGATCTTGCCGGCCGACGCCGCCGAGGTGATCGGCGAGAGCGGCGGCACGTACCAGACCATCGGCAGTGTCCGGTATTCGGGATGGAGCGGGAAGGCGATCTTCCACTCGATCGCCATCTTGTAGACCGGCGAGCGCCTGGCGGCTTCCAGCCAGGCTTCGGGCACGCCCTCGCGCCGGGCAGCCTCGATCACCGCCGGGTCGCGCGGGTCGAGAAAGATGCCGAGCTGCTCGTCGTAGAGGTCCTGCTCGTTCTCGGTCGAGGCGGCGGCCTCGATCCGATCGGCGTCGTAGAGGATCACGCCGAGATAGCGGATGCGGCCGACGCAGGTCTCGGAACACACCGTCGGCATGCCGGCCTCCAGGCGCGGATAGCAGAGCGTGCACTTCTCCGACTTACCGGAAGACCAGTTGTAGTAGATCTTCTTGTAGGGACAGGCCGAGACGCACATGCGCCAGCCGCGGCACTTGTCCTGGTCGATCAGGACGACACCGTCCTCCTCGCGCTTGTAGATCGCCCCCGAGGGGCAGGCCGAGACGCAAGCCGGGTTGAGGCAGTGCTCGCACAGCCTCGGCAGATACATCATGAAGGTGCTTTCGAACTGGCCGTAGATTTCCTCCTCGACGCCCTCGAAGTTCTTGTCGAGCTTGCGCTTCGAGAACTCGCCGCCGAGGATCTCCTCCCAGTTCGGCCCCCACTCGATCTTCTCCATCCGCTCGCCGGTGATCTTCGAGCGCGGGCGGGCGGTGGGGAAGGTCTGAAGCTCGGGCGCCTTCTGCAGGTGCCCGTAGTCGAAGTCGAACGGCTCGTAATAGTCGTCGATCTCCGGCAGATCGGGGTTGGCGAAGATCTTCGCCAAGACCCGCCATTTCGAGCCAATCCGCGGCTCGATCCGCCCATCCTTGCGGCGGCGCCAGCCGCCGTTCCACTTGTCCTGGTTCTCCCACTGCTTGGGATAGCCGATGCCTGGCTTGGTCTCGACGTTGTTGAACCACGCGTATTCCATGCCTTCGCGATTGGTCCAGACGTTCTTGCAGGTCACCGAGCAGGTGTGGCAGCCGATGCACTTGTCGAGGTTCAGCACCATCGCGATCTGAGCGCGGACTTTCATGTCGATATCCTCTTACTCGGCGGCGTGGAGCTTTGGGCCGCGCCGGGCGCTGCCTTCGTCGAAGGGGCCTTCCAGCCAGTCGACCGAGCCCATCTTGCGGACGACGACGAACTCGTCGCGGTTCGAGCCGACGGTTCCGTAGTAGTTGAAGCCGTAGGAGAGTTGCACGTAGCCGCCAATCATGTGGGTCGGCTTCAGGACGGCGCGAGTGACCGAGTTATGGATGCCGCCGCGCTGCCCGGTGATGCCGGAGCCGGGCGTGTTCACGATCTTCTCCTGCGCATGGTACATCATGCACATGCCGTCCTTGACACGCTGGGAGACTACCGCCCGCGCCGAGATGGCACCGTTGACGTTGAAGACGTCGATCCAATCGTTGTCGACGATGCCGGCCTTCGCCGCATCCCGCTCCGAGATCCAGACCACCGGCCCGCCGCGATTGAGCGTCAGCATCAGCAGGTTGTCGGAATAGGTGGAGTGGATGCCCCATTTCTGGTGCGGCGTGATGAAGTTCAGCACGATCTCCGGATTGCCGTTGGCGACCTTGCCCTGGACCGGCGTGATCGTCTTGAGATCGACCGGCGGGCGGTAGACGCAGAAGCCCTCGCCGAAAGCCCGCATCCAGAGATGGTCCTGGTAGAGCTGCTGGCGCCCGGTCAACGTCCGCCACGGGATCAGCTCATGGACGTTGGTGTAGCAGGCGTTGTAGCAGACCTTCTCGGATTCCAGCCCCGACCAGATCGGCGAGGAGATGATCTTGCGCGGCTGCGCGACCACGTCGCGGAAGCGGATCTTCTCGTCCTCCTTCGGCAAGGCGAGATGCTCATGGTCGCGTCCGGTCGCCTTGCCGAGGCTTTCCCAGGCCTTGACCGCGACCTCGCCATTGGTCTCGGGCGCCAGCATCAGCAGGACCTCGCAGGCGTCGATCGCGGTGTCGATCCGCGCCAGCCCCTTGGTCGGTCCCTCCTCGGCGACGACGCCGTTGAGCTCCTTGAGCAACTCGACCTCATGCTCGGTGTTCCAGGCCATACCCTTGCCGCCATTGCCGATCTTGGACATTAGCGGGCCGAGAGAGGTGAAGCGCTTGTAGAGATTGGGATAATCGCGCTCGACCACGGTGATGCTCGGCATGGTCTTGCCGGGAACCGGATCGATCTCACCCTTCTTCCAATCCTTGACGTCGAAGGGCTGAGCGATCTCGGCCGGCGTGTCGTGCATGATCGGGCTCAGCACCACATCCTGCTCGACGCCGAGCACCTCGGGCGCCACCTTCGAGAAGCTGGCGGCGATGCCCTTGTAGATCTCCCAGTCCGAGCGCGACTCCCAGACCGGGTCCACCGCCGCCGTCAGCGGATGGATGAAGGGGTGCATATCGGAGGTGTTGAGGTCGTCCTTCTCGTACCAGGTCGCGGTCGGCAGGACGATGTCCGAGTAGACGCAGGTGGTCGACATGCGGAAGTCGAGCGTGACCAGCAGGTCGAGTTTCCCTTCGGGCGCCTCGTCGTGCCAGACGACCTCCTTCGCCTTCTGCCGCCCCTCCTCGCCAAGGTCCTTGCCAAGCACGCCGTGGCTGGTGCCGAGCAGGTGCTTGAGGAAATACTCATGTCCCTTGCCCGAGGAACCGAGCAGGTTCGAGCGCCAGACGAAGAGGTTGCGCGGCCAGTTCTTCGGATTGTCCGGGTCCTCGCAGGACATGCGCAGTTCGCCCGATTTCAGGCTCTTCGCGACATAGTCCTTGGGCTCCAGCCCGGCGACCTTGGCCTTGGCGGCGAGGCCAAGCGGGTTCTGCTCCAGTTGCGGCGCCGAGGGCAGCCAGCCCATCCGCTCCGCCCGGATGTTGTAATCGATGATGGCACCGTCCCACGGGCCGGCCGGTGCGGTGGGCGAGAGGATCTCCTTCACGTCCAGCGTCTCGTAGCGCCACTGGTCGGTATGGGCGTAGAAACAGGAGGTCGAGTTCTGCTGCCGGCTGGGGCGGCCCCAGTCGAGCGCGAAGGCGAGCGGGGCCCAGCCCGATTGCGGCCTGAGCTTCTCCTGGCCCACATAATGCGACCAGCCGCCCCCCGACTGCCCGACGCAGCCACACATGACGAGCATGTTGATGGCGCCGCGGTAGTTCATGTCCATGTGATACCAATGGTTCATCGCCGCGCCGATGATGATCATCGAGCGCCCATTGGTCTTTTCGGCGTTGCGGGCGAATTCGCGTGCGACCGTGATGATCTGGTCGCGCGGCACGCCGGTGATCTTCTCGGCCCAGGCTGGGGTATAGGGCACGTCGTCGTCATAGGACTTGGCGACGTTGTCGCCGCCGAAGCGGTCGACGCCGTAATTGGCCAGGAACAGGTCGTAGACGGTGGCAACCAGCGCCTCGCCTTCGGCGAGCTTCAGCTTCTTCACCGGGATGCGGCGCTCCAGCACGCTCGCATGATCCGTCCCGGTGAAGTGATCGTGCTCGATATTGCCGAAATACGGGAAGGCAACGTTCTCGAAGCCGTCGGCGACATCGTAGAGCGAGAGGCGCAGATCGACGGGGGCGCCGTCCGAGCGCTTGGCCTCGAGGTTCCATTTGCCCTTCTCGCCCCAGCGGAAGCCGACGGAACCGAGCGGCGCCACGAGCTCGCCGCTCGCCGCATCGAAGGACAGCGTCTTCCATTCCGGATTGTTGGCCTCGCCGAGGCCGCCGTCGAGATCGCTCGCACGCAGGAAGCGCTCGGGCACCAGCTTGCCGTCCTGCTCCACCAGCCGGACCAGCATCGGCATGTCAGTGTAGCGCTTGGCGTAGTCGGTGAAGTACGGCACCTGCCGGTCGACATGGAACTCGCGCAGGATGACATGGCCCATCGCCATGCCGAGCGCGGCATCCGTGCCCTGCTTCACCGAGACCCACAGATCGGCAAATTTCGAGGCTTCCGAATAGTCGGGGCAGATCACCACGCTCTTGGCGCCGCGATAGCGCGCCTCGGTGTAGAAATGGGCGTCGGGCGTGCGGGTCTGGGGCACGTTCGAGCCCCACAGGATCAGGAAGCCGGAATTGTACCAGTCGGCCGATTCCGGCACGTCCGTCTGCTCGCCCCAGGTCTGCGGGGAAGCGGGCGGCAGGTCGCAATACCAGTCGTAGAACGACATGCAGACGCCGCCGAGCAGCGAGAGGTAGCGCGCGCCGGCGGCATAGGAGACCATTGACATCGCCGGGATCGGCGAGAAGCCGAAGACGCGGTCGGGACCGTAGGTCTTCGCCGTATAGGCGTTGGCCGCCCCGATGATCTCGTTGACCTCGTCCCAGCTCGCCCGCACGAGGCCGCCATGGCCGCGCCTGGTGGTGTAGGCCGCGCGCTTCTGCGGGTTCTCGACGATCGAGGCCCAGGCTGCGACCGGTGTCATCAGCACGCGCGCCTCGCGCCAGAGCTTGAGCAGCCGCGAGCGGATCAGCGGATATTTCACCCGGTTGGCCGAGTAGAGATACCAGGAATAGGAGGCGCCGCGGGCGCAGCCGCGCGGTTCATGGTTGGGCAGTTCGGGCCGGGTGCGCGGATAGTCGGTCTGCTGCGTCTCCCAGGTGACGATCCCGCCCTTGACGTAGACCTTCCACGAGCAGGAGCCGGTGCAGTTCACGCCATGGGTCGAGCGCACGATCTTGTCGTGCTGCCAGCGTTTCCGGTAGCCGTCCTCCCAGCGCCGGTCCTCGTTGGTAGTGATGCCGTGGCCGTCCGAGAAATCGTCGACGACCCGGTTGAAGAAGGTCAGTCGGTCGAGAAAGTGGCTCATCTCAAGTCCTTTCGGCCTCAGCGCGAAGCCGTCCTCTGGAGCGAGGGAACACTGGCTCTGGTGGTAGCCGGGCAGGGCGCCGGGGCCCATCTAGAGTTTTTCCTAAGTAGTCTTGCGGAGGTCCTGGCCTGGCTGCGACCCGGACCTTCACGGGGTTCAGCTGGCCGGCTGGGCCGCGACCGCACTGGCGGAGCGGACGCGCTCGACATCCCAGAGCAGGCCGCCGCGGCGCGTGTAGACCGCCCAGGTCAAGAGCACGCAGGTGACGTAGAAGCCGAGGAAGCCGTAGAGCGCCGCCTCGATCCCCCCGGTCGCCGCGATCGAGGAGCCATAGGCCTTGGGGATGAAGAAGGCGCCATAGGCTGCTACCGCCGAAGTGAAGCCGATGATCGCCGCCGATTCCTTCTCGGCCTGCTTGACCTGCTCGCCAGGGGCGAGCAGTGGCTCGAGCCGCGGGATCTCCTTGCGCATGATCGACGGGATCATCTGGAAGGTCGAGGCGTTGCCGACGCCGGTCGCGAAGAACAGCACCAGGAAGCTCGAGAAGAACACTGGGAAGCTATGCTGCGCCAAGCCGAAGAGCACGCCGCCGACGCCGGCCATCATCAGGACGAAGACCCACAGCGTTACCCGCCCGCCGCCGAAGCGATCGGCGACCCAGCCGGTGAAGGAGCGCGAGAGCGCGCCGACCAGCGGGCCGAGGAAGGCCAGCTGCAGGGCGTTGACCTCCGGGAACTGCGTCTTCGCGACCAGCGGGAAGGCCGCCGAATAACCGATGAAGGAGCCGAAGGTGCCGGTATAGAGCCAGCACATCACCCAGTTGTGCTGGCGTCTGAAGATCACCGCCTGCTCCGCGAAGGAGGCCTTCATCGAGGCGATGTCATTCATGCCGAACCAGGCGGCAAAGGCCGATGCCGCGATGAAGGGCACCCAGATGAAGCCGGCGTTCTGCAGCCAGAGCTGGCTCGTCCGGCCCGCCTCGGTCGAGAGCTGCGGCTCGCCGCCGAGCGAGCCGAACACACCGGCGGTGATCACGAGCGGGATGACGAACTGAACCACGCTGACGCCGAGATTGCCGAGCCCGGCATTGAGCGCGAGCGCGTTGCCCTTCTCGGACTTGGGGAAGAAGAACGAGATGTTGGCCATGGAGGAGGCGAAGTTGCCGCCGCCCAGGCCGCAAAGTAGTGCGAGTCCAAGGAACACCACGTAGGGCGTGCTAGGATCGCGCACCGCATAGCCGATGCCTACCGCCGGCAGCATCAGCGACCAGGTTGCGACCGTGGTCCACAGCCGCCCGCCGAAGATCGGCGGCATGAAGGCGTAGAACACCCGCAGCGTCGCGCCGGACAGTCCGGGCAGCGCCGCCAGCCAGAAAAGCTGATCCGTGCTGAACTTGAAGCCCACGGTCGGCAGCTTCGCCACGACGACCGACCACACCATCCAGACCGCGAAGGAGAGCAGCAGGCTGGGGATCGAGATGTAGAGATTGCGGCGGGCGATGGCGCGCCCGTTCCGCGCCCAGAACTGCGGGTCTTCCGGGCGCCAGTCCTGCAGCGTCTTGCCCGTCAGCGCGTCGGCGAGTTCGGGCGAATGGATCGGCTGCATCTCCGGCAGCTGCGGCAGCTTGGCCAGCTCCTTGCCGGCGACGCCTTCCTCCATGGTGCGGACGGCCATGTGCATCCAGACAAGGGAGACCGTCACGATCAGGAAGAGCAGCATGAAGCAGCTCGTCCAGATCCCGGTCAGGTCGTTGAGCACGCCGAAGGCGATCGGCAGGATGAAGCCGCCGAGGCCACCGATCATGCCGACGAGGCCACCGACCGCGCCGACATTCTGCGGATAATAGACCGGGATGTGCTTGAACACGGCCGCCTTGCCGAGGCTCATGAAGAAGCCGAGCACGAAGACGAGGCCGATGAAGACCGGCAGGCTGACCTCGGTGTGGAAGGCGATCGGCCCGGCGATGCCCTTCACGACATAATCCGTCGGCGGATAACTCAGGAGGAAGGTGCAGCCGATCGAGACCAGGAAGGTCCAGTACATGACGCGCCTTGCGCCGTACTTGTCCGAGAGATGGCCGCCATAGGCGCGGAAAATCGAGGCCGGAACCGAGTAGAAGGCGGCGATCATGCCGGCAGCCTTGATGTCGAGCCCGTAGACGCCGATCAGATATTGCGGCAGCCACAGCGACAGCGCGACGAAAGCGCCGAAGACGAAGAAGTAGTAGAGCGAAAAGCGCCAGACCTGGGCGTTCTTGAGCGGTTCAAGCTCGAGCCAGGCGCTTTTCGGCCGCTCGCCCGTGCGCCGCCGCTCGACGATAACGGGGTCATCCGCGGTTCCGAACCAGAACAGTACGGCCATCACCACGAGCCCGGCCGCCCAGATCTGCGCCACGCTCTGCCAGCCATAGGCAACGAGCACGAAGGGCGCGACGAACTTGGTCACGGCCGCTCCGACATTGCCCGCCCCGAAGATGCCGAGAGCCGTCCCCTGCTTGCCGGCGGGATACCAGCGCGAGACATAGGCGACGCCGACCGCGAAGGAACCACCGGCGATGCCGACACCGAGTGCGGCGAGCAGCATCTGCGGGTAGGTTTGTGCGTAGGACAGCAGGAAGGTCGCCCCTGCACCAGCGAGCATGACCAGCGAGAAGATCCGCCGCCCGCCATAGTAGTCGGTCCAGATGCCCAGCACGACGCGGATGAGCGAACCCGTCAGGATCGGCGTTCCGACGAGCAGGCCGAACTGGGTCTCGCTCAGCCCAAGCTCCTGTTTGATCCGGACGCCGATGATCGAGAAGATCGTCCAGACCGCGAAGCAAGCGGTGAAGGCGATGGTCGAGAGCCACAAGGCCCGCCCCTGTTCGCCCTTGGACACGGGAATATGGGTTTCCATGATCGCAGCCTCATTCGGCAACATGCGTGATTGCCGCGAGCCAACACTGGAATCTTCTGTGTCGTACTTGATCCAAATCAAGCAAAGTCGGGAATTGGCGGGGGCTCGTGTTCGCGCTTAAGGGAAAGCACGGAGAGAGCTGCGCGAATGTCTATGTCCGCTGCCGGCCGAGTTTCATGCTTCGATGACGTACTTATCAACTAAATCGACGGTCTGGACCTTGACTTCAGCCCATTCGCACGGAGGCATACTTCTTTCCGCCTTGGCGCCACGCAAGGCGAGATAGAGGCGTTTCTCTGCGGCATCGCCGACCGCGAACCGGCCGCAATTTTCACGGCGTGCCGCGATTTTGCGCTCCTGCTCCCGATTGCGTGCGCGGCATGGATGCCTTCGCGCACAGCCTCCGAGTACGCGAGGAACGGGATGGCGCTATCGCAGTTCAGGCTGGCCTACATGCGTTCCAGAACGTATTGCGCTTTGGTCATCGCCTCCAGCTTGCTCAAGGTCCGGGAGAAGCCACCGAAGTCAAATTGCCTCGGAAAGATCGGAGGGAACTGCGCCGGTCCCGCCGCCGTTCCGCGGCTCATCCGGCAATCGTGCGTCCTGCTAAAATCGCGGCGTAGACTCCAAGCGCGAAAGCGGAACCGCGTGGCAACAAGGTCTTTGATCTGTTTCGGAACGCTACGCCCAACACCCCTCCGGCGATGATCCAAACGGATTCAACCAGCGGCGTTATGACGGCCAAGGTCAGCAAGATCGGAAGCGCGACCTGCGTTTCGCTCGCCCATCCCACGGGCAGCAATACGAATGCGATCAGCAGGTTTTTCGGATTGAGAAAAGTCGTGACGGCAACATCTCTTGCGGTGACGACGCGCCTTCCAGGCGGCGTTCGCCGAGGCTCCCACAGGCGCGCTGCCATATAGGCCAGATAGCCACATCCGAAAATCTGGACAGCCGCTCGGATCGCCGGAAACGCATCGACGAGCGGGCGAAACAGGACGCCAAGTAGCAATGTTGCACCTAAATATGCGGCGATCGCTGCCCAGATGAGACGAAGCGCGGAGCGAATTCCCATCGTAGCGCCCGCGAGGGCGAGCAAGGTATTTGTCTGCCCCGGTGTAGCCACGACGAGGACAAGAGCGAAAACATAGCCGCTGAAGGACATGGTTCGCAGGTAAACGGGCTGGATAGCTTGCACTTTGCGCTGAAGCAAACAGTGAAACTCTTTCGCAAACGAGGTATCCGAATAGGGGCGGTGCCGTTCTCGACGAGGTCGTGTTCCAGCTTGTGGTGTAGCTGTCGGTAGGACCGTCGATCGCCGACTTTGGTCGGGCTGGTCAGGCCGCCGCGGCTGGCAGGCTGACGAGGGGATCATCGCTCATGGGCGTGATGTAACGGGCGCGCTGGACGGCCCATTCGTCATTCTGTTCGAGCAGGATCGCGTCGACGAGCCTGGTCTCGTCGGAATCGCCGAGGAACACCACGTAGCCCAGCGTGTCGGCCCTAGCTTGGGCGACCTCACCGACACGAGCCCCGGTGTAGGCACAAAGCCAGGGCACCCACCGCTTGGCGGCGGAGGTCTTCGGCTGTTCATTACCCTGCCGATGAGCGTCGGCGGCCTCCAGCAGCGCCTTGGCCTCCTCGTCGGTGAACCCCTTCGGTCGGGTCACCCTGCGTTTGCCGAGCTTGATCGTGATGCCAGTCGCAGGGTTGTTGGTCAGGCGGTGATTGCTGACGGCCCACCCGAAGAGGGTCTTGAGGGCGGATAAGTCGCTGTCCTTTACCGTCTTCGCGGAGATGGGCTTCTTGGTTCTCGGGTTGATTGAGGACAGCCGGTGATCCTTGAAGCCGACGACGTGTTCGGGGGTGACCTGTGTTGCATCGTCGTACCCGAGGAAAGGCGACAAAGCCGTCCACGGTGTTGCTGTAACTCTCATGGGTGCTCGGTTTGCGACCCGTTGCCTGGGCCTCCTTCCACCAGTCCGCGAGGATGCCGGTTAGGCTGGTCTTGCCGCTGGTCGGCTGGAGGTCCTTGGGCGCGTCCCTCGGCTTCCACTCAGGGAACCGCGAGGCAGCAGGGTCCGGGCTGTAGTCGCCAGCCGCGTTTTTCTTGAGGTGCTCTCCAGCCTGTCGAACGGCGGCGCTGATGGCCTCCAGAAGCTGGGCGCAGGACGGCTGGTCGATATGTAGGCCTCGCTGGCGTAAGAGCCTATCGACCGCCTCTCCGTACCAGTGCTCCAGCTTGCCGGCCTCGCGGGCCTCCTGATCCAGTCGGAGTCAGTGCTGCCAGGCCGTCTCATTGCCGGGCTCGTCGGCCATCTGCTTCGTGAGTTCGGAGTAGAAGATGCCGGCGAGGGCGGTCACCTCACGGTTACTGAGGACCTGGGCCGGGGAGCGCAGCGCCTTCCAGTGGGCTTCCACCTCGGCGGCCACTGAGGCGTGTGCCTCGCGGGCCTTGGCGGGGTCCTTCGTCCGCAGCGTACGGACCTCTTCGCGCTTCCCGAGGGCGGCTCGAAGGTCCTTCGGAACAGCCTTGCGGAACCAGTAAACGCCGGTCTTGGGATGCTTATGCGGACGTGTCATACTCAGGACTGTATGGATCACCCGATTATATCACTCGGGCGTCCATAAGTCGTTGATTTCCGCTAAGTACTTGAGGTTGGTAGTCCTCAAGAAATGTTGGTGCCCAGGAGAGGACTCGAACCTCCACGCCCTTGCGAGCGCCAGCACCTGAAGCTGGTGCGTCTACCAATTCCGCCACCTGGGCAACGGCGGTTCGTTTACGGGGGGCGAGTCGTCCTGTCAACGGCCCTGTCGCGACGAAATGAATTTGTTTTCGCGGCCCTGTGGAAACCGCTTTCGTGGGCCTGGCGGATTTTGGGGCGTCTCGGCTCAAAAAAACGGCTGAACGGCACCGAACGGGCGCAGTGCCTTCTCTCCGATAGGGCGGAACGCCGCAGGGCCGGGATATCGGAGCCACCGGCCGCAAAAGGCATTTCCACTTTGGCGGAACATGATCTAGGAGGGCAGAAGCATTCTAAACGGAGCTTTCGCGATGGCTTCCCAGGCCCCGGCCCAGCAACTCGTCACGGTCTTCGGCGGCTCCGGTTTCGTCGGCCGTCATGTCGTGCGTGCGCTCGTCAAGCGCGGCTATCGGGTGCGCGTCGCCGTGCGCCGGCCGGATCTCGCCAATTTCCTTCAGCCGATCGGTACTGTCGGCCAGATCCACGCCGTACAGGCGAATCTGCGTTATCCCGCCTCGGTCGCTGCCGCGGTGAAGGGTGCTGACGCCGTCGTCAATCTCGTCGGCATCATGCAGGAGCAGGGCCGCCAGAGCTTCCCGGCCGTGCAGGCGAACGGTGCGCGTGCCATCGCCCAGGCTTGCGCAGCTGCCGGCATTGCGCGGCTGGTGCATGTCTCGGCGCTCGGCGCATCCACCGAATCGGCTTCGGCCTATGCCCGCTCCAAGGCCGAGGGCGAGGCAGCCATGTTCGCCTCCGTGCCGGGTGCCGTCGTGCTGCAGCCGTCGGTGATGTTCGGCCCCGAGGATACCTTCTTCAACCGCTTCGCCTCGCTCGCCCGCATGCTGCCCGTCCTGCCGCTGGTCGGCGCCGGCGCGACGAAGTTCCAGCCGGCCTTCGTCGGGGACGTCGCCGAGATCGTCGCCCGCGCCGTCGACGGCACCGTTCAGGGCGGCCGCATCTATGAGCTCGGCGGGCCGGAGGTGCAGAGCCTGCGCGAGATCGTCGAGGAGGTCTGCAAGGTGACTGGCCGCAAGCGCTTGCTCGCGCCGCTGCCTTTCCCGCTGGCGCGGATCATGGGCAGCGTCCTGCAGGTCGTCGATTCCCTGACGCTCGGCCTGATTCCGGACGAGCTGGTGATGACACGCGATCAGGTCACGCTGCTCGAGAGCGACAACGTCGTCTCGGCGGAAGCCAAGGCTGAGGGCCGCGACTTCGCCGGGCTTGGCCTTGCGCCGACCTCGTCGGAGGCGGTCGTTTCCTCCTATCTCTGGCGTTTCCGCAAGACCGGCCAGTTCGACACGCTTCAGGCCCGCTGAGCGGCAGGCGGAGCAGGGACGTGTCGTTCGATCTCGTCATCTACGACTGCGACGGCACGTTGATCGATACCGAGACGCTCTATGGCGAGGTCAGCCTCGCCATGTGCCATGAAGTCGGGCTCGGCCACTGGACGCTCGACCATTATGTCGATCAGCTCGTCGGCATCCCCTGGGCCGACGGCATGAAGATCATCGAGACGGCGCTGGGTAAGCCTCTGCCGGATGATTTCGAGACGCGCATCGAGGATGCGGTCGCTCTCCGCCTGGAGACCGAACTGCGCGCGCTTCCCGGCGTGCGGGAGGCGCTGACGCTGATGGCGGGGCGCCGCTGCGTCGCCTCCTCGACGGTGCTGGAGCCGCTGCGCCGCAATCTCGGACTCGCCGGCCTGATCGACTTGTTTGATCCGCATGTCTTCTCGGCTTCGCAGGTCATGCGTGGCAAGCCGGCGCCGGATGTCTTCCTGTTCGCGGCGTCGCAGATGGGTGCGCGGGCCGGACGCTGCCTCGTGCTGGAGGATTCTGTGCCGGGCGTGCTGGCGGCGAAGGCGGCCGGCATGCAGGTTGCCGGCTTCACGGGCGTTGCCCATGACAAGGGGCGCATGCGCGAGCGCCTGCTGGCCGCGGGTGCGGCTGGTGTCATCGACGATTTCAGGGAATGGCCGGCGGAAGCGGCGCGCCTTGCGGGAATGCGCGCCCCCTGAGCTGCCGGGCTGAGTGCCTGCCGGATAACTCGTGGTCTCAACCACCCTTGTCATTCCGGGCTCTTCGCTGCACGAAGCCCCGGAATGACAGCGGGGTGAGAAACGTGCTCCTCAGAGCATGCTGGGCAGCACGCGGTCCGGCGGCTTGTGGCCGTCCATGAAGGTCTTGATGTTGACGATGACCTTCTCGCCCATGTCGGCGCGGCCCTCATGCGTGGCCGAGCCCATATGCGGGAGAACCACGACCTTGTGCTGGCGCGCGAGCTTGAGCAGGCGCGGGTTGACCGCCGGCTCGCTCTCGAACACGTCGAGACCGGCACCGGCGAGCTCGCCGGCTTCCAGCATGCGGGCGAGCGCGGTCTCGTCGACGACCTCGCCGCGGGCGGTGTTCACCAGGATCGCGTCCGGCTTCATCAGCTTGAGGCGGCGGGCGGAGAGCAGGTGATAGGTCGCCGGCGTATGCGGGCAGTTGACCGAGACGATGTCCATCCGCGCCAGCATCTGGTCGAGCGAATCCCAATAGGTCGCGTCGAGCTGCTCCTCGATGCGCGGATCGACCCGGCGGCGGTTGTGATAGTGGATCGACAGGCCGAAGGCCGCGGCCCGCTTCGCCAGCGCCTGGCCGATCCGGCCCATGCCGACGATGCCGAGGCGTTTGCCGGTGATGCGCCTGCCGAGCATCCAGGTCGGCGACCAGCCGGCCCAGTCGTCATCGGGGATGACGCGCGCGCCCTCGGCGATCCGGCGGGCGACGGCGAGGATCAGCGCGATCGTCATGTCGGCGGTATCGTCGGTCAGCACGCCCGGCGTGTTGGTGACGGTGATGCCGCGCTGCACGGCGCTGGCGACGTCGATATTGTCGACGCCGTTGCCGAAATTGGCGATCAGGCGCAACTGGTCGCCGGCCTGCGCGATGATGGCGGCGTCGATCTTGTCGGTCACGGTCGGGACGAGCACGTCGGCGGTCTTCACGGCCTCGACCAGCGCCGCCTGCGACATCGGCTTGTCGTCGATATTGAGCCGTGCGTCGAACAGTTCGCGCATCCGGGTTTCGACTACGGCGGGCAGCTTGCGCGTCACCACCACCAAGGGCTTCTTCTTCGACATGGCGGTCACCCCTCCGTCATTGGCCGCATCGGCCTGATATCCTCAACCCGCCATTAACCCTGGTGTCCCAGGAATGGGAATTGTTGCGCGGCACCATATGCGTGTCTAGGCGGCGGCGCGGCTGATGACAACTTGCCCCTTCGCCGGGGGGAGCGGGATGCGAAGGAGAATGGCGCGATGATGGTCCCGTCGATGCGATGCCTGGCCCTGACGGCACTGGCCCTCGTCGGCTTGCCAGCGATCGCGCCGGCTCAGGACATGCAGGCCGGCTCGGTCACCGGGTTGCCGGTACCGCGCTATGTCAGCCTCAAGACGGACCGCGTGAACCTGCGCGAAGGCCCCTCGAAGGAGCATCGCACGCGCTGGGTCTATCAGCGCGCCGGCCTGCCGATGGAGGTCACCGCCGAATTCGAGACCTGGCGCCGCGTCCGCGACGCCGACGGCACCGAGGGCTGGGTGCTGCACAGTCTGCTCTCCGGCCGCCGGACGGCGCTCGTCGCGCCCTGGTCGAAGAAGAAGGACGAGAATTTCCCGATGCGCAGCGCAGCGAACGAGGAAGCCGCCGTCATCGCCAGGCTTCAACCCGGCGTCGTCGCCAATGTCGCATCCTGCGCCAATACCTGGTGCCGCGTCAGCATCGGCAACATCAACGGCTTCATCCGGCAGGAGCGGCTCTGGGGCGTCTATCCCAACGAGAAGGTCGACTGACCGACGGTCACTGCCGCGCCAGCGTCATCACCGCCCGGCCGCGGCTGTCGAGCAGCGCGAGCAGGCCGAAGCCGCGATGGATATCCCAGCGGCGGACCTTGGCGAGCCCGTCAAGGAAGCCGCGCTCCTGCGCCATCACGTCCGACACGCAGGCCATCATCGTCGAGACCATGCGCGAGAACCGGATCGTCCGACCTTGAAGCGTCGCATGGCCGCCGAAGCCGTTGCAGCCGCCGCGGCCCGACACCTTGCCGTCCGCCGCGATCTCCAGGGTCGTGTTGATCGAGGCCGGGACATCCTTGCCGCCGAGGCTGGCGAGACGCCAGCTTCCGATCGGGGAAGGGGCTGCGGCGGGCGGCCGATCATCGCCCGCAACGCGCTGGACCCAGATATCGGTATTGTCCGGCCCGCCCGTGAAGACGCTGTGCCGTTCCGTGGTGATGAAGAGCAGTTGCCCGCGATGAGTTATGCGCGCCTGCAGTGCGTAGCTGTGCCGGGGCTCGATCTGCCGGGTGTCGAAGCGCAAGGTCCATGGCGCCGGGATGCGCCGGCCGGAGACGCGGGTCTCGGCGATCGTGCGGCTGGGAGCGTCGGCCAGCGAGACGTCGAGTAACTTCACCTCGACGATGGCGCCGGGCGGCAATGCCATGCGCTCGCGATAGGAGACGGTGCCGCGCAAGCTGCGCGGCGCGGCCAGTGCCGGCGCGGCCGGAAGGGCGGTCGCGAGCAGAAGCGCTGCCAGCGCGCGGCGTGAGACCGGCGAATCGGTGAAATGCATGCCCATCGTCTCCGGAACGGGCAGAGCTTATGTCAGATCTCGACCTTCCGCAGCCGCACCACGACATCGACCCGCGCGATCTCGTAGCCTGCCGGCGGCACAGGGAGGCTCGCGACATCGATCTCGTCAGCGGGGATGTCGATCACCCGGTTCTCGCCGTCGACGACGAAATGGTGATGCTCATGATCGGCCGTGTCGAAATAGGCCTTGGCGCCGTCGAGCGTGAGTTCCCGCAGCAGGCCGGCCTCGGTGAACTGGCGCAGCGTGTTGTAGATCGTCGCGAGCGAGACCGGGATGCGCTCCTTCATCGCCTCTTCGAACAGCATCTCGGCGCTGACATGGCGCTGGCCCTTGGCGAAGAGCACCCAGCCGAGCGAGACGCGCTGGCGGGTGGGGCGCAAGCCCACGCGTCGGAGCTTCTGGCGGATGTCGTGGAAGGGGCAGCCCTGCCGTACCGGCGTCCCGTAGCCCTGGTCCTGGGAGGTCAGGTCGCTCATGCCCAGCTCGTGCACCCTCTTATGAAACGGATGTCCTGAAGGCTCCGTCTGTTGGAAGAATTCCAATTTGAAATGTAGGGCGTCGGCCACCCGGTCGCAAGCGTTGGACCGTCTTATAGGTTCTTGCGAAGCGTAGCTGCATTGATCTGGCGCAGTCTCGCTGTGGTTTTTGACGCTGCGATGCGGATCTTGGGACGTGCTGCCCTTTCGTTTCCCGCTCCCGCCGTGTTAGGCACGGCAAACGAGACACCGGCCGAATCCGGTCGGTGCCAGGGAGCGGTACGGGAATGCAGCGTCAGTCGTCTTTCAGCTACGAGGAGATCCTCGCCTGCGGTCGTGGGGAACTGTTCGGGCCGGGCAATGCGCAACTGCCGCTGCCGCCGATGCTGATGTTCGACCGGATCGTCGAGATTGCCGAAGAGGGTGGCGAGCACGGCAAGGGCATGGTCCGCGCCGAGTTCGACATCAAGCCTGACCTCTGGTTCTTCGATTGCCATTTCAAGGGCGATCCGGTGATGCCGGGCTGCCTCGGCCTCGATGCGCTCTGGCAGCTCACCGGCTTCTTCCTGGGCTGGCTCGGCCTGCCGGGCCGCGGCCGCGCGCTCGGCGTCGGCGAGGTCAAGTTCGCCGACCAGGTTCTGCCTTCGGTCAAGAAGGTCGTCTACGGCGTCGACTTCAAGCGCGTCTTCAAGTCGAAGCTCGTCCTCGGCATTGCCGATGGCTGGCTGGAGGCTGACGGCAAGCGCATCTATACCGTCAGCGACATGCGCGTCGGCTTGTTCAAGCCGGAAGCGGCCTGAGGAAAAACGCAGCGCGACCTTGCGCCTAGCTGCCGCTCGGTCCATTTGCGCGATATGAATCCAGAAGCGGCCGGGCCTGTCCCGCCGCGTGCTGACAGCTGGAGTAAGCGAGCATGAGACGCGTCGTCGTCACAGGGATGGGCATCGTCTCGTCCATCGGCAACAACACGCAGGAGGTCCTGGCCTCGCTGCATGCGGCGAAATCGGGCATCTCCCATGTCGCCGAATTCGCCGAGCACGGCTTCCGCAGCCAGGTCGCGGGCGTGCCGACGCTCGACCCCGCGACGGTGCTCGACCGGCGCGCCATGCGCTTCCATGGCGGCGGTTCGGCCTGGAACCAGGTCGCGATGGAGCAGGCGATCGTCGATGCCGGACTTGAGCCGGCCGAGGTCAGCAATGAGCGCACCGGCATCATCATGGGCTCCGGCGGTCCCTCGACCCGCGCCCTGATCGACGCCTATGACAAGGCCCGCGAGAGCGGCTCCTCGAAGAAGGTCGGCCCCTTCGCCGTGCCCAAGGGCATGTCCTCGACCGCTTCGGCGACGCTGGCGACCTGGTTCAAGATCAAGGGCGTCAATTATTCGATCTCCTCGGCCTGCGCGACTTCGAACCACTGCATCGGCAATGCCTATGAACTGATCCAGTGGGGCAAGCAGGACGTCATCTTCGCCGGTGGCTGCGAGGAATTGGACTGGACGCTCTCCGTGCTCTTCGATGCCATGGGCGCGATGTCCTCGGACTTCAACGGCACGCCGGCCCGCGCCTCGCGCGCCTATGACGTCGCCCGCGACGGCTTCGTCATCGCCGGCGGCGCCGGCGTCGTCGTGCTGGAAGAGCTCGAGCACGCCAAGGCGCGCGGCGCCAAGATCTATGGCGAGATCGTCGGCTATGGCGCGACCTCGGACGGTTACGACATGGTGGCTCCGTCGGGCGAGGGCGCGGTACGCTGCATGCGCATGGCGCTTGAAGGCGTGAAGAGCAAGGTCGACTACATCAACCCGCACGGCACCTCGACCCCGGTCGGCGACGGCAAGGAAATCGAGGCGATCCGCGAGGTCTTCGGCGCCGGCGACAAGGCGCCGCCGATCTCGGCGACGAAGTCGCTGACCGGGCATTCGCTCGGCGCCACCGGCGTGCAGGAGGCGATCTACTCGCTGCTGATGCTCAACAACGATTTCATCTGCGAGAGCGCCCATATCGACGAGCTCGACCCGGCCTTCGCCGACATGCCGATCGTGCGCAAGCGCATCGACAACGCGGGCCTGGGCACCGTGCTCTCGAACTCCTTCGGGTTCGGCGGCACCAACGCCACCATCGTGATGAAGCGCCTGGAGGTCTGAGAGCGCCATGCTCTTCATGGTGATCGAGCATTTCGATCAGACCCGCGTGAAGGATGTCTACGCCCGCTTCCAGCATAGCGGGCGGATGGCTCCGGCAGGCGTACGCTATGTCGAGAGCTGGGTCTCGGCCGATCTCGGCCGCTGCTTCCAGGTCATGGAATGCGATGACGTCGCCCTGCTGCAGGAATGGGTCCTGCAATGGAACGACCTCGTGCGTTTCGAGATCGTGCCGGTCTCGACTTCGAAGGCCGCCGCTGCCGCGATCACCAAGACCGACTAGTCCAAGACCTGCCGGTGCCGGCAACGGCCCGGCGATGATGATACGCCGTTCAAAGTTCGACCGACCTGCCCCGCCGACTTTCCTCCGTTTCCCGTCTTCGGACCAGTTCCTGAAGCCCCTTCCGAGTTTGCCATGCTCCCGCTGATGCACAACAAGCGCGGCCTCATCATGGGCGTCGCCAATCAGAATTCGATTGCCTGGGGCATTGCCCGCACCCTTCACGCCCATGGCGCCGAGATCGCCTTCACCTATCAGGGCGATGCGCTCGGCAAGCGCGTCCGGCCGCTCGCGGAGAGCATCGGCTCGACGCTGGTCGTGCCCTGCGATGTCGAGGACACCGCCTCGGTCGATGCCGCCTTCGCGACGCTGGACGAGGCCTGGGGCGGCGATCCCGAGCGCAATACGCTCGACTTCATCGTCCATGCCATCGGCTTCTCCGACAAGAACGAGCTCAAGGGGCTCTATGCCGACACCAGCCGCGAGAATTTCTCGCGAACCATGGTGATCTCCTGCTTCTCCTTCACCGAGATCGCCAGGCGTGCGGCGGACCGCATGCCGAACGGCGGCAGCATGATCACGCTGACCTATGGCGGCTCGACCCGGATCATGCCGAACTACAACGTGATGGGCGTCGCCAAGGCGGCGCTGGAGGCGAGCGTGCGCTATCTGGCCGGCGATTACGGCCCGCGCGGCATCCGCGTGAACGCGCTTTCGCCCGGGCCGGTGCGGACGCTGGCCGGCGCCGGCATCTCCGATGCGCGCGCCATGCTGTCCTGGCAGCGTGCCAATTCGCCGCTGCGCAAGTCGGTTTCGCTTGAAGAGATCGGCGGCTCGGCGCTCTATTACCTCTCGGATCTCTCCGGCGGTGTCACCGGCGACATCCACCATGTCGACGCCGGCTATCACATCACCTCGATGCCGGTGCTGGATTCGCTGCGCGCGGCCGATAGCGGCAACGGCGACTAGCCGGAACCCCATGGCCGGGGCGCGGTTTCCTTCGAGCGAAAGGAGGACGCGCGATGGTCATGGTCAAATACGAAGTGGTCGAGCACGACGGTGGCTGGGCCTACAGGGCAGGCGGGGCCTTGTCGGAAACCTTTCCGACACATGACGCGGCGCTGAAGGCGGCAACCCGCGCCGCCGCCCGTCAGACAGTGGCGGGGGCCACCGACGGGATCGTCTATCAGGACCAGAACGGCCGCTGGCACGAGGAGCTGGCGGATGGCCACGATCGACCCGCGACCCGGGTCGTCGACAGCGGCTGAGGGCGCTTTCGCTTCGATGATGGGCTATAGGGCCGCCACGCGGCCCTTTCGCTTGCTCACGGGCTTCAGCGCGCGGTGAAGAAGGTCAGCAGCACCTTGTTCTTGTCGCCGAGCAGGCAGAGGAAGCGGCGCGGCTTGTCCGAGCGGTCGGTTCGCAGATAGGCCTCGCTCATGACGATGCGCGTGACCGGGATATCCTCGATCTTCGATTCCGACACCGCGACCGTGGCACCGTCTTCGTCGATATAGATATCCTTGATCTCCGGCTCCCTGGCATGGAGCGTCTGCAGCGCGGCCGCTTTGCAGGTCGCGATCTCGGGCGTCGCCGGCTTCTCGCTTTTCGGTGGGACTTCCTGGGCAAGCGCCGCGACGGGCGCGCAGAGGGCGGCGGAGATCAGGGCGGGGGCGAGGAAGCGAAGCATGCTGGGAGCACTCAGGTTGATCGGTGAGTGCTGAACGCGCGAGCGCGTCGCCGGTTCATGAAGCGGCGCTTTTGAAGTGTGTCATCCCGTGCGCGCTGCGGCGCGAAGTGCCGCTGCGCAGACACGGGACCGTTTGCCGGGTAGGGTGCCGTCTCGCGCTCACCGCGAGGCCTGCATGACCGCCCGCATCTACGCCGTCTACATCCTCGCGACACGCAAAGACGGTCCGCTCTACATCGGCATCACCAACGACCTCGAGCGCCGGATCGCCGAGCACAAAGCCCACGCGATCAAGGGCCATGCGGCCAGGTACAACATCGACCGGCTCGTCTACGTCGAGACCTTCGACGAACCCAATCAGGCGATCGAGAGGGAGAAAGTCCTGAAGAAGTGGCGCCGCGCCTGGAAAATCGCGCTGATCGAAAAGGAAAACCCGGCGTGGACGGACCTCGCCGGGTGAATTGAGCCTTATTCGTCACGCGGTCCCGTGTCTGCGCAGCGGCATTACATGCCGCAGCGCGCACGGGATGACACTCTTCAGTAGAGCTTTTTAGAGCCCCAGCTTCTTCTTCCGCTGGCCGAGCGTACGCAGGCGCAGCGCGTTGAGCTTGATGAAGCCCGCCGCGTCGCGATGGTCGTAGGCAACCGCGCCTTCCTCGAAGGTGACGAGGTCCTGGTCGTAGAGCGAATAGTCGCTCGAGCGGCCGATGACATGGACGCCGCCCTTGTAGAGCTTGAGGCGCACGTCGCCGGTGACGAACTCCTGGCTCTTGTCGATCAGCGCCTGCAGCATCTCGCGCTCCGGCGAGAACCAGAAGCCGTTATAGATCAGCTCCGCATATTGCGGCATGATCTGATCCTTGAGATGCGCCGCGCCGCGGTCGAGCGTGATCGACTCGATGGCGCGATGGGCCGCATGCAGGATCGTGCCGCCGGGCGTCTCGTACATGCCGCGCGACTTCATGCCGACGAAGCGGTTCTCGACGAGGTCGAGCCGGCCGATGCCGTTGTCGCGGCCGAGGTCGTTGAGCTTGGCGAGCAGCGTCGCAGGCGAGAGCTTCTCGCCGTCGATCGCGACCGCGTCGCCCTTCTCGAAGGAGACCGTGACGATGGTCGGCTTGTCCGGCGCGTCTTCCGGCGAGATCGTGCGCGAATAGACGTAGTCGGGAACCTCGACCGCCGGGTCCTCCAGCACGCGGCCTTCCGAGGAGGCATGCAGCAGGTTGGCGTCGACGGAGAAGGGCGCCTCGCCGCGCTTGTTCTTGGCGATCGGGATCTGGTGCTGCTCGGCGAAGGCGATGAGCTGCTCGCGCGAGCGCAGGTCCCATTCGCGCCAGGGCGCGATCACGACGACGTCGGGCTTCAGCGCATAGGCGGTGAGCTCGAAACGGACCTGGTCGTTGCCCTTGCCGGTCGCGCCATGGGAGACGGCGTCGGCGCCGGTCTTCTCGGCGATCTCGATCAGCTTCTTGGCGATCAGCGGGCGCGCGATCGAGGTACCCAGCAGGTAGACGCCCTCATAGGCGGCATTCGCGCGGAACATCGGGAAGACGTAGTCGCGCACGAATTCCTCGCGCAGGTCCTCGATGAAGATGTTCTCCGGCTTGATGCCGAGCAGCAGCGCCTTGTCGCGCGCCGGCCCGAGCTCCTCGCCCTGGCCGAGATCGGCGGTGAAGGTCACGACCTCGCATCGATAGGTGGTCTGCAGCCATTTGAGGATGATCGAGGTGTCGAGACCGCCGGAATAGGCGAGGACGACCTTTTTCACGCTGCTGTCAGCCATCTGTTCAATTTCCTTCTGGCAGCCCCCATGGGCCGCGTTTCGGACGCAATGGCGCACTATCCCAGCGCTCGGGGCGAAGCAATCGGAACCTTCTGATCGATCCCGCGTCGTCCGCTGATGGATGGGCACGGGTGAACGCGTCGTCCCTCCATTCCACAGGCGCCGATCCGCGGCGCTTGCGGTCGCGTTACGAAGAGCGCAGGCTCGATCGGGCGCGACACGACATGACGACCTGTTCGGAGGCTGAATGCCGAATCGTCCCGTTCTGGACTTCTGGTATGAGTTCGCGTCGCCCTATTCCTGCCTGAGTGCCCTCAGAATCGAGAAGCTGGCCGAGGACGCCGGCGTCGCCCTGCGCTGGCGCCCCTTCCTGCTCGGGCCGATCTTCGCGGCTCAGGGCTGGAACACCTCGCCCTTCGCGCTCTATCCCAGCAAGGGCCGCTACATGTGGCGCGACACGGCGCGGCGCGGGCGGCGGCAGGGCGTCGCGATCGTCAAGCCCGACAATTTTCCCCAGAATTCGCTGGCGGCCGCCCGGCTGGCACTGGCTGGCCGCGACGGTGGCTGGACTCCGGCTTTCTCGAAGGCGCTGTTCCGGGCGCATTTCTGCGAGGGCCGCAACATGGCGGAAGAGGCGGTGCTGAGCGCCGCGTTGAAGGAGGCGGGCAGCGATCCCAATGTCGCGCTGCCGCTCTCGCGCAGCGAGGAGGTCAAGGGCCGCCTCAAGGCCGAGATCGAGTACGCCAAGTCGATCGGCATCTTCGGCGCACCGTCCTTCGTGGCGGGCGACGGCGAACTCTTCTGGGGCGACGATCGCCTGGAGGAAGCCCTGGAATGGGCGACGGACGGACGTTGAAGCCATGATCCTGAACCGGCGCCGTATGCTGATGGCGGGAGCCGGCTTGTGTCTGGCCTCGGCCGCGCGGGCGCGCCCCGCCTTGCCCGGCGAGGCGCCGGCCTATGACAGCCGCGAACTGACCGCGGTGCCGAACGCTGCGGCGATCGGCCGCCGCTACTGGTCGCCCGGTCTCAACGAGGGCTATGTCCCGCAGGGCCTCACCGTCTTCGGCGACGAAATCCTCATCGCCGCCTACCGCAGCACCGAGCGCGAGCAGGACAATGGCCCGGCGCGGGTGTTCCGGCTCGCGCGGGCGGGCGGGCGTCTGCTCGGCAGCTTCGCGCTGCCGGCGACCTACGGCCATCCCGGCGGCCTCGCCAATCTCCGCGGCACAGTGTTTGTCGCCAATTCCGGCCGGCTGCTCGCGCTCGATTTCAAGGAATCTTGCCGCGCCGGCGAATGCGTTCCGCTCAAGGAGACACGCGTCGACAAGGCGATGGGTCCGTCCTTCCTGACGGCCTCTGGCGATGCGCTCTGGTTCGGCCCCTATCGCCGTGAAGGCGCGCCGAACCTGCATGCGGTCCCGATCGATCGCATTCTGGCCAGCAGTGAGGCGCCGATCGGGCTCGCCGACAGCCGGGTCACTCTGCCGCTGCCGCTCTTCGCGCAAGGCGCGACCTTCGACAAAGCGGGCAAGATCTGGATTGCGCAGAGCTCCGGCAACCGGCCGGCCTTCCTGTCGCAGCTCGATCCCGCGACTGGCGCCACTCTGGCGCGCTATCCTGCGCCCGGCGGCATCGAGGATCTCGGTCTCGCGCCGGATGGCAAGCTCTGGGCGGTCGGCGAAGCCGGCACGCAGCGCTGGAACCGCTGGAGCACCTTCTTCCCACTGGTCTTCGAGATCGATCCGGCGAAACTCGCCGCCTGAGATCCAGGCACTCTTGAGGCGCAAGCGCTGCCGGGTGATGCGGCAGTTTCGCGCCATCCCTTGTCATTCCGGGGCTTCGCGCAGCGAAGAACCCGGAACCCACGACCGGGCGAGGACTTCACGCATCAAAGCCTGATCGTCTCACCCGGTCGTGGGTTCCGGGCTCGCGCCTATGGCGCGCTCCGGAATGACAAAGGGGGCGGCAGCAAGCGATCCGGCAGTTGCCGAACCTAACCCGGCCCCTGCGGAGGCCGTGCCCAAGGCCCACGCGCCGCGGTCTCCTCGACCATCGTCGGCAGGTCCTGCCGCTCGCCGATCTTCGGCGGGTGGGGCGGCATGGCCGGCATGCGCCCGCCGGCGGTCTCGATCAGCGCCTGCACGCGCTTGGTGACGGACGGATGGGTCGAGAACAGGTCGGCGAAATCGTCCGGATCGTTCTCGAAGCACATGTCCATCACGCCCGACGGCACGCCCTCGATATCGGCCCGGCCGGAGATCTTGAGCAGGGCGGAGATCATCGCATCCGGGTTCTTGGTCAGTTCGACGGCGCCGGCATCGGCGAGATATTCGCGCGAGCGCGACAGCGACAGCCGGATCAGCACCGCCAGGAACCAGGAGATCGCGATCACCGCGATGCCGACGATGATGGCGAGCCCGTTGCCCTTCTTGGCATCATCGGACGAGACTCTGATCCGGCTGCGGCCGAAGCCGCGGAAGACAATCTCGCCGACGAAAGAGACGATGCCGGCGATCACTACCGCGATCACCATCAGGCGGACGTCGCCGTTGCGGATATGGGTCAGTTCATGGGCCAGAACGGCCTCGACCTCGGCATCGTTGAGCTGGGCCAGGAGGCCGGTGGTGACGCTGACCGTGAACTGCTGGTCGTTGACGCCGCTGGCGAAGGCGTTCAGCGCCTCGCTCTCGACGATGGCGAGCTTCGGCATCGGCAAGCCGCGCGAGATGCAGAGGTTTTCCAGCATCCGGTAGAGCTTGGGATTGTCCTCGCGCGCCAGGCCTTTCGACCCCGTGACCGCGTTGATCATCGCGACATTCATGCGGAAGCCGATGAAGACCCAGAGCATCGCCGCCGCCGTGATGAAGGGGAACCACGAGCGGAAGACACGGGCCGCCTCGCCGAAGGCGGTGCGCCCCCGCGGCACGCCGCCATAGCCGAAAGCGACGAGCAGCAGGCCCCAGGCGGTGAGATAGACCAGCAGGAAGAGCCCGGCGATCAGGAGGTTCGACCTGATCCGGTTGTTGCGCTGGTGGGTGTAGAGCCCGAAGGCCTCGGCCATTGCAGCCGCTCCGCCTGCTTGGCATCGGGCCGAAAAGTGGATGCCACTTTTCGGAAGGACCTGATGCAAAAGTAAAAGCTAGAATGCTCTTCTGCCGTCAGAACTTCACGCTGGGTGCGACTTCGATCTGGGCGCGCGTCTGCTCGCCGACATCGAAGAATTCCCGCTGGGAGAAGCCCATCTGCGGTGCGAACAGCACGGCCGGGAAGGCCTGGATCGCGGCGTTGAACTCGCTGACCGCATTGTTGAAGAAGCGCCGCGCGGCTGCGAGCTTGTCCTCGACATTGCCGAGATCGACCTGGAGCTGCTGGAAATTGGCGCTGGCCTTGAGATCGGGATAGGCCTCGCCCAGCGCGAGCAGCCGGCCGACGGCGCCGGAGAGCTGCTGCTCGGCCGCGGCCTTGTCATGGACACCGGTCGCGCCCTGCGCCGCATTGCGGGCGGCGATCACCGCGTCAAGCGTCGATTTCTCGTGCGTCGCATAGCCCTTCACCGTCTCGACGAGATTCGGGATCAGGTCGTGGCGCTGCTTGAGCTGGACGTCGATATCCGCGAAGGCCTGGTTCACGCGCTGCCGCATTGCGACGAGCCCGTTATAGGTCATGATCAGATAGACGACGAGGACGACGATCAGCCCCAGAATGGCCCAGCCCATGGCACCCCTCCCAAAACGTGGACAAAATCCGGCCGCAGCCTTGCACGAAGCGCGAAGTCGGGGAAGCTACGCGATGTCGGCCGGCGTCGGCTCCCTCGAATAGAGGATGCCCGTGGCGTACGACGTCCTCGGGGCAGGGAAAAGAGGCGGTATCGGCGTCCCTGTCAGGGCTTCGGCCTTGCCCTGATGGCCCGTTTGCATTACATCGCCCCTGTCCGAAGGGCCGTGATCGATCATGCACCGGGGGCGGTCTTCAAGGCCCGCTCCCGTTTCGTGTTGGAAGCGCGCCCGCCGGATACGGATCGAGCCGCTGGTCCTGGCGCCTCCGCCGGTCCCGTCTGACGGGGAGGCGGATACCTCCGAGAGGAGGTGCCGACGGCCGCGATCCGGAACGCAGCACCAACCACGGCGCCTAAGCCGGACATCCGCGGGATACGCGGCCGGCTCCCAGGAGATTACATGTCTGCAGTTGAAAGCTACAGCGCGGGTCGCGAGGATTTCGCCGCCCTGCTCGAAGAGTCCTTCACCCGGAACGAGGCCCTCGAAGGCTCCGTCATCAAGGGCAAGGTCGTCGCCATCGAGAAGGATATGGCGATCATCGACGTCGGTCTGAAGACCGAAGGTCGCGTTGCGCTCAAGGAATTCACCGGCCCCGGCCGTGAGCAGGAACTGAATGTCGGCGACGAGGTCGAGGTCTATCTGGACCGGATCGAGAACGCGCTCGGCGAAGCCGTCATCTCGCGCGACAAGGCTCGCCGCGAAGAGAGCTGGGTCAAGCTCGAGAAGGCCTTCGAGGCCCGCGAGAAGGTCACCGGCATGATCTTCAACACCGTCAAGGGCGGCTACACCGTCGATCTCGACGGCGCCGTGGCCTTCCTGCCGCGCTCGCAGGTCGACATCCGCCCGATCCGCGACGTCGGCCCGCTGATGGGCCAGCCGCAGCCCTTCGAGATCCTCAAGATGGATCGCCGCCGCGGCAACATCGTCGTGTCGCGCCGCACCGTCCTCGAAGAGACCCGCGCCGAGGCTCGTTCCGAGCTGGTCGCCTCGCTCGAAGAGGGCCAGGTCATCGACGGCGTCGTCAAGAACATCACCGAATACGGTGCGTTCGTTGACCTCGGCGGCATCGACGGCCTGCTGCACGTCACCGACATGGCGTGGCGCCGCGTGAACCACCCGTCCGAGGTCGTGACCATCGGCCAGACGGTCAAGGTCAAGATCATCAAGATCAACCAGGACACGCACCGCATCTCGCTCGGCATCAAGCAGCTGCTGGCCGATCCGTGGGATGGCATCGCCGAGCGTTACCCGGTCGGCACCCGTCTCAAGGGCCGCGTGACCAACATCACGGATTACGGCGCGTTCGTCGAAGTGGAGCCGGGCATCGAAGGCCTGATCCACGTCTCCGAGATGTCCTGGACCAAGAAGAACGTCCATCCCGGCAAGATCGTCTCGACCTCGCAGGAAGTCGATGTCGCGATCCTCGAGGTCGATCCGGTCAAGCGCCGCATCTCGCTCGGCCTCAAGCAGACCCTGCGCAACCCGTGGGAGCTCTTCGCGGAGCAGCACCCGTCGGGCTCGACGGTCGAGGGCGAGGTCAAGAACAAGACCGAGTTCGGCCTGTTCCTGGGTCTCGAAGGCGATATCGACGGCATGATCCATCTCTCGGATCTCGACTGGAACCGTCCGGGCGAGCAGGTCATCGAGGAATACAAGAAGGGCGACGTCCTGCAGGCCGTCGTTCTCGATGTGGACGTCGAGAAGGAGCGCATCTCGCTCGGCCTGAAGCAGCTCGGCGGCGATCCCTTCGTGGATGCCGGCGAGTTCAAGAAGGGTCAGATCGTCACCTGTGAGGTGGTCGAGGTGAAGGAGTCGGGTCTCGACGTGAAGATCGCCGACACCGACATGATGACCTTCATCAAGCGCGCCGAGCTGGCTCGCGATCGCTCCGAGCAGCGCCCCGAGCGCTTCGCGGCCGGCGAGCGCATCGACGCCCGCGTCGTGCTCTTCGACAAGAAGGCCCGCAAGATCCAGGTCTCGGTCAAGGCTCTCGAGATGGCCGAGGAGAAGGAAGCGATGGCCCAGTACGGCTCCGCCGATTCCGGTGCCTCGCTCGGCGACATCCTGGGCGCTGCGCTCAAGAAGGCCACCGACAAGAAGTGAGATTTCGGCCGCGAAAGCGGCCGGACATCCAAGCCAGCCCGCGCGGAGCGATCCGCGCGGGCTTTTGTTTCGAAACCACGTTGTCATTCCGGGTTCTTCGCTGACGCGAAGCCCCGGAATGACAATTTGGACATGACGCACCAGAGGAGCTCGCCATGACCCCCGCCGCCATCGGCATCGACTTCGGCACCACCAACAGCGTCGTCGCGCTGGCGGGGCCGGACGGATCGGTCATGACGCGCTCCTTCGCCACGAAGCAGGGCGCGGTCGATGCCTATCGCTCGGCGCTGATGTTCTGGCGCGAGGGGCGTCCCCCTGAGACCCGTATCACCCATGTCAGCGGTCCCGATGCGCTCGACATGGCCTTAGGGATGACGACTGAGCATCGCTTTCTGCAATCGCTCAAGACCCATCTTTCCAGCCGCGCCTTCCAGGAGACCCGGCTTTTCGGCAAGCTTTTCCAGCTGGAGGACCTGATCGGCGTCTTCTTGTCCGATCTCACGGCGGACCTGCCCGGCCATGACGCCTTGCCGCTGGTCTCCGGCCGTCCGGTCGTCTTCGCCGGCGAACGCCCTGACGAGGAGCTGGCGGTCGGCCGCCTGAAGGGCTCGTATGGCAAGGCCGGCATGAAGCAGGTCGATTTCGCCTATGAACCGCTCGGCGCCGCCTACTGGTACGCGCGCGACCTGAAGACGCCGCAGACCATGCTGGTCGCCGATTTCGGCGGCGGCACCAGCGACTTCTCGGTGATGCGCTTCGAGCCAGGCAGCAATGGCGGGCTGGAGGCGATCCCGCTCTCCCATGCCGGTGTCGGCGTTGCCGGTGACACCTTCGACTACCGCATCATCGAGCATGCCGTTTCGCCGGCGCTCGGCAAGGGTACGGACTATCGCTCCTTCGGCAAGCTCCTGCCGGTGCCCGCCCATTACCACGCCGCCTTCGCGCAATGGCACAAGCTCTCGCTGATGAAGAGCCGCGAGACCATGGCCGAGCTCAACGCCCTCATCCGCGAGGCCGTCGAGCCGGGCAAGCTCGAAGATCTGCTCACGGTCATCGAATACGATCTCGGCTACGAGCTCTATCGCGCCGTCTCGGCCGCCAAGGTCGCGCTCTCCGGCAAGGAGGAGACGACGCTGAGCTTCAGCCAGATGGGGGTGAACATCGAGAAGCCGATCCGCCGCGCCGATTTCGAGCGCTGGATTGCCGACGATGTCGGCGCCATCGAAGCCGCGCTCGACCGTGCGCTGGCTGAGGCCGGGCTCAGTGGCGAGCGCATCGAGGCGGTCTTCATGACTGGCGGCACGTCTTACGTCCCGGCCGTGCGCAGCCTGTTCGACCGTCGCTTCGGTGCGGGCAAGGTGCATATCGGCGACGCCTTCCGCTCGGTCGCCAGCGGCCTTGCGCTGCTCGCGCTCGACCGGGCGCGCGCCTCGGTCGCGGCCTGATCGAGGTCGCACGCCTTGCCCGCCCGGCGCGGCGGGTCTACATCACGGACTTGGAGCCACGCCGATCGGATTGCATTGCAATCCGATCGGGTCACGCGTTCTCCATCAATATGTTAGAGACGGATTCACCGATCAGGTTGTGCCAACCTGATCGGATCCGGCTCTAGCCGCAGGAGCCTCCCGATGTCGTCCGATGCCGATCTGCTAGCAGACCGCCGCAGCCTGCGCCGCAAGCTGACGCTCTGGCGCGTGCTCGCCGTGCTCGGCGTGATCGTCGCGGCGGTGATCGGCGGCTTCGCCTGGAAGGGCGATGGCTCGGCCACCCTGTCGAGCGCCCATATCGCGCGCATCACCATTTCGGGCTTCATCTCCGGCGATCGCCGCACGCTCGATCTGATCAAGTCGGTCGAGGACAGCAAGGCCGTCTCCGCCGTCGTGCTTCGCGTCGACAGCCCCGGCGGTACCACCTCGGGCTCCGAGGCGCTGCATACCGCGCTGCGCAAGCTCGCCGCGAAGAAGCCGATGGTCGCGGTCGTCGACGGTGTCGCGGCCTCCGGCGGTTATATCGCCGCGATGGGCGCCGACCGCATCGTCGCCCGTCAGACTTCGCTCGTTGGCTCGATCGGCGTGCTCTTCCAGTTCCCGAACGTCTCGAACCTGCTCGACACGGTCGGTGTCAAGGTCGAGTCGATCAAGTCGAGCCCGCTGAAGGCGGCGCCGAGCGGCTTCGAGCCGACCTCGCCCGAGGCGCGCGAGGCGCTCCAGCGCGTCGTCAACGACAACTACACCTGGTTCAAGGACATGGTGCGCGATCGCCGCCATCTCGCCGAGGGCGAGGTCGCCACGGTCTCGGACGGCCGTGTCCATTCCGGCCGCCAGGCCGTCGGCCTGAAGCTCGTTGACCAGATCGGCGGCGAGCCGGAGGCGATCGCCTGGATGGAGCGGGAGAAGAGCGTCGCCAAGGATTTGAAGGTCCGCGACTGGCGCCGGCGCAGCGAATCCTCGTCCTACGGCCTGTGGAGCTTCGCCGAGGCGATGGCGCGCGGCGCCGGCCTCGATGCGCTCGCGGCGACGATCGCGCGCGCTGCGGATCAGCCGGTCGGCTTGCGGCTTGACGCGCCCTTGGCGCTCTGGCAGCCTGCCGCTGAAAAGTGATTTCGATACAAATGGTTATGCCCCAGCGATGATTAAATCCGAACTCGTTCAGCGGATCGCCGACCGCAACACCCATCTCTACCAGCGCGATATCGAGAACATCGTCTCGGCCATTCTGGACGAGGTCGTGAAAGCTCTGGCGCGGGGCGACCGGGTGGAGCTGCGCGGCTTCGGCGCCTTCTCGCGCAAGGGCCGCTCGGCCCGCATCGGCCGCAACCCCCGCACCGGTGATGCGGTGGAGGTCGAGGAGAAGTTCGTCCCCGTCTTCAAGACGGGCAAGGAGCTGCGGCTGCGCCTCAACGGCAAGGATTGAGCGCAGGTCCCGCAGCCGCACGGAGATTGTGATGAAGGCCTTCTTCAAGGCGCTGGTGCTGGTTCCCGTCGCGCTGGTGATCGTATTGTTCTCGGTCGCCAATCGCGGTGCGGTGCGCGTTTCGCTCGACCCGTTCAGCCGCGACTTACCCATGTTCTCCATCGAGTTGCCGCTCTTCGCGGTGGTGCTGGCGGCGATCGCCGTCGGCGTGCTCGTCGGCGGCCTGGCCTCGTGGATCGCGCAGGGCAAGCACCGCAAAGCGGCGCGCCGCAACCGCCGCGAGGTGGAGGCGCTGCGCTCCGAAACCCAGGCGCTGCGCTCGGCCGTGCCGGACTCCGCGTTGCCGGCACTGACCAACGGACGGAATTGATGCGACTTTTCGACGTGGCCGAGATCGATGCGGCCCTGAGCTATCCCGGCCTGATCGACATCCTCGACGACGCCTTCCGCAGCGAAGTGATTGCGCCCAAGCGCGGCCAGTACGCGATCCAGCGTCCGGACGAGACCGACGCCATCCTGCTGACCATGCCGGCCTGGAGTGGGCCGGACGTCGCCAATCCCTATATCGGCACCAAGATCGTCTCGGTCTTCTTCGGCAACGGCAAGCGCAACCTGCCGGGCGTGATGGGCGCCTATCTGCTGATGGACGGCGCGACCGGCAAGCCGCTCGCGGTGATGGACGGCAACCGGCTGACGACCTGGCGCACCGCGGCGGCCTCCGCGCTGGCCTCGCGCTACATGTCGAACCCTGAATCCAGCCGCATGCTGATGGTCGGGGCCGGCGCGCTCGCGCCCTTCATCATCAAGGCGCATCGCTCCGTCCGCCCGCTGACCGAGATCGCGGTCTGGGCGCGGCGGCCTGAAGCCGCGGAGGCGACCGTCGCCGAGCTGGCGAAGGATGGCATCGAGGCCCGTGCCACCACCGATCTCGAAGGCGAGGCCCGCACGGCCGATATCATCTCCTGCGCGACCAACGCGACCGAGCCGCTGATCCACGGTCACTGGCTGAAGCGCGAGGCCCATCTCGACCTGATCGGCGGCTTCACCATGCAGATGCGCGAGGCCGATGCCGACGCGCTGCACCGGGCCCGCGTGATCGTCGATTCCAGCAAGGCGATCGACGAGGGCGGCGATGTCGCCGTCGCCATCGCCGAGGGTAGCTACAGTGCCGACAAGGTGGCGGGCACGCTCGCCGATCTCTGCCATGGCCGGATCGCCGGGCCGGTCGAGGGCGGCGGCATCACGCTGTTCAAATCGGTCGGCGTCGCGCTCGAGGATCTGGCGGCCGCGGTGGCTGTCTGGGACAATCGTTCCTGATTTTCATGCCAATCGGGCCGAAGGAGAATCCGTCGACCTGACCTCGATGCCAGGCGGCCTCATGCAGTCTGACCGACGGTTCATTCGCTAAATCCAGAGCATTTTCACGCGAACCGGTGTCCACTTCGCGCGAAAAATGCTCTAGCGGGAAACGCTGGCCGCGAACCCTCGGTTCCGCAGCGTGAGCGCCGGGTCACTCCACCTTGAGCCCGACCTCCTTGATCAGGTCGCCCCAGCGCTTCATCTCCGCCTGCAGGAAGGCACCGAGCTCTTCGGAGCTGTTGCCCACCGGCTCGGCCGCCAGCGCGTCCATCTTCGCGCGCACGGCCGGATCGGCGATGCCCGCCTTGGTGTCGGCCTGGATCTTGGCGATGACGGCGGGCGGCGTCTTGGCCGGCGCGAACAGCGCGAACCAGGAGGAGACGTCGAAGCCCGGTACGGTATCCGCGATCGGCGCGAATTCCGGCGCCGTCGGCGAGCGTTTTGCGGTGGTGATGCCGAAGCCGCGGATCGAGCCGGCGCGCACATGCGGCAGCGCCTGCGGGATATTGTCGAAGATCAGGTCGATGCGCCCGCCGATCAGGTCCTGCGTCGCCTGCGCCGTGCCGCGATAGGGTACATGCACCATCTTCGTGCCGGTCAGCTTCTGGAACAGTTCGCCGCAGAGATGGACCGATGTGCCGATACCGGAGGAGCCGTAGGTGAGCTTGCCGGGATTGGCCTTCGCATAGGCGATCAGCTCGGCGACGTTGTTCGCCGGCACTGACTTGTTGACCACCAGCAGATTGGGGACCATCGCGACCATGGTGATCGGCGTCAGGTCCTTGGCGGGGTCGTAGGTCAGCTTCTGGTAGAGATACTGGTTGGTCGCCATGCCCACGGAGACGATCAGGAAGGTATCGCCTGTTGGCTCGGCCTTGGCGACCGCGTCGGTGCCGATATTGCCGCCGGCGCCCGGCCGGTTCTCGACCACGATATTGGTGCCCCAGCTCTGGCCGAGCTTGTCGGCGACGAGGCGGGCCAGAACGTCGGTCGCGCCGGCCGGCGGAAACGGCACTACGAGCTTGAGGAGGCGCCCCTGCGGCCAGGGCTGCTGACCGAAGCCAGCCGTTGGCGCTGCGAGAAGGGCGCCTGCGCCGGCCAGAATGCTGCGGCGGTCGATCCGGGTCGTCATCGATCATCTCCCTGAAGGGCGCGTCTCGCGTCGCCATCTCGCGCAAAGCTGCAATTCGCCGCGCGGCTTGTCCAGCCATCGCGCTTGACCACCATGGCGCGGCGCGGCGATTCTCCGGCCATGCGCAAGTTCTCCCGAATCGCGGCCGTCCTGGCGCCGCTCGCCCTTCTGCCGGTTGCCGGTCAGGCCCAGTCGACCGCGGATCAGGAGGCGAAGACCCGCGCCGCCAATATCGCCGCCTGGCCTGATGCCGCCCGCTCGCTCTTCGGCCAGAAGACCGAGCCGGCGAGCATGCAGGCCCGTGCCATCGGCTCCTATGCGCGCGGCTGCCTTGCCGGCGCCGAGGCGCTGCCGGTCGACGGGCCGAGCTGGCAGGTCATGCGGCTGAACCGCAACCGCAACTGGGGCCACCCCGCTCTGGTCGACTATCTCGAGAAGCTCGCCCGCGACGTGCCGCGCATCACGGGCTGGGCGGGTCTTCTCGTCGGCGACATGTCGCAGCCGCGCGGCGGGCCGATGCTGACCGGCCATGCCTCGCACCAGATCGGGCTCGATGCCGATGTCTGGCTGATGCCGATGCCGCGTGGGCGGCTCGACCGCGAGCAGCGCGAGAACATGTCGGCGGTCAACATGGCCCGCTCCGACTGGCGCGACGTCGACCCCCGCAACTGGACCCCGGCCCATACAAGGCTGATCCGCACCGTCGCGGCCGAGCCCGGGGTCGAGCGCATCTTCGTCAACCCGGCGCTCAAGGTCGCGCTCTGCCGCGAGGCCGGCGCCGATAAGGGCTGGCTGGAGAAGGTGCGGCCGATCTGGGGCCACAACTACCATTTCCATATCCGGCTGGCCTGCCCAGCCGGCATGGCGAGCTGCCAGGGGCAGGAGCCCCCGAATTTCGGCGATGGCTGCGGGGCGGAACTCAGCGGCTGGATCGAGCGCCAGCACAACGCGATCTTCAATCCGCCGAAGCCCAAGCCCGGTCCGAAACCCAAGCCGAAGCCGCCGATGTCGCTCGACGCCCTGCCGCCGGAATGCCGGCAGGTGCTGGTCTCGCGCTGAGAGCAAAGCCGCTCGCCGCCCGAGAGCGGCGAACCTTGTTCAGCGCCGCGGCGGGACTCGTCCGGAGCTGTAGGCGAAGGGGTCGCGCTGCGGCGTGATCATCGGCTGAGCCTGATCCTCACCTTCGATGTCGACGACACCGGTTCCACCTTCGTCGCCAAGAACGGCCTCCTCCGTCGGCGGCACGGCGCCCGGCAGGGTCAGCGGCCCGCGATTCTCGCTGGGGAGCGGTTGCGGCTGGAAATGCCCCTGCCGCTGGCGCGCGTCGTACTGCTCGAGGAAGCGCTGTTGCGAATCGAGGCTCCGGGGCTGACCCTGGGCATAGCTCGCGACGGGATAGCCGCCCTGAACCGCGCCGGGAGGCCGCAGCCCATCACCCGGCTGGCGGAGCAAGCCGCCGCCCGCGACCACGGTGCCGGCCGGCGGCGCCGCGCCGCGCGGCTGTGTCTGGGCCATCGAATAGGGCCGGGTCGGGTCCGGCGGCGGCAGGTTGTAGTTCGGCGTGTACTTGATCATCGGCTTGCAGATGCGCCGGCCCTTCGAATGCCGGGCCAGGTCGATATGGAAATGGTCGTAGTGGAAGGGGTCGGCACCCGGGCCGAGCACCGTCGAGAAATGCTCGCAGGCACCGACGAAGACCTCGCGCAGGAAGTTCTGCTCCTCGGGCGAGCCGCGCCAGCCGTCCTTGACGGTGACGACGCGGTTGTCGTTGAGCCGGAAGGAGAAGACGTCGACGGCGTTGCCGAAGGCGTGCTCCGACGTGCGCGACGTGCCCGTGCCGTTGTTCATCGCCCGGCAGGAGTAGGAGCCGGCCCGCAGTTCGATGACCTGGGCGCCGAGCACGTTCATCGCGGCCGGCTGCACCACCTCGGCCAGCCATTTGTCGGTGGTCGCGACGATGGGGCAGGAGAGGGTGGCCGAACTGGTCAGCCCGATGCCGCCGCCCGAGAAGGCGGAGACCTTGAGCGGCTGCTGCATGCCGCAGGTCCCCGGCCCGTCGATCGCCTTGCCGCGCAGGCTGACATAGGACGAGAACTGCACTTCGCGCGAGGCCATGCAGGCGGCTTCCGCCTGGTCGCGCCAGGCGGCGCGCTGGGGCTTCTGGAACTTGCCGCAGCCCGCAAGGCCGGTTGCGCCGACGATGCCGAGTGCGATGAGGGCGAGATGAGCGCGTCGCATGACCATTCAAATGCGAAGCGCCTGGTGAACGGTTTCTCAACCGACTGCGTCCAGGCCGCCACAGGCGGATTAACTTTGGCGCCGTGGTGAATCACGCCTTAATACGCCGTTTCCGGCCTTAACCGAGGCGGATGCAGCGGTTGCGAATGCTGCCCCAGATGTCGGCAAGATCAGTTGGCGGGGGCCCTTGGTCGAACCGTGGCGAAGCTGTGGCACGGCGTCGCACAGGGCTCGCGACCAAATTTCGCAGCCAGAAATATCCCCAAATCTAATCAAGGATTTAACCGATGATTAAGGGTGATCTAGCCTCCGTCCTCGGGTTGCCACGATGCCGCCCTCTTGCGGCCTTCGTCAGTTCTGGTAGCTTCCGCGACAGGTCAATGACACAGGAGGGTGTGATGAGTGTCACGCTACGTCTCGACCGATTGATCATGGGTGCGGCCTTCGTTTTCATGATGGCGATCGTTCTGGGAGCGTTCTGACAGCGGGTCAGTCTCGAAGTCGCTAGGACCACAAGAGCAATGACAACAACGCCGCCGGGAAGAAGTCCCGGCGGCGTTTTCGTTTCCGAAAGGCCGTTTCCCGATCGCGGAGTTTCAGCTTTCCGGGCAGGCTGTTTCCGTCACTTCCCAGGACATCATGTTGACCACCCGCCCGCAGGTCGCGACGCGTCGCCCCTGCGTGGTCCTGATGCAGGACTTGGAACCTTCGGCGATCTTGCGGCCATCGTTCCAGCAGAAGCAGAGCGGCTCCGGCGCCTGGGCGAGGCGCGGCTTGTCCAGCGCGACCGCGGGCTCGCCGGCCGCAGCCGCTTCGCTCAGAAGGAACAGGACCGCGATTGCGAGCATCCAGCTCAGCATGCGGTGTCGGTGAGGCCTCGGTCCGGGTCCGGTCATGGCGCTCTTCCCACGCCTCGCTGGGCGAGGCGATCCGCCAGATTACCATATCGACCCGATCGCAACGAATAATTATGCACCGATTTGAAATAGTCAGGAGTTTCAGTCTGTTAGCCGGAGGGGGCCTTGCGTGGGCAGCGGCCTGTCTCCATATTGGGCGGCAGTGGGCCCATGGAGGGCTCCGGGAGGAACAATGTCTCTGATTTCGCTCGCCCGTCGTGGACGTGCCGTCGCCCTGGTCGCCGGGGCCCTGTTGCTCGTGCCGCTCGTTGCCGAAGCCCGTCCAGGTGGTGGCCGCAGCTCGGGCAGCCGTGGGTCGTTCACCAATAGCGCGCCGCCGTCGACGAATACGACGCCCGGTGGCGCCCAGACTTTCCAGCGCTCCGCTCCGTCCTCGCCGGCTTCGCCGTCGATGGCTGGACCGGCGGCCGCCGGCGCCGCGGCGCAGGCCGCCCGCCCGTCCTTCGCGCGCAACATGATGATGGGTATCGGCGCTGGCCTGCTCGGCGCGGGCCTGTTCGGCATGCTCTCGGGCTCGGGCTTCTTCAGCGGCCTGGCCTCGCTCGCCGGCATGCTCGGCTTCCTGCTGCAGATCGGCCTGATCGTCGGCATCGTCATGCTCGCCATCCGCTTCTTCCGCCGCCGTTCCGAGCCGCAGCTCGCCGGTGCGGGTGCGCCCTATGCCCGTCAGGGTCATGACGCTCCGCAGTCGCAGCCTGCCATGGCTCGCATGGGCGGTTTCGGTGGCGGCGCCGCCGCTGCTGCGGTGCAGCCGCAGCCGCTCGAACTCACGGGCGAGGATTTCAACGCCTTCGAGCGCCTGCTCGGTGAGGTCAACACGGCCTATTCCAACGAGGACGAGGCCGGTTTGCGCCAGCGGACGACGCCCGAGATGTTCGGCTATTTCGACGAGGATCTCAGCGACAATGCCGGCCGCGGCGTGGTCGACCGCGTCTCCGACGTCAAGCTGCTGCAGGGCGACCTGTCTCAGGCTTGGAAGGAAGGGAATACCGATTACGCGACGGTCGCGATGCGCTTCAGCCTGATCAACGCGGTCTACGACCGCAAGTCCGGCAAGGTCGTCGACGGCAGTGCGACGCAGACCCAGGAGGTCAGCGAGTACTGGACCTTCCTGCGTGAGCGTGGCGGCGCCTGGAAGCTCTCGGGCATCCAGCAGGCGGCCTGAGCGCCGATCGCGTGAGGAATACGAGACGGCCGGGGCAACCCGGCCGTTTTGCTATGCGCGGCTTTCGGGTGTTCGGCTGGCGGAGCCCGGTCTATTGGGTTACTGGCGAAGACATCTGCTTTCGCTGCAGAGCCAGCCCGGAGCCCGCCTTCCATGAGTGATATGCGTCTCGTCGTCGTCGGTGCCGCCGGGCGGATGGGCCGGATGCTGATCCGCGCCATCGATCAGGCGCAGGGCTGCACGCTGGTGGCCGCGATCGAGCGCCCGGGCTCCGCCGCGCTCGGCAACGACGCTGGCATCCTCGCCGGCCTGCCGGCCTCCGGCGTCAAGGTGACCAGCGATGCCGCGGCTGCCTTCGCGGCTGCCGATGGCGTCCTCGATTTCACGGCGCCGGACGCGACGGTCGCTTTCGCCAGGCTCGCTGCCGATGCCGGCATTCTGCATGTCGTCGGCACGACCGGGCTTGAGCCCAAGCATCTGGCCGAGCTGGCTGAGGCGGCAAAGCGCACGCCGATCATCCGCTCCGGCAATATGAGCCTCGGCGTCAACCTGCTTGCGGCGTTGGTGCGCAAGGTTGCAGCGACGCTGGGCACCGACTGGGACATCGAGATCGTCGAGATGCATCACCGCATGAAGGTCGATGCGCCCTCCGGCACCGCGGTGCTGCTCGGCGAGGCGGCGGCCGAGGGCAGGGCGGTCGATCTGGCAAAGCAGCGCGTCGCCGACCGCGACGGCATCACCGGGGCGCGCGAGCCCGGCACGATCGGCTTCGCGGCCCTGCGCGGCGGCACGGTCGTGGGCGACCACAAGGTGATTTTCGCAGGGAGTGGCGAACGGCTCGAGCTCGCCCATGTCGCCGAGGATCGCAGCCTCTTCGCGCAAGGCGCGGTCAAGGCCGCGCTCTGGGGCCGAGGCCGCAAGGCGGGTCTCTATTCCATGGCCGACGTGCTCGGCCTCGACGCGCTCTGACCATGACCCGCGTCACCGTCGCGCCGGGCGTCGTCCACTGGCCGGGCCGGCTGGCGCCGGAGGAGCAGGCGGCGCTGGTGGCGGAGCTCAGGGCAGTCGCGCGCAAGGCGCCGTTCTTCCAGCCGCGCATGCCGAAGAGCGGCACGCCCTTCTCGGTCCGCATGACCAATTGTGGCTCGCTCGGCTGGGTGTCGGACGAGCGTGGCTATCGCTACCAGCCTGAGCACCCCGAGACCGGCGAGCCCTGGCCGATCATGCCGGCGCCGCTGCTCGACCTCTGGCGGGAATTGGCCGGCTATCCGCACCCGCCCGAGGCCTGCCTGGTCAATTTCTATGCTGCCGGCGCCAAGATGGGCCTGCATCAGGATCGTGACGAGCAGGATTTCGATGCTCCCGTCCTGTCGGTCTCGCTCGGCGATGCCGCACTCTTCCGCATTGGCGGCACGACGCGCGGCGGCAAGACGACCTCGCTCAAGCTCGCGTCCGGCGATGTGCTGCTCTTCGGCGGCGAGGCGCGGCTCGCCTATCATGGCATCGACCGCATCCTGACGGGCTCGTCGACGCTGCTGCCGGAGGGCGGGCGGATCAATCTGACCTTGCGGCGGGTGACGAAGCCGAAGGCTTAGTCGGGCGTCTTGTGAGGCAGGCTCGGGAATGACCAGCCGAACAGCAACGAGCCCGCCCGCAGTCCGAAGCAGACCACGAAACCTCCCAACATCACCAGCGCGGCGGAGAGACCCAGCCCGGTCAGCGCCGCTGTCGTTGCGGCGCCGGCCGTTGCGGCGGTGACGTAAAAGTCACGGCCCCACAGCAGCATCGGCCGGTCACCGGCTAGAATGTCGCGCAGGATGCCGCCGAAGGTCGCGGTCATCGCGCCGAGCGCGACGGCCGAGAGCACGGGCGCCGCGGCGTCGAGCCCTTTCAACGTGCCGATCACGGCGAAGAGCGAGAAGCCGGCTGCGTCGGCCCAGATCAGCAGCTTGCGCCCGCCCCAGCCTTCCAGAACGCCGGGCTTGAGATAGGCGAGCAGCCAGGCGCCAAGCGCGACGATCAGACAGGCGATGACGTCGCTCGGGTCCCACACCCAGAAGATGCCGTGCCCGAGCAGGACATCGCGCAGAGTGCCGCCGCCGACGCCGGTGACGGTCGCCAGCAGGACGAAGCCGAACGGGTCCATGCCCTTGCGGGCGGCGACGAGGGCGCCGGTCAGCGCGAAGATGGCGACGCCGGCGACCTCGAACACGGGGTCAGTGCTGGGTCGGTTCGCCGGCGGGCGCGTCCGGGGCCTTGGGGGCTCCGGCGGAGACGCCGACCAGCGCCGGGCGCAGGACGCGCTCGCCGATCTTGTAGCCGGTCTGCACGACCTTCGAGACCAGCCCCTTGGCGATTGCTGCGTCGGGGGCCTCGAACATCGCCTGGTGCAGGTTGGGATCGAACTTCTCGCCCTGCGGGTCGATCTGGCGCACGCCGTGACGCTCCAGAGTCTTGAGCAGTTCGCGCTCGGTCAGCTCGACGCCTTCGTGCAACGCCTTCACCGCGGCATCGGCGGTCTTCATGGTGTCGGCGGGCAGGCTTTCCAGCGCCCGGCGCAGATTGTCGGAGGAGCCGAGCATGTCGCGGGCGAAGCTGGTCACGGCATAGGCCTTGGCATCGGCGATCTCGCGCTCGGTGCGGCGGCGCAGGTTCTCCATCTCGGCGAGCGTCCGGAGCAGCTTGTCCTTGAGGTCGTCGCGTTCGGCCTGGAGCTTGGCGAGCTGCGCCGCGAGGCCTGCCTCGGCGGTTGCCGCCTGCTCGGGCGCGTCCGCGCCGGCTTCGAGGTTGGGGTCTTCCGTCGCAGGGTTCTGCGTCATTTTATCGTCACGTCCCTTTCTCAGCATTTTCAAGCGAAGCGGCTACCGGTTCGCGTGAAGAAAATGCGGCAACTAAAGAGCTGGCTGCGCCGCCCCTTGCAGGGCCTGGCCGGTCATCCCGGTGTGCAGCCGCGTTCGTGCCGGATATCGGCCTTATGGTCGTTTAAATCAAGCGCGGGCCGGCACTTTCGCCTTGGCTGCGGCCGGCTTCTCCGCTTCGAACTTGAACACGTCGATGAGGGCTTTGCGGATCGTCAGTTGCCGGCCGGTCGAGACGATTTTCGCATGGGTCAGGTCGGTGACGTAGAACACGTCGACCGCCTTCTCGCCGAAGGTCGCGATATGGGCCGAGGCGATGTTGAGGTTGAGCTTTCCGATCGCGGTGGTGAGATCGTAGAGCAGGCCGGGCCGGTCGAGGCCCGAAACCTCCAGCACCGTGTGGCGCGCCGAGAGCACGTTGTCGATGACGACCTCGGGCTCGACCTGGAAGGTCTGGCCGCGCGGCGGCGGGGCGCGGCGCTGGGCGACGAGGTCGGCGATCTTGATCTCGCCCTTCAGCGCCCGCTCGATCGCGGCGGCGATGCGCTCGGCCCGGCGCAATTCGTCGTCGTCGCGGTCGAAGGCGCGCGAGACCGAGATCGTGTCGAGCACGAGCCCGTCGCTGGTGGTGAAGATCTGCGCATCGACGATATTGCCGCCGGCAGCCGCACAGGCACCGGTGACGATGGCGAGCAGGCGCGGATGGTCGGGCGCGAGCACGGTGAGTTCGGTCACGCCGCGGAACTGGTCGGTTTCGACGATGGTCGCTGTGGTGCGCCCGGCAGCTTCCGCCTCGTGCAGGAAGCGCGCGTGCTTCTCCTGCTGCTCCGGGTCGACCTTGATCCAGTAGGCCGGGTAATGGCGGGCGACATAGGCGTCGCGCTCCCCGGCGCTCCAATCGGAGAGGCGCCGGCGCAATTCGTCCTGCTTCATCGCCACGCGCGCCTTGCGCTCGACCGCCGAATGCCCGCCGGTGAGCACGAGCTCGGTCTCGTAGTAGAGCGTGCGCAGCAGCTGCCCCTTCCAGCCGTTCCAGACGCCGGGTCCGACCGCCTTGATGTCGGCGACGGTGAGGATCAGCAGCAGCTTCAGCCGCTCCAGCGTCTGGACGGTCGCGGCGAAGCTCTCGATCGTCTTGGGGTCGCCGAGGTCGCGGCTTTGCGCCACCGTCGACATGTCGAGATGATGCTCGACCAGCCAGGAGGCGGTCTCCGTCTGTGCACTGGTCAGGCCGAAGCGTGGTCCGAGCTTGCGGGCGATCCGGGCGCCGGCGATCGAATGGTCTTCGGGGCGGCCCTTGGCGATGTCGTGCAGGAAGAGCGCGACATAGAGGGCCCGCCGGTTGGCGATTGTCGGCATGATCTCGTTGGCGAGCGGATGTTCGGCCTCCAGCCCGCCGGCATCGATCTCGGCCAGTACGCCCATGGCGCGGATCAGATGCTCGTCCACCGTGTAGTGGTGGTACATGTTGAACTGCATCATCGCGACGACGCGGCCGAAATCCGGGACAAAGCGGCCGAGCAGGCCGGATTCGTTCATGCGCCTGAGCACCACCTCCGGCGAGCGCCGTCCGGTCAGGATCTCCAGGAAGATGCGGTTGGCCTCCGGCTCGTTGCGCAGGCCCGGCGTGACCAGCCGGAGCGACTGCGTTACGAGGCGGCTGGCATCCGGGTGGATGGCGAGGTCCTCGCGGCTGGCGATGGCGTAGAGCCGGAGCAGGTTGACCGGATCGCGCTCGAAGGCGCTGTCGTCGACCACATCGAGGCGCTGGCTCGTCAGCTTGAAGTCGATGTGTCCGAGTGAACGCTCGCGCTTGCGCTTGGCGAAGGTGCCGAGCAGCTTCGACAGGCTGGCGCGCGGCTTCTGCTGGCGGGCTTCCAGCGCGGCGCAGACGATAGCGGTGAGGTCGCCGACATCCTTGGCGATCAGGAAGTACGCTTTCATGAAGCGCTCGACCGGCGCCTGTCCGCTGCGGCCGGCATAGCCGACCTCCGCCGCGACCTGCCTTTGCAGGTCGAAGGACAGGCGCTCCTCGGCCCGGCCGGTGATGAAATGCAGCCAGCAACGCGTGCGCCAGAGGAATTCCTCGGAGCGCTGGAACATCTGGAGTTCCTGCTTGTCGAACAGTCCGGCTTCGACGAGGTCGCGTACGTCATGGACGCGGTAGGCGTATTTGGCGATCCAGAACAGCGTGTTGAGGTCGCGCAAGCCACCCTTGCCGTCCTTGACGTTGGGCTCGACCAGATAGCGCGAGGCGCCGGCCCGCTGCACCCTGAGTTCGCGCTCGGCGAGCTTGGCCTCGGTGAACGCCTGGGCCGTGCCCTCGACCACCTCGGCATCGAAGCGGCGGACCATCTCGTCGAAGAGCGAGCGGTCGCCCACCAGGAAGCGGGCTTCCAGCAGCGCGGTGCGGATCGTCATGTCGGCGCGGGCCTCGCGCACGCAATCGTCGATCGAACGCACCGAATGGCCGGTCTTCAGCTTCAGGTCCCAGAGCGGATAGAGCATGGATTCGACCACGCTCTCGCCCCAGGCCGTCTGCTTGTGCGGGAACAGGAAGAGCAGGTCGACATCCGAGCCCGGCGCCAGCGTGCCGCGCCCGTAGCCGCCGACGGCGACCACCGCGATGCGTTCCGATTGCGATGGATTGTCGGCTGGATAGAAATAGGTGACTGCGGCGCTGTGCAGCCCGCGCACCACGGCATCCATCACCGCCGAAAGCCGATGCGCGCAGGCAAGCCCGCCGCGCGGGCCCGCGAGGATCGCCCGTGCCGAGGCATGGCCCTCATCCAGCAGCTGCCTCAAGCCCGCGATCAGGGCCTGCCGCATCCGCGTCTTGTCGCGCCGGTTGATCGTCTCGAGCAGCCGCGCGATCCCGGCCTCGGGGCTGTGCAGCATCTCGGCGAGCGGCAGGGCAGGCTTGGCGGGAGGCGCGGTCACGAAAGCTCCGTTCCAGCAGGCGTCGTCTCTCGTAACATGAGGAACGGGCATGTGAGAGGAGAAATTTAAACGCCAAATAATGTGAATTATAGTAAAAAACACTACGCCGCGTGTTGTTTGACAAACAGAACGATTGGACCTAAAAGTCGGATACGCGCCGATTTGAGCCACCAGCTTGCGGGCGCGAAACAAGTGCAGCTAAAGCGTGGGGCAACGGACGCCACCCGTCCCGATCCCTCGCATCATCGCCAGAGGGATAAGCCCCATGACCAGCATCACCCGCCGCCTCGCGCTCGCTTTCGTCGCCGCCGCCGGCCTCGCCGCGCCGGTCTTTGCGCAAGTGCCCAAGGAAATCCGGATCGACTACGCGACCTACAATCCCGTCAGCCTCGTGCTGAAGGAGCGCGGCATCCTCGAGAAGGCGCTCGAGGCCGACGGCATCAAGGTGCGCTGGGTCCTGTCCGCCGGATCGAACAAGGCGCTCGAGTTCCTCAATGCTGGCTCGATCGATTTCGGTTCGACGGCAGGCGCCGCCGCGCTGATCGGCAAGATCAACGGCAACCCGATCAAGTCGATCTATGTGTATTCCCGGCCGGAATGGACGGCGCTGGTCACCGGCGCCAAGAGCGAGATTACCAAGGTCGCCGATCTCAAAGGCAAGCGCGTCGCCGTCACCCGCGGCACCGATCCGCATATCTTTCTCGTCCGGGCACTGGCCGATGCCAAGCTGACCGAGAAGGACGTCAAGCTCGTCCTGCTCCAGCATGCCGATGGCCGCCTTGCACTGGAGCGCGGCGATGTCGATGCCTGGGCCGGGCTCGATCCGTTGATGGCCGCCGCCGAGGTCGAGAGCGGCGCCAAGCTGTTCTACCGCAAGGCCGAGGACAACACCTGGGGCATCCTCAATGTCCGCGAGGCCTTCGCCAACGAGAACCCGGCGCTGGTGAAGAAGGTTCTCGCCGCCTACGAGGAAGCGCGGGCCTATGCGCGTGCCAATCCGGCCGAACTCAAGAAGGTTCTGGTCGAGTACACCAAGCTGTCCGAGCCGGTGATCGAGCGCCAGCTCACCCGCACCGAGCTGACCCATTCGGCGATCGGCCAGGCGCAGGTCGACACGATCACCGCCGCGGGCCTAGCGCTCAAGGAAGCGGGCGTGCTGCCGGCCACGACCGATGTGAAGGCCGCCGTCGACAGCTTGGTCGACCGGCGCTTCGCCGCCACCAACTGACGGCAGGTCCGAGGCGATGAGCGTCCTGGAGATCGCAGCCGCCGTGGATGAGCCGGAGCGGCGCCCCGCCGCTTCACGCCGTTCCTATCGGCTCGCGATCGCCGGCTTCGTCCTGCCGGTCGTGCTGGCCATCCTCTGGGAAGGGCTCGTCGCGGCCGGCATCGCCAATGGCCGCCTGATGCCGCCCCCCAGCGTCGTCGGCCGCACGCTTTGGGGGCTTGCAGCCTCGGGCGAGCTTCTGACCCATGCCGGCGCGACGCTCTGGCGGGTCGCCGCAGGCTTCGGCCTCGGCGCGCTTGCCGGGACCGTGCTCGGCGCGGTGACGGGCGCTCTGCCCGTCGCTCGCAGCCTGCTCGATCCGACCTTGCAGGCCCTGCGCGCGATCCCCTCGATCGCCTGGGTACCGCTCTTCATTCTCTGGCTCGGCATCTTCGAGGCCTCGAAGGTGGCGCTGATCGCGGTCGGCGTCTTCTTTCCGGTCTATCTCGGCGTCGCCGCCGCGATCCAGGGCATCGACCGCAAGATCGTTGAGGTTGGCCGCGTCTTCCGCCTCTCGCGCCTCGCCATGACCAGACGCGTCCTGCTGCCGGCGATCCTGCCGGCCTGGGTCACGGCCCTGCGCTCCGGGCTCGGCCTCGGCTTCATGTTCGTGGTCGCGGCCGAGATCATGGGGGCGAGCGAGGGGCTGGGCTACCTGCTCGTGGACGGCCAGCAGCTCGGCCGCCCCGATACCATCATCGCGGCCATCATCAGCTTTGCCGTGCTCGGCAAGCTGGCGGACGGCCTGCTCGTCGCCATCACGCGTCCGTTCCTGACCTGGCAGGATACGGCGCGCGACAAGCTTTGAGGGGCGTCCCGGTGCTGAGTTTCGACCGGCTCTCCAAGACATATGCCGACGGCACACGCGCCCTCTCGGCGATCACGCTCGATGTCGGGCGTGGCGAGATCGTCGCTCTGCTCGGCGGTTCCGGCTGCGGCAAGACCACCTTGCTGCGCCTCGTTGCGGGTCTCGACCGGCCGAGCGAGGGCGCCATCCGCCTCGACGGCGAGGCGATCGCCGAGCCGCGCGCCGATGTCGGCGTCATCTTCCAGGAGCCGCGGCTCTTCCCCTGGCTTAGTGTCGCCGAGAATGTCGGCTTCGGGCTCTCGCATCTGCCGGCCTCCGAGCGCGGCGGGCTGGTGACCAACGCGCTCGTCCGCGTAGGCCTCGCCGGTCACGAGAAGCGCTGGCCGCGCGAGCTTTCCGGCGGTCAGCAGCAGCGCGTCGCGATCGCGCGTGCCCTCGTCACACGGCCTAAGCTTCTGCTGATGGACGAGCCTTTCTCGGCGCTCGATGCCACGACGCGGACGAGTCTGCATGGCCACCTGCTGGCGCTCTGGCAGGAAAGCCGCCCGACCGTGGTCATGGTCACGCATGACGTCGAGGAAGCCGTGACGCTGGCCGACCGCATCGTCGTGATGCAGCCCAAGCCCGGCCGCATCTTCGACGAACTCGACAACCCGCTCGCCCGCCCGCGTGATCGGCTTTCGCCGGCCTTCGAGGCGACGAAGCGCGAGGCCCTGCGCACGCTCGACCGCTCCTTGCGCGACGAGGCTCCGCATCAGGAGAAGGCGGCCGAGACCGCTGGTATGTGGTGGTGAGGGTCGTTTGACAAAACGGACGTTCGGACCTTAGAAGAGGACACGCGCCGATTTGAGCCTCAGCTTGCGGGCGCGAAACAAATGCAGCTAAAGCGCGGGACGACGGGACGGCTGATGCCGTCGGCGCTCCTTCCGCCTTGTCTATGGATGGAGCCAGCGATGCCGGCCGCTCTTCACGATGTCTCCCGCTCTACCGAACACGTCCTGCCGCGCCCCCGCGCCGGCGAGATCGTCGCCCTGCTCGGTTCGTCCGAGGTGCGGAAGGGGGCGCTGCGCGCTTTCGCCAGCCTGCAAGCCGATGAGGGAGCGGTGCCGACGGCTGAGATCGGCCTGCTCTGCGCCCGGCCACGTTTCTTTGCCTGGCTCGATCTCACGGAGAATCTCGCTTTCGTCCTGCCGAAGGCGACGCCGTTTGAGCGCGAGGGGCTGATCGCCAATGTGCTGGTCCGCCTCGGTCTTGCCGCGCAGGCAAAGCAGCGGCCGGCTGAGCTCTCGCCGGAGGGGCTGCTGCGGCTGGCCATCGCCCGCCTCCTGCTGGTCAGGCCGCACCTGCTGCTGATCGACGAGCCTTTTGCCGCGCTCGATGCCGAGGCGCGTGCTCGGCTCGCTGCCTTCCTGCCGGAACTCTGTACGCAGGCGCGCCCTGCCGTCGTCATCGCCCCCGGCTCCGTCGAGGAGGCTCTGCGTCTGGCCGATCGCATCCTCGTCCTGCCACGGCAGCCGGGCCCGGTTGCCTTCAGCCTCGACAACCTGCTGGCGCGTCCGCGCGAGGAGGGCTCCGTCGGCTTCGTCACCCTGCGCCGCGAGTTGCGCCGGGCGCTCGACAAGGAAAGCCGGCATGCCGTGCCGGAGGTGGAGGCAGCGGCCTGAAATCGCTACAAGCCAGCGGGCCGCTTCAAGAGGATCATGATCATGGACGTCACCGCGCTGCGCGCCTTGCAGGCCCCGCTCAAGGACGAATACCGCACCAATCCCGAGGCGGCGATCATCACGCTGAAGGCTCATGGTGAACTCGACGACCAGCACATCGCCTGCAAGGTCGAGACCGGCCGCGCCATCGCGCTCGCTGGCCTGCATCCCGCCACCGGCGGCTCCGGCGCCGAGCTCTGCTCCGGCGACATGCTGCTGGAGGCGCTGGTCGCCTGCGCCGGCGTGACGCTGAAGGCGGTCGCGACCGCGTTGGAGATCGAACTGAAGAAGGGCGTGGTCCGCGCCGAGGGCGATCTCGATTTCCGCGGCACGCTCGGCGTCGCCAAGGACGCGGCGGTCGGTTTCAAGGCGATCCGCCTGTTCTTCGACGTCGAGACCGATGCGCCGCAGGAAAAGCTCGACACGCTGCTCAAGCTCACCGAGCGCTATTGCGTGGTCTTCCAGACGCTGAATGTGAAGCCGGAGCTGTCGGCGACCCTGCAAAACAACGCCTCCTGACACGGGTCAGGAGGCGCATTGAAACAGTATTGGATGGGAGGAGGGGCTAGAACTCTTCCCAGCCGGTGCTGCCGTTGCGAGCATTGACCGCGCGCTTGACGGGGGCAGGCTCGGCCTTCGCTGCGGCGGGGCGCCGCGATTGGTGGAAGGCTGCTTCGGCGAGCTGGCGCAAACGATCCGGTTCGGATGCAGCCGAGCTGATCGAGGCGGGTACGCGCGACACGGCAGCGCCGCCCTGATTGGTCTTGAAGGTCGCAACCAGCGCGTTGAGCTGTTCGATCCGGCCGGACAGCGAATTGGCGGAAGCGGCGCTCTGCTCGGACAGGGCCGCGTTTTGCTGGGTCATCTCGTCGAGATGCGCCACCGCCTGGCTCATCTCGTCGATGCCGTTGGCCTGCTCGCCCGAGGCTGCCGAGATGTCGGCGATCGTCGCCGCGACCTTCTGCGAGGCCGCGAGAATCTGCGTCAGGGCTTCGCCGGCCCTGCGCACCAGCTTCACGCCCTCGCCGACCTCGGCATTGGACGAGGAGATCAGCTCGGAGATGTCCTTCGCCGCTTCGCTGGAACGCTGCGCCAGTGTCCGGACCTCGGAGGCGACGACGGCGAAGCCCTTGCCGGCGTCACCGGCGCGCGCCGCCTCGACTGCAGCATTGAGCGCGAGCAGGTTGGTCTGGAAGGCGATGTCGTCGATCACCCGGATGATGTCGGAGATCTTCTGCGATGCGGTCTCGATCCGGGCCATGGCATCGACCGCCTGGCCGGCAATCGTGCCGCCGGACCGCGCAGCGCTTGCCGCCTCATCCGCAGCGGTTGCCGCCGAACGGGAAGCCTGGGCCGAGGCCTTGACCGAGGCTGCGAGCTCTTCGGTCGTGGCGGCCGTCTGCTCCAGCGAGGAAGCCTGTTCCTCGGTGCGCTTCGACAGGTCGTCGGCACCTATGCTGATCTCGCGTGCGGCGAGGCCGACATCGGCCGAGGTTGTCTGGATCGTCGCGACCGTCGCCGAGAGGCGGTCCACCGTCTCGTTGATCGCGCCCTTCAGGTCGGCGAAGCGGCCGCGGTAGCCGGTTCCGATCTGGCGCGTCAGGTCGCCGCCGGCGATCGCCTGGAGGATGTCCGCGAACTCGGTCGTGGCGCTGTCGACGACGCGGTTGATCTCGTTGATGCCGGCGACCAGTCGCTGCATCTGTTCGTCGCCGTCGTCGATCTGGAGCCGTGCCGAGAAATCACCGGCCGCCGCCGCTGCAACGACCTCGCTGACATCGGAGACGACCGCTTCCATCGACTGCGCCCGGGCGAGACGCGCGGCCGCAGCGATGCGCTCCTGCTCTTCCAGTGCACGGACGCGGGCGGCATTCTCCTGGAAGATCTGCAGGGCTCCAGCCATGTCGCCGATCTCGTCGCGGCGGCCGATGCTGGGCACCGTGACATCCTGCTCGCCGCCGGCCAGGCGCTTCATCGCGTCGGTCATGCCGGCAAGGGGGCGCACGATGCCGCCGATGACGAAGGCCAGCGCCAGGGCAGCGACCAGCAAGGCGCCACCGGCCATGACCAGCAACAGGATGGTGGCGGAGCCGGCGATGGACTGTGCTTCCATGCCCCGGTCTCGTGCCTGGGAGAGCTGCATCGAGGTCAGCTCCCCGAGCTTGGCGGAGATCGGGTCGATCGCCTTGTAGAGCTCGTCAGTGGCGAACATGCGCAGCGCGCTCTCGTCACGCTCCTTCAGAATGCCGATCAACTTGGCAACGGCGGCATCGCCGGTCTTCATCAGCACCGTCGCCTGTTCGGCAATCTGCTTTTCGTCGGCGGCCGTGATGGTGGGCAGGTAGGCCTTCCAGCCCTTGTCGATATTCCCCACCGCGTCCTGGACGCTCTTCAGCGCGTTCGTCCAGGTGATCTGGTTGCTCTGCGCCTTCCAGATCGTGTCGACGACATTGACCGCGTACATGTCGCTGACGATGCGCAACTGCTCCATCGGGATGACGTTGTTCTGGACAACTTCGTCGACCCGCTGTGTGACGGATCGAAGGGCTAGGAATCCGCAAGCGCCGACGACGAGGACGCAGAGAGTCAGCGCGACGAGCGCGCTCGCCAGCTTGGTCTTAATGCTCAAGGCCATGATGAACTTTCCGGGGAGAGGCCGCGATGATGAGGAGAGTGGTGGGGGTATTCGGGGTGCCTATTTTCTAGGCAATCGTCGGGCTCGTCCGGTTCGAAACATGACAGGCGACTGTATTCAGGTTGCGATTTCCCCTCAAATTTTCAGAGAACTCTTAAAGTTGCTCTAACGATAAGCGGGAGGTTGGCGCGCATTAATTTTGCACCCTCAACTAGTGGTTGTAATTCTAGTTATAGTTGCGTGTTCTTCTTGATGCGCCCCATGGGTGGCGCTCTCGGAAGGGGGCAGGCGGCCGCTATTCGGCCGCGCGCTTCAGCTCCAGCCCCTTGGCGAAGGGCAGCTTCGGCTCGCTCTTCTCGTCGTCGAAATCGAGCGCGCCGATCTTTTCGGCGCGGCTGGTGACCTTGCCGGCCGAGGTCTTGATCTGGCCGACATCGTCCTGTGCCTGCCGGAAATGATTGTCGAGCTTGTCGACGCGCTCGCCGAGCCGGCGCACGTCGTCGAGCAACTTGCCAACCTCGCTCTGGATCACCTGCGCTTCCTCGCGCATCCGGGCATCGCGCACCAGCGACTGCATCAGTTGGATCGCCAGAGCCAGCAGGGAGGGCGAGACGATCATGATGCGGGCCCGGTGCGCCCGCTGCACGACATCGTCGAAATGTTCGTGCAGGTCGGCGTAGATCGATTCCGAGGGCACGAAGAGCAGTGCGACGTCCTGCGTCTCGCCCGGCAGGAAATAGCGCTCGGCGATATCCTTCACATGCACGCCGACATCGCTGCGCACGCGCTGGCCGGCGGCCTTCCTGGCGTCGTCGCCACGGGCCTCGCGCAGCAGCGTGAAGCTCTCCAGCGGGAATTTGGCGTCGATGACGAGGCCGCGTCCGTCGCCGGGCAGGGTGACCAAGCAGTCCGGCCGCTTCCCGTTCGAGAGCTGCGGCTGGAAGGCGAAGAAGGCGGCGGGCAGGCCGTCGCGGATGATCGCTTCCATCCGGCCCTGGCCATAGGCGCCGCGCGCCTGCTTGTTGGCGAGCACGTCTCTGAGCGTCACGACCTCGGATGTCAGGTCCGTCAGGTTCTTCTGGGCGTTGTCGATCACCGCCAGCCGCTCCTGCAGCTTGCCGAGGCTCTCGGTGGTCTGCTGGACGTTCCGTTCCAGCCCTTGCCCGACCTTGTGGCTCAGCCCGTCCATCCGGTCGGCGACGAGCCGTGCGAGATCGCCCTGCCGGGTCGAGAGGATCTCGGCCATGGACTGCATCCGGCCGGCGAGCTCCGCCTGCTGGCGGTTCATCTCCGCGACCTTGTCGTCCATCTCGCGGGCGCGCTCGGTGGCCATCGCGGCTTCGATCGCGCGGGCCTTGCCGCCGCGCCAGCCGGCAATCACCGCCATCAGCAGCAGGACGAGACTCAGCGCCCCGAAGCCGAGCGCAGCTTCGGCCCAGGTCACCGGGCGTTCCAGCAGGGTGAAGGCGATCTCGTTCATGCACGGGAGCCTAGCCGATTCGGCTGGTAATGGCGAACGAAAGCGGAACAGTTTGACCGTCCTCTCACAAATGCTTATGTCCCCGGTTCAACAGCTCTTTTCCCTTGGAATCCCATGTCCGTTCGCCCGCTCGTCATCCTGCCCGACGCCCAGCTTCGCCTCGTCTCGAAGCCGGTCGAGGCTGTCACGCCCGAGATCAGGACGCTGGTCGCGGACATGTTCGAGACGATGTACGACGCGCCCGGCATCGGTCTCGCCGCGATCCAGATCGGCGTGCCGCTGCGCGTGGTGACGATCGACCTGTCGAAGCCGGAGGCGAAGGAGGGCGAGGAGCCCGAGCCGAAGAAGCCGCAGGTCTTCATCAATCCGGAGATCACCTGGTCTTCGGAGGAATTCAGCGTTTACGAGGAAGGCTGCCTCTCGATCCCCGAATATTACGAGGAGGTCGAGCGCCCGGCCGAGGTCAAGGTCCGCTACATGGATCTCGACGGCAAGACGCAGGAGATCGCGGCCGACGGCCTGCTGGCGACCTGCCTGCAGCACGAGATCGACCATCTCAACGGCGTTCTCTTCATCGACCATCTCTCGCGGCTGAAGCGCGAGCGCGTCACCAAGAAATTCGCCAAGTCGGCCAAGCGTTCGGCGGCTTGAGATTTGCGATCGATGCGCTGTCATTCCGGACGGAGCGCAGCGTAGATCCGGAATCCATGCCGGAGTGCATCCGGCAAAGGTTCAGGCAGAATCCCAGGCCCCCTTTCGGTCGCCCGGGATGACATTCGTTTTTAGGTAAGGTCGAGCGTATGAGTTTGCGCGTCATCTTCATGGGCACGCCGGATTTCGCCGTGCCGGTGCTGACCGAGATCGTCGGCCAGGGGCATGAGGTCGTCTCCTGCTACACCCGTGCCCCGGCGCAGGCGGGGCGGGGCCTCGAACTGAAGCCTTCGCCGGTGCATCGCGCCGCCGAACGCTTCGGCATCCCGGTCTTCACCCCCAAGACGCTGAAGACGCCGGAGCAGGCCGAGATCATCGCCTCGCATCAGGCCGATGTCGCGGTCGTCGTCGCCTACGGCATGATCCTGCCCCAGGCGATCCTCGATCTGCCCGAACTCGGCTGCCTCAACCTTCATGCCTCGCTGCTGCCGCGCTGGCGCGGCGCTGCCCCGATCCAGCGCGCGATCATGGCGGGCGATGCCGAGAGCGGCGTCTGCGTGATGAAGATGGAAGCCGGTCTCGACACCGGCCCCGTCGCGATGGTCGAGAAGCTGGCGATCGGCCCTGACATGACGGCCGGCGAATTGCACGACAGATTGAGTCCTCTCGGCGCCGACCTGATGGTGCGCGCGCTCGCGGCGCTCGGGCGCGGCGGCCTGCAGTTCACGCCGCAGCCGGAGGAAGGCGTGACCTATGCCAGCAAGATCGCCAATGCGGAGGCGAAGCTGAACTGGTCGCTGCCGGCCCAGCAGGTCCATGACCTCGTGCGCGGCCTCTCGCCCTTCCCGGGCGCCTTCGCCGAGATTGATCTCGGCAAGGGGCTGGAGCGGCTCAAGATCCTGCGCACCGCCCGTGCCGGCGGCGCGGCCGAGCCCGGTACGCTGCTCGACGATGAGGGCACGGTCGCCTGCGCCGTCGGCGCGGTGAAGCTGCTGCAGGTCCAGCGCGCCGGCAAGGCGCCGATGAGCGGGGCCGAGTTCCTGCGTGGCGCCCGGCTCGGAGCCGGTGCCAAGCTCTGAACCGATGATTTCATCCTCTACGCCGTCATCCCGGGCGCAGCGAAGCGAAGACCCGGGATCCATGCCGGAACCTTCATCGACGATGCTCCGGCATGGATCCCGGATCGGCGCGGCTTCGCCGCTTGTCCGGGATGACGGCGCAGGGATGAGGAAGGTCGCCTGATGCCGCGCTACAAGCTCGTCATCGAGTACGATGGGACGCCGTTCTCGGGTTGGCAGCGCCAGCTCAACGGCCCGTCCGTGCAGCAGAGCGTCGAGGAGGCGGTCGAGGCCTTCTGTGGCCATCCGGTCAGGCTGCATTGCGCCGGCCGGACCGATGCCGGGGTCCACGCCACCCATCAGGTCGCCCATGTCGATATCGACAAGGAATGGCGCACCGATGTCGTCCGCGATGCGACCAATGCCCGGCTGAAGCGAATTCCGGTCGCTGTCCTCAGCGCCGAATTGGTGCCTGATGATTTCGACGCCCGCATCTCGGCGCGGCGCCGCTATTACGTCTATCGCATCCTCGATCGCCGGGCCCAGCCGGCGCTGGAGCGCGATCGGGTCTGGCATGTGCCGGTCAAGCTCGACCACGAGGCGATGGACCGCGCGGCCAAGGCGTTGCTCGGCCATCATGACTTCACCACCTTCCGCGCCGCCGAATGCCAGGCCAACAGCCCGATCCGCACGCTCGATCGCTGCGACGTCCGTCGCGAGGGCTCCGAGATCGTCGTCTATGTCCACGCCCGTTCTTTCCTGCATCATCAGGTCCGCTCGATCGTCGGCTGCCTGAAGATGGTCGGGATGGGGCGTTGGCCGGAGAACAAGGTCGGCAAGGTGCTGGCTGCGCGCGACCGCTCGCAATGCGCTGCACTGGCGCCGTCCTGCGGGCTCTACCTGGCTGGCGTCGATTACGTCGAGTGAGGCGCAGGCTTCTCAGAACAGCCCGAACAGCCGGGTGACGCCGTAGTCGAGCATGATGCTGGCAATGACCAGCATCATGGCGATGCCCCGGCTCTCCGGTCCGAAGACGGCGCGCGCCACGCAATAGCGCAGGCGCAGCACGATCACGGCGAAGAACAGCGATTGCACGATCGCCAGCGCCGGCGGCGCCCAGCCGATTGCGAAGATCGCCGCGGGAACCGCCATCAGGCTGGCCGAGAGGATGCCGGCCCAGTTCCAGGCGATGACGAAGCTGGTGAAGCGCGGGCTCCGCGCGAGTTCCGGGCGCAATGCGATCAGCAGGGCCGGCACCGCCAGGATCGTCAGCGCGAGAGCTGCGGTCACCGACAGGGCCAGCGCCGGCGCGGTGAAGAGGCCGGCGCTGTTCGGCAATCCGGCGGTCAGCCGCACGGCTGCGAGGATGGCGATCGTCGCGGGCAGCATCAGCGCGAAGGCGAGGAAGGAGCGCCAGAACCCGTCCCGCGTCAGGTCGAGCTCCGACAGGGCCTCGGCGCCACGGGTCATCAGGTGCCAGGAGCCGCGCAGCGAACGGGCGACGTCATCGGCTGCCAGCCTCATCACGGTCTCCATTATCTGCGATCTTAGACTTTCGTCTAATGAAGAGATAATGGCCCGTGAATTCGGCGCGTCAAGCCCGGTGCTGCGCAGCGAAATAGCTGGCGAGCAAACGCTGCGTGATCCGCTGGAGCGACAGGAGGTCGGCGACGGCGACGCATTCGTCGACCTGGTGCATCGTCTTGCCGACCACCCCGTATTCGACGACGGGGCAATAGTTCTTGATGAAGCGCGCGTCGGAGGTGCCGCCCGTGGTCGAGAGCGCCGGGCGCTTGCCGGTCTCGGCCTCGACGGCCTCAGTGACGAGCGCGACGAAGGGGCCGGGCTCGGTCAGGAAGGCCACCGCATTGGTCGGCTGGACCTCGAGCGTATAGCGCACCTGGTTGCCGGCCGCCTCCCGCAGGCGGCGTTCCAGCTCGGCGGCGAGCGTCTCCGGCGTCCAGCTATCGTTGAAGCGGATGTTGAAGGCCGCCTTCGCCTGCGCCGGGATGACGTTGGTCGCGGGGTTGCCGACATCAAGCGTCGTGACTTCGAGATTGCTCGGGTCGAAATGCTGCGTGCCGCCGTCGAGCGGAGTGGCGTCGAGGGCGGCGAGCAGGCGGACCATGCCCCGGATCGGGTTGTCGGCGAGATGGGGGTAGCCGACATGGCCCTGCGTGCCCTGCACGATGAGCTTGCCGGTCAGCGAGCCCCGCCGGCCGATCTTGATCATGTCGCTCATCGCGGCCGGATTGGTCGGCTCGCCGAGGATACAATGGTCGAAGCGCTCGCCGCGCTCATGCGCCCAGGCCAGAAGCTTGACCGTGCCGTTGACCGAGGGACCTTCCTCGTCGCCGGTGACCAGGAAGGCGATCGAGCCGGGCGCATCGGGATTGTCGCGTCGGTAGCGGATCGCGGCCGCAACCATGGCGGCGAGCCCGCCCTTCATGTCGCAGGCGCCGCGGCCGTAGAGCGTGCCGTTCTCGATCGTGCCGCCGAAGGGCTCGCGGGTCCAGGAGGCCGCGTCGCCGACGGGAACGACATCGGTATGCCCGGCGATCACGAAGACCGGCGCGGTGCTGCCGATGCGGGCATAGAGATTCTCGACATCCGGCGTGCCCGGCTCCCTGAAGACGGGGCGGTGCACCGCGTAGCCTTCCGCCGACAGCACGGCATCGAGCAGCGCGAGCGCTCCGCCTTCCTCGGGCGTCACCGAAGGACAGCGGACCAAGGCCTGCGTCAGCGCGACGGGATCGGTCGGATCGAAGGAGAGGGTAGGGGCGGGGGAGGTCGGTGCGGTGCTCATTCCGCCGCTTTAGCACCAGCCGGGTCTGCCGCAACCCCGTCCCGCGCCTTTGCCGATGGCAGGAGCCCGAGATCGATGAAGGCGACGACCCAGGCCATGGTCGAGATCGCTTCCAGCGACGGGCGCCAGCCGATCGAGACGAGAGGTCTCAGATGTTCCGGCAGCACGATGGCGCAGATCAGCAGGATGCCGAACAGCGGCGTGCTGCCGCGGTCTGTGGCGCGCTTCGCGGCCAGGGCAGCCCAGGGGAACAGGGCGAGGGCCTTGATGACGGGGATGATCATCGCCTCGTGGCGATGATCCGCCAGAAGCAGAACGGTGCGCTCGGTGGCGAGCAGCGTCAACGCGACTGCGATGCTGCCGAGCCAGAAGGTCCGCAGTCCGATGCGGCCGTGAAAGTCAGTGAACAGGCGGACCAGGGACATGCTGCGGGCTCCGATGGGCAGTTGTCGCATGGTCAGCTTCGCGGTTGAAGCGCATGGTGAATAAAGGGTTAATGAGGCGCCTAAGAGTTTATCTCGGCACAGAAAGGGCTTGAACGGGGAGAGGCAGGCCGTTAGCTGCGAAACCTGCGTCGCCATTGGCGCGCGGCCTGTCGTTTCCCGTTTCCGTGAAGTGCAGTTGAAGGGCGCGTTCGCGCCGCCCGAGTGAGGTTTTGAGCATGACCATCCGTTTCCATCGCGGCGACCTGCCGGACGGCTACGACGCCGGATCCAGCGTCGCGATCGACACCGAGACGCTCGGCCTCAACCCGCATCGCGACCGGCTCTGCGTCGTCCAGTTGTCGCGCGGTGACGGCACCGCCGATGTCGTGCAGATCCCGAAGGGCGGCGAACGGCCGAAGAACCTGATCCGCCTGCTCGAGGATCCGGCCGTGCTGAAGCTCTTCCACTTCGCTCGTTTCGATGTCGCCGTGCTCAAGCATGCCTTCGGCGTGGTCACGGCACCGGTCTACTGCACCAAGATCGCCTCGAAGCTGACCCGCACCTATACCGACCGGCACGGGCTCAAGGATCTCGTGCGCGAGTTGCTCGGCGTCGAATTGTCGAAGCAGCAGCAATCCTCGGACTGGGGTGCGGACACGCTGAGCGAGGCCCAGCTCGCCTACGCAGCCTCCGATGTCCTGCATCTGCATGCGCTGCACGAGAAGCTGGAGACGATGCTGGCGCGCGAAGGCCGCCGGCAGCTCGCCCAGGCCTGTTTCCAGTTCCTGCCCTATCGCGCCGAGCTCGATCTCGCTGGCTGGGGCGAGACCGACATCTTCGCCCACACTTGACAATTTCTAAGGCTTCTTGCGTCAGTCTGCGCGCGGGTTGAGCGCGCGGACGTGCGTTCGAACCCGCATGGACGAGCTGCGCGGGGGCGCGATGTGGCCTGTCCTGTGACACGAAAATGCCGTGAGCGGCTGCCATTGCGCGGGACATGACTTTGGCAATGACCTTCAACGACCCGGCGGCCGGGCTGTCCGCGCAGGCGGCGCGCCGTCGCGCGGCCTTCGGAGCGGCGCGGCGCCATACGCGGCTGGTGCATCTGCTGCGCTGGGTCATTCCCGTCGCCGCCGTGACGCTGGTGCTCGCGCTGGTCGTGATTCCCTTCCTGTCGCCGCTCGGCGGCAAGCTGGCGAATGTCTCGGTCAGCTCCGTCGGCATCACCGGCGGCAAGGTCAGGATGGAGACGCCGAAGCTCTCGGGCTACCGCAAGGATAATCGGCCCTACCAGGTCACGGCCGTGAACGCGTTCCAGGAGATCCGGAACCCGACGCAGATCGAGCTGCAGGCGCTGACGGCGCGCATCCAGATGGAGCGCGAAGGCTGGGTGACGGTGAACGCGAAGACGGGCCTCTTCGACACGCAGAAGGAGAAGCTGCGTCTCGTCGACGACGTCAAGATCCGCACCGAGAACGGCCACGATATGCAGATGAAGACGGCCGATGTCGACTTCAAATCCGGCACCGTGGTCTCGAAGGAACCCGTCAAGGTCAGCCTCGGTGAGACTACCGTCGATGCCGACACACTTGACGTGAAGAACAATGGCGAGTTGATCGCTTTCGAGGGGCGGGTGCGGGTCTTCATCCGGAACGCGCCAGCAGGTACGCTCGCCGGCCCCGAACGCGAGGGCAGCACGCCGATGCCGGAACTGCTGAACGCGAATCGGGTTCCCCCCGCGGATGGGGTACCGGCAGGCGACGCCGGGAATGGGAAGAGACAGTGACATGACCAAGGTTGGCCAGATGCTCCGTTTCGCGCATGCCCGCGACGCCGCGCTGCTCCTTGCGGCCGGATTCGCGCTGCTCGGTGCTCCCCAGGAAGCTTTTGCTCAGGCGGCCCCGGCCAAGCAGCGGGGCGCGTCCTCGGCGCTGGGCGGGCTCGGCGGCGACAGCAAGGAACCGATCAAGATCGATGCCGACAAGCTCGACGTGGTCGACAAGGAGAACAAGGCGGTCTTCTCGGGCAATGTCGTGGCCGTGCAGGGCGAGACGACGGTTCGCTGCACCGTGATGACCGTGCTCTACGAGGGCCGCGGCGGCCCGGGCGGAACCGCCGGTCGTCCGGCGACGCCGGCCCCGGCAGCCGCGACGCCGGCACCCGCAGCGGCGGGAGCGGGCAATGACAGCTCGATCAAGCGCATCCTGTGCAAGGGCCCGGTGACCGTGGTCTCGAAGACGCAGGCTGCGACCTCCGACAATGCCGAGTTCGACCGCTCCCGGAACCTCGTCATCATGACCGGCAACGTCGCGTTGAACGACGGGCCCAATGTGACCCGTGGCCAGAAGCTGACCTATGACACCGTCACCGGCGTCGCCAATGTCGAAGGCGGGCGCGTGCAGGGCCTGTTCGTGCCGAACGACGCCAACAAGACCGATGCCGGCAAGCCCGGCGCCAAGCCGGCTCAGCCGGCGCCCAAGCCTACCAACTGATCGTGCCGCAAGTGACCGTTTCCGAAGCGCCTCGCCCCATGGCCCCGCCGGCGCGCCCGGCTCCGCGCCCGCAACAGCCGGGTGTCTTCGGTCGCTTGCGTGGTCTGTTCGGTAGTCGTGAGCAGGAGGTGGCCCGGCCGGGTGCTTCTAGCGTCGCAGCCATCGGCGGGGCTGGAATCCTCGCGGTTTCCGGTCTGCGCAAGAGCTATGGCGGCCGTGCCGTCGTGTCCGATGCCAGCCTTCATCTGCGTCAGGGCGAGGCGGTCGGCCTGCTCGGTCCCAACGGTGCCGGCAAGACCACGATCTTCTACATGATCACCGGCCTCGTGGCGGCCGATGCCGGCATCATCTCGCTCGAGGGCAACGACATCACCGCTCTGCCGATGTACCAGCGCGCGCGGCTCGGTATCGGCTATCTCCCACAGGAGGCCTCGATCTTCCGCGGCCTGTCGGTCGAGGACAATATCCGCTCAGTGCTGGAGGTGGTCGAGCCCGACCGCAAGGCGCGCGAGCGCCAGCTCGACCAATTGCTCGAAGAATTCACGATTGCCCGTCTGCGCAAGGCGCCCTCGATCGCGCTCTCGGGCGGCGAGCGCCGCCGCTGCGAGATCGCCCGCGCGCTCGCCGGCAAGCCTTCCTTCATCCTGCTCGACGAGCCCTTCGCGGGTATCGATCCGATCGCGGTTGGCGATATCCAGGCGCTGGTGCGGCAGCTCACCGATCGCGGCATCGGCGTGCTCATCACCGATCACAATGTCCGCGAGACGCTCGGTCTCGTCGATCGCGCCTACATCATCCATTCCGGGCGCGTGCTGACCGAAGGCTCTCCGGCCGAGATCATCGCGAACCCGGATGTCAGGCGCGTCTATCTGGGTGAGGATTTCCGTCTCTGAGGCGGTGGAGCCTGCGCGTCGCTGCCGTTTTGCTGCGGTGCACCAGAATTCCGGCCGCAGGCATGGGTGAGCCTTTGACGCGGCGGTGAGCCGGCGCTAGTGTCCCTTCCGCAAGCAAGAAGCGTGCCGATGGTGCGCGAGCGGGAAGGGCCTTTCGCGTATGGCGATGATGCCGCGCATGGAGCTGCGCCAGGGACAGTCCCTGGTGATGACGCCGCAGTTGCTGCAGGCGATCAAGCTCCTGCAGCTTTCGCATCTCGAACTCCAGAATTTTGTCGAGGGCGAGCTGGAACGCAATCCCTTGCTGGAGCGCGATGAAGCCCAAGGGCAGCCGGCGCGCTCCGAGGATGCCGACAACCCTCAGGCCGCCGACGCCGAGAGCTTCGCCAAGGCCGAGAGCCTGCACACGCAGGAGGGCATGGAAGGTAGGCTCGGCACCGGCCTCGACAACGTCTTCCAGAACGAACAGCCGACAACCGCCCGCAGCGAGGCGGGTGGCGCCGACAGCCTGCCGATCGTGGGCGGCGCCTATGGCGCGACGGGCGGGTCCTTCGACGGCGATCCCGAGGGTTTCGAGAGCAGCCTGACGGCGGATGCTTCGCTGCACGACCACCTGGTCGCGCAGCTCGACCTCGCCGTCGTGACGCCGGCTGAGCGCATCATCGGCCGCCACATCATCGATGCGGTCGACGATAGCGGCTATCTCGGGGAGCCGCTCCCGGAGATAGCCGAACGCCTTGGCGTCGCCATCGACAGGGTCGAGGCCGTGTTGCGTGTCGTCCAGGGGTTCGATCCCTCCGGGGTCGCGGCTCGCGACGTCGCCGAATGCCTGGCCATCCAGTTGCGCGACCGCGATCGCTTCGACCCGGCCATGCAGATGCTCGTCGCGAACCTGCCGCTCGTCGCCAAGCGCGATTTCGCCGCCTTGAAGCGCCTCTGCCGCGTCGATGACGAGGATATCGCCGACATGGTCGGGGAGATCCGCCGCCTCGACCCAAAGCCCGGCCGTGCCTTCGGCGGCTCGGCCGCCGAGACCGTGGTGCCGGATGTCTTCATTCGCGCCGCTCCGGACGGCTCCTGGCTGATCGACCTCAACCCCGACACCCTGCCGCGCCTGCTGGTCAACCAGACCTATCACGCGCGCGTCTCGAGGGCGGCTCGCAGCGACGAGGACAGGGCCTTCATCGCCGAATGCCTGCAGACCGCGAACTGGCTGACCCGCTCGCTGGAGCAGCGCGCCCGGACGATCCTGAAGGTTGCGAGCGAGATCGTGCGCCAGCAGGACGGCTTCTTCGCCCATGGCGTCGAGCATCTGCGCCCGCTCAACCTCAAGACCGTGGCAGACGCCATCGCCATGCACGAATCAACCGTATCGCGCGTCACCTCGAACAAATACCTGACCTGCTCGCGCGGGGTCTTCGAAATGAAATACTTTTTCTCGGCTGCGATTGCCGCGACCGGCTATGGCGAGGCGCATTCGGCGGAAGCCGTGCGCTTCCGGATCAAGCAGATGATCGACGACGAGAGTCCCTCGGCGGTTCTCTCTGATGATGCCATTGTGACCCGGTTGAAGGACGGTGGCATCGATATCGCCCGGCGTACTGTGGCGAAATACCGCGAATCCCTGAGAATCCCGTCCTCGATGGAGCGGCGGCGCGAGAAGGTCGCGATGGCGGCGGCAGAACGTTAAGCGAATTTGTTCCAAAGGCCCTGCGCATGCGCGTCATGATTGCGCCGGCTCATTGACAACCCCGACTCCCGGTTCTTAGCTCCTAGAGATGGCCGAACAGGGCCATGGCTAACCAAGGGGAAGCACTCCATGAGCTTGCGAATCTCCGGCAAGAATCTCGATGTCGGCGAGGCGCTCCGCGGCCAGGCCGAGGAGCGGGTCGCTGCGGCGGTCAGCAAATATTACGAGGGTGGCTATCAGGGCCATGTCACGGTCGACAAGGACGGCACTGCCTTCCGCACCGATGGCGTCCTGCACCTCTCCTCCGGGATCACGCTGGAAGCCTCCGCCACCGCGCACGATCCCTATGCCAGCCTCGACAAGATGGCTGAGCGCATCGAGAAGCGGCTGCGACGCTACAAGCGCAGGCTGAAGGACCGTTCGAGTGCCAATGGCCGCGATGTCGGGATCGAAATCCCCAGCTATGTGATCGCGGCCCCCGATGACGATATCGAGGATTTCGACGGGTCTACTGCCGCCGATAACCCGGTGATCGTCGCGGAATCGACCAAATCCCTGCATGTCAGGACGGTTAGCGACGCTGTTGCCGAGCTCGACCTGACGGGTGCGCCGGTTGTCGTCTTCCGCCACGCTGGCAATGGTCGCATGAACATCGTATACCGCCGCCGCGACGGCAATATCGGCTGGATCGATCCGCCGGCATCGCTGTCCTAAGGCCGGCGGGCGATCCGCTCCGGCCGTCGAACCTGACCCGTGCCGACGGCTTTTCGGCCGGCACGGGACATGCATGGACGGGCGAATGACGCTGACCGATCTTCTGAGCCCCGCCGCGGTGATCTCGCCGCTGCGGGCCAACGGCAAGAAGCAGGCTCTGCAGGAGCTTGCCCAGCATGCCGCCACGCTGACGGGCCTTCCGGACCGCGAGTTGTTCGAAGCCTTGCTCCAGCGCGAGCGCCTCGGCTCGACCGGCATCGGCGATGGCATCGCCATCCCGCACGGCCGGATGCCGGGTATCGACCGCCTCGTCGGTCTCTTCGCCCGCACCGAGAAGCCGATCGATTTCGACGCACTCGACGGCCAGCCGGTCGACATCATCTTCGTGCTGATCGCGCCCGAGGGCGACGGCGCCGACCACCTCAAGGCGCTCGCCCGCGTCGCGCGCGTGCTGCGCAACCAGTCCGTTTTGGAACAGGTCCGCAAGATCCGCGACCCCGCGGCGATCTACGCGATCCTCGCCGAATCGGCCGCGCAAGCGGCTTGAACCGTCAATATTCGATCCTGGCGGCATCGAATCACACCCTTTGTCATTCCGGGGCTTCGCACAGCGAAGAACCCGGAACCCACGACCGGGTGAGCCGCCTTAAATAACCAGACAACGGATGTTTCACCCCGTCGTGGGTTCCGGGTTCGCGCCTGCGGCGCGCCCCGGAATGACAAGAGGGTGCGATCAGAAGCAATCCGCCAATTGGCCTTGTCGTACAACTCCGCTCTCAGCCTAGACGGATTAAAGACTGCTTGGACGTTCCCGGCCGACGGGCTATGACCCCGGCTGGATCGGCGCCGCGTCTTCCATGTCCCGAACGCGGCGCACCTTGTTTCGGAGCCGCTGGTCATGGCCTATACGCATGTCGATCTCTTCCCGCTCGGCGAGGATACGACGCCCTATCGCAAGCTCGGCAGCGAGGGCGTCAGCGTCGAGAAGATCGGCGACCGCGAGGTCCTGAGCGTCTCGCGCGAGGCGATCCGCCAGCTTTCCGAACAGGCTTTCATCGATATCAACCACCTGCTGCGCCCCGGCCATCTCGCCCAGCTCGGCAAGATCCTCGACGATCCCGAGGCGACCTCGAACGACAAGTTCGTCGCCTATGATCTCTTGAAGAACGCCAACATCGCCGCAGGCGGCGTGCTGCCGATGTGCCAGGACACCGGTACCGCGATCATCATGGGCAAGAAGGGCCGCAAGGTCTGGACCGATGGCGAGGACGAGGCTGCGCTCGGCGAGGGCGTGGCGGACGCCTATTTCAAGCGCAACCTGCGCTATTCGCAGCTCGCGCCGCTCTCGATGTTCGAGGAGAAGAACACCGCGACCAACCTGCCGGCACAGATCGACATCTACGCCGAGGGCGAGGACGCTTATAAATTCCTCTTCGTCTGCAAGGGCGGCGGCTCGGCCAACAAGACCTTCCTCTATCAGGCGACGCCCTCGCTCCTGACCAAGGACCGCATGATGGCGTTCCTGAAGGAGAAGATCCTGACGCTGGGCACCGCCGCCTGCCCGCCCTATCACCTCGCCATCGTCATCGGCGGCACCTCGGCCGAGCAGAACCTCAAGACGGTGAAGCTCGCCTCGACCAAATATCTCGACGCGCTGCCGACCAAGGGCTCGCCTTCGGGCCACGCCTTCCGCGACCTCGAAATGGAGGAAGAGGTCCACAAGATGACGCAGGCGCTCGGCGTCGGCGCGCAGTTCGGCGGCAAGTATTTCTGCCACGATGTCCGCGTCATCCGCCTGCCGCGCCACGGCGCCTCGCTGCCGATCGGGCTCGGCGTCTCCTGCTCGGCGGATCGCCAGGCCAAGGGCAAGATCACCAAGGACGGCATCTTCCTGGAGGCGCTGGAGACCGATCCCTCCAAGTACCTGCCGGATGTCGACGAAGCGGCGCTCGGCGGCTCCGTGGTCAAGATCGCCCTCAACCAGCCGATGAGCGAGATCCTCGCGACGCTGTCGAAGCATCCGGTCAAGACGCGCCTGTCGCTGACCGGCACGATCGTCGTCGCCCGCGACCTTGCCCATGCCAAGATCCGCGAGCGGCTGGAGCGCGGCGAGGGCATGCCCGACTATTTCAAGAACCACCCGGTCTATTATGCCGGCCCGGCCAAGACGCCGGAGGGTTTTGCCTCGGGCTCCTTCGGTCCGACCACGGCCGGCCGCATGGATTCCTTCGTCGATCAGTTCCAGTCCTTCGGCGGCTCGATGGTGATGCTCGCCAAGGGCAATCGCTCGGCGGCCGTGCGCGAGGCCTGCAAGGTCCATGGCGGCTTCTATCTCGGCTCGATCGGCGGCCCGGCCGCGCGTCTGGCGCAGGACTGCATCCGCAAGGTCGAGGTCCTCGAATATGCCGAACTCGGCATGGAGGCGGTCTGGCGGATCGAGGTCGAGGATTTCCCCGCCTTCATCGTCATCGACGACAAGGGCAACGACTTCTTCAAGGAGCTGAACCTCGGATGAGGGTCGCGCTGACTGTCGCGACGCTCCTTCTGGCCGCTCCCGTGCTGGCGCAGCAGTCGCGCCCGGCGACCTGCTCGCGCGATCTCTTCCAGAACGAGGCTGGTTTCCGCGTCCAGCAGACGCGGCTTGCAGGTGTGGCGAGTGCCGACCAGGCGACGCAATGCCGGACCTGGCGCGAGCATGTCGCCTATCTCCAGAAGGCCCGCTCGGTCTTCGCCACCTGCCAGGGCGAGCCGGAACGTGCGCGCAATGTCGCGGAGATGGATTCCGAGCTGGTGAATTACCGCGCACTGATCGCCAGTCGCTGCGGCGGACGGTAGGTTCGCGCATTCCGCACGCTCACATGGATCCGAAAGCACCCGCATGACCGACCAGCAGCCGCCGCTTCAGATTGCCGTCGTGCCGGTGACGCCGTTCCAGCAGAATTGCTCGATCGTCTGGGAGCCCAAGTCCAACGAGGCGGCGATCGTCGATCCCGGCGGCGACGTGCCGCGCCTGCAGGCGGCCATCAAGGAGCTCGGCGTCACGCCGGTCGCGATCTGGCTGACCCACGGCCATCTCGACCATGCCGGCGGCGCCACCGAATTGGCCGAAGCGCTGTCGATCCCGATCATCGGGCCGCACGAGGGCGACAAGCCTCTGCTCGACGCCCTGCCGGAGCAGGGGCTGCGCTTCGATGTCCATGGCATGAGGGCGGTCGTGCCGACGCGCTGGCTGAAGGATGGCGACACGGTCACGCTCGGCGACCTCACCTTCGCGGTCGCGCATGTGCCGGGCCATTCGCCGGGCCATGTCACCTTCTTCCAGAAGGACCTGCGCTTCCTGCTGGCGGGCGACACCGTCTTCGCCGGCTCTGTCGGTCGCACCGACTTTCCCTATGGCGATCACGAGGCGCTGATCTCGGGGATCAAGACCAAGCTCCTGCCGCTCGGCGACGACGTCCAGTTCCTGCCCGGCCATGGCCCGGCGAGCACGCTGGGCGAGGAGCGGCAGAACAACCCGTTTTTGCAGGGGTGAGAAAAGCCGCGGCGTCATGCTCGCCCTTGTGGCGAGCATCCACGTCTTGGGCGCGGCGTTGCGGGAACGAAGACGTGGATGGTCGGAACAAGCCCGACCATGACGGATGAATACCCCAGAAATGCCAACGGCCATGCAGCGGAACGGTGCGCGTACATCCGGCGTCACACGTTCGGCTCATGGCCGTCTTCAGCGACAATGGAGAGCCGTGGAACGCTCTCGACATCGTCGTGAGCCTGAAATGGGAACCGGTCTTCCCGATTACAAGGGCTCGCCCGAAAAAGATCGGCGCCACTCGTAAAGCGCGTCCGGCTCGCCCTCTTCGTTGCGATCGCCGTCGTTGAGATCGACGAGGCGGAAGCCGTGACGCTCGTAGAAGGCGCGGGCCGCCGTGTTCCGCTGGAAGGTGAACAGGTGGAGCCTTTCCGGACTGCGTTCCCTGGCTTTGGCAAGCAGCAGCGAGCCGATGCCGCGCCTGAGCTGGCCCGGCAGCAGGTAGAGCTGGTCGAGATCCTCGCCGTCAAGGCAGAGGAAGCCGAGGATGCGCCCGGCCTCCCGCGCGACCCAGGCCTCCCCGGTGGCGAGCCTGACATGCGCGATCCAGCTCCGTACCTCGTCGTCGCTATGGACGCGGCGCAGATAGGGCAGGGCCTCCGCGCGCGACGCCAGATAGAGCGCGCTGATCTCCCCGGCATCCCGGGGAGAAGCACGCTCGATCGTGATGGCCGGCGTCGCGCTCATATCGGAAGGCGAGCCTCAGGCGTCGAAGACGCCGAGCAGGAAGTCCTGCTTGCCGATCTGGAAGCCGTTCTGGCGCAGGATGTCATAGGCCGTCGTGGCGTGGAAATAGAAGTTCGGGATGGCGAAGCGGGTGAGATAGCCCTCGCCCGTCATCGTTGCGGTCGCCGAGGGGCCGCGCGGGAAGGTGACCTCGCGGGCAAGCCCGGCATCGAGCGTGGCGCCATCGGCCGCGGCGATGAAGGCGAGCGTCTTGGCGATGCGCTCCTTCAGCTCCGGGAAGCTCTTCTCCTCATCGGGGAAGCGCGGGTTCTCGCCGCCGGAGAGGCGCGCGACCGCGTTCTTGGCGAAGTCGCAGCAGAGCTGGATCTGGCGGGTGAAGGCCAGCATGTCCGGCGCGAGACGAGCCGTCAGCAGCACCTCGGGCTGGATCTTGCGGGTCTCGGCCTGGGTGACGGCCTTGTCGAGAATGGCGTCGAGCGCCTTGAGCGTCTGCACGAAGCCGGAAAGGGCGGCGGCCTTGACTGTGAGCGTCATGATGTCCTCGGAAACGACAACGGGCCCGGAAAGGGCCCGCTGCGTAAAGCTATAGAGGATAACTTTCTCCTGCGCTCTGCACGCGAGAGGTTAGTCCTTCGCGCGCTCGACATAGGAGCCGTCGGCCGTCATCACGACGACGCGGGTGCCGACGCCGACATGCGGCGGAACGGCGCTGCGCACGCCGTTCGAGAGGATCGCCGGCTTGTAGGAGGAGGAAGCCGTCTGGCCCTTGGTCACCGGTTCGGTCTCGATGACCTCGAGCGTCACGCGTTGCGGCAGTTCGATCGCGACGGCCTTGTCCTCGAACACCGAGAGCGAGACCTTCATGTTCTCCTGGAGATAGGGAGCGGCGTCGCCGATCACGTCCTTGTCGACCGGGATCTGGTCGTAGGTCTCCGGGTTCATGAAGACGTATTGCTCGCCGTCCTGGTAGAGATAGGTGAAGTCGCGGTCTTCGACATAGGCGCGCTCGACCTGTTCGGTCGTCTTGTAGCGCTGCGTCATCTTGGTGCCGTCGGAGATGCGGCGCATGTCGATCTGCGTCGTCGGGGTGCCCTTGCCGGGGAAGAAGCTCTCGGCCGAGATGACGGTACAGAGATGTCCGTCGAGCTCGAGGACGTTGCCCTTGCGGACGGAAGAGGCGATGACCTTGACCACGTGAATGTCCTTGCTGGTGCGCGGCGTTTTCGCGCGCTATGCGAATTCCTGTCGCCGCGCAACTACCGCATTCGCGCGCGAAACGGAAGCTTCCCGACAGTTCTGACGCGAGATTCGATGAGTTCGTCCCCGACGCCGTTCTGGCGACCCGATGTCCATGCTGACCGGCGCCCGGCCTTGCAGGCGCGCGGGCGGATCAAGACGGCGCTGCGGCGCTGGTTCGAGGCCCGCGACTTCACCGAGGTCGAGGCGGCGATCCTGCAGCTCTCGCCCGGCAACGAGACGCATCTGCACGGCTTCAGCACGACGCTGATCGACAATGCGGCCGAGGCTCACCCCTATTACCTGCACACCTCGCCGGAATTCGCGGCCAAGAAGCTGCTCGCGGCCGGCGAGACCCGCATCTTCGATTTCGCTCGCGTCTTCCGCAATCGCGAGCGCACGGCCCTGCATCATCCCGAGTTCACGATGCTGGAATGGTATCGGGCCGGCGAGGGTTATGAGGCGCTGATGCAGGACTGCGCGGCTCTGATGGCTGAGGCGGCGCGTGCCACCGGCGCGACGATGCTGCGCTGGCGGGGTATCGAGGCCGACCCCTTCGCCGAGCCTGAACGGCTGACCTTGCAGGAGGCTTTCAGGCGTCATGCCGGGATCGACCTGCTGCGCACGGTGACAGCCGATCAGGAGTTCGATCGCGGCGGGCTCGCCGCCGATGCGATCGAGGCCGGTATCCGGGTCGCCGAAGACGATACATGGTCCGACATCTTCAGCCGTGTCCTGTCCGAGCGCATCGAGCCGCATCTCGGCCGCGGCCGCGCCACGATCCTCTGCGAATACCCGATCAGCGAGGCTGCGCTCGCAAGGCCGAAGCCCGGCGATCCGCGCGTGGCCGAGCGCTTCGAGCTCTATGCTTGCGGCGTCGAGCTTGCCAATGCCTTCGGCGAGCTGACCGATCCGGCCGAGCAGCGCCGCCGTTTCGAGGCCGATATGGACGAGAAGGAGCGCATCTATGGCGAGCGCTATCCGGTCGACGAGGATTTCCTGGAAGCGCTGGCGCTGATGCCGGCGGCATCCGGCATCGCGCTCGGCTTCGACCGGCTCGTCATGCTTTGCGTCGGCGCACGCCGGATCGAGGATGTGCTCTGGACGCCGGTCGCGGAACCGGGCAGGGGAGGGGCATGACCGTTCATCAGCCCCCCGGTGGCCAGCCGCTGCGCAGCATCGACGCGCTCGTCGAGGCCGGCTTGGCCGCGCCTGAGCGCCGCGAAGCGCTGCAAAAGGTGGCGGAGCGCTATGCCGTTTCGGTGACGCCGGCCGTCGCCGGGCTGATCGATCCGGCTGATCCGGCCGACCCCATCGCGCGCCAGTTCGTCCCCGACGCGGCCGAGCTCACGACGCTGCCGCAGGAGCTGGTGGATCCGATCGGTGACGACGCCCATTCCCCGGTTGAGGGCGTGGTTCATCGCTATCCCGACCGCGCGCTTCTTAAGCTCGTCCATGCCTGCCCGGTCTATTGCCGCTTCTGCTTCCGGCGCGAGATGGTCGGTCCCGGCGGCGATGCGCTGACCGGTGCGAAACTCGACGCCGCGCTCGCCTATCTCGCCTCCCGTCCCGAGATCTGGGAGGTGATCATGACCGGCGGCGATCCCTTCATCCTCTCCGCCCGCCGCGTGCGTGAGGTGGCCAAGCGCCTGGCCAGCATCCCGCATATCAAGGTCGCGCGCTGGCATACCCGCGTGCCCGTCGTCGATCCCGGCCGGATCACGCCGGATTATGCGCGGGCGCTGCGCATCCCCGGCAAGGCGAGCTATATCGCCATCCACGCCAATCATCCGCGCGAATTCACTGATGACGCCCGCGCCGCGATCGCGACGCTGGCCGATGCCGGCCATGTCCTGATCAGCCAGTCCGTACTGCTCAAGGGCGTCAATGCCGATGTCGAGACGCTGGGTGCGTTGATGCGCGCCTTCGTCGAGAACCGCATCAAGCCCTATTACCTGCACCATCCCGATCTCGCGCCCGGAACCTCGCATTTCCGGCTGACGCTGGAAGAGGGGCAGGCGCTGGTCAAAAGCCTGCGCGGAAACCTTTCCGGCCTGTGCCAGCCGACCTATATCCTCGACATCCCCGGCGGTGCCGGCAAGATTCCGGTCGGCCCCGCCTTCCTCTCCGGCTGCGAGACGCCGGGCGTGGAGGCGGTCGCCGAAGACCGTCACGGTGGGCAGCATCGCTACCCGCCTGAGACCTGAGGATATCGATATGCAGGACAAGATGCCGCTCGCGATCGTCTCGGACATCGCCTGCCCCTGGTGCTTCATCGGCAAGGCCCGGCTGGAGACGGCGCTGGAGCGCTACGGCCTGAACGAGCGCTTCGCCATCACCTGGCTGCCCTATGAGCTGAACCCGGAAATGCCCGAGGAGGGCATGGACCGCACGCAATATCTTGAAAGCAAGTTCGGCCCGGGCAAGCGCAAGGAAATCGAGGTCCGTTTGTCGGAAGCGGCGCTGGAGAGCGGCGTCACTTTCAACTGGGGGAAGGTGACGCGGAGCGTCAACACCCGCATGGCGCATATGCTGGTCGCTGCCGCCTCCACCGTGCAGCGCGGCGGCGACATGACGGCCGCCCTGTTCCGGGCCTATTGGCAGGACGGCCGCGACATCGGCGATATCGAGACGCTGGTCCAGATCGCGGTCGAGCAGGGCTTCGACGAGCAGGCCGCCCGCGATGAACTCGCCAATGACGAACTGCGCGAGACCGTGATCGGACTGGAGGATCACGCTCGCAAGGTCGGCGTTACCGGCGTGCCCTTCTTCATCGTCGACGGCAAGCTCGCGGTCTCCGGTGCGCAGCCACCGGATGTCTGGGGGCAGGTCTTCCAGCAGGTCTTTGCCGCGCAGGCTCCGCAGGAGCCGCAGTTCTGACGCGGTCGTTGCAAGATGCCAGATGGTGAGGCGTTTAAAGGGTGGATGCGGTAGAGAATCTATCGTTATTCTGAGTTGATATTCCAAGATCGAGCGCAATTAATCATCGTGTATCGCTTGTGAGTGTTTCATGGGATTATTGATGAGGAATTATATTGTAGTTATTGGAAGGCTGGTTGAAAATTGGTCGTCTTTGACTATCTCAAATATCTTGCTTCTGATATTTGCTGTAATTTTAGAGTTAACCGGTCTTTTAAATAAGTATACAGCAGTTGGATATGTGGTGATTTGTTGTTTTGTTGGATATCTAATTAATGTAGAGCGTCTTGAAAGAAAAGAAAATCAAAATAAAATTGATCTTGATTAAGTTTTTGCGTCAATTGAATACAAAGATATATTGAATTTTTATTTATATTGATATTCTGGAGATAATAATTTTGATCGATTTTCCTGGATGATTTGACGCGCAAGTAATAGCGCGTGATTTCGCGCGATATTGGCTGGTTTCAGAAACCGAGTAGATGGGCGACGGCTGGCGCGCCGAGCGAGACGCCCGACAAAAACAGCAGCAGGAACACGATCTGCCGCATCGCGGCCTGTGTGAGCGGGGGCGGGTAGCGCCGCGCCAGATGCGTGCCCAGCATCACCGCGGGAATGGCGAAGAGCCCTGAAAGCGTCGATGGCGCGGGAATCTGGTCGGTGGCGATGACGAGTCCCGTGCGGAACAGGGCGTTCAGCGCGAAGATCGTCACCAGCGTTTCCCGGACGACGACGAGCGGCATCGGCTGGCGATAAAAATGGTAGACCAGCGGCGGGCCTCCAGTGGAGAACATGCCGCTCATCAATCCCGCGATGCTGCCGAAGAACAGGTAGCTCGGCGCGCCCGACGGCTGCTTGAGCGGGTCCGGTTTCCGCGCCAGTTGCAGGCTGGAGACGATGATCACGAAACCCAACGCCAGTCGCAGGAGGTCGGCGCGGCTGGCGGCGAGCCATTCCAGCAGATGGAAGCCGATGAAGACGAAGGGCCAGCTCGCGATCAGCACCAATCCGAACTTGCGCCAGTCGACATCGCGCCAGCCCTTGAGCAGCATCTGCGTCGCATTGACCAGCGTGAGCGCGCTGATGAGCATCGCCGCATCCGGCAGTGAGAGCAGGCCGGTCAGGCCGACGCCGCCCATCGCGATCAGCCCGAAGGCGAAGCCGGTCAGCGTCTGCACATAGGCGGCCATGCCGGTCAGCAGCAGGAACCCGATCAGGGCAGCCAGGGACATCGATGGCGTCTCCGAGGAAGCGGAGCGCGACGCCTAGAGGATCGGCCCGAAAGCGGGAATAGATTTCTCGGCAAGGCGCCGATGCGTAGGAGGATGTTCTGCGTATCGGCGCCGGGGCTCCCGCGCTTGCATCCCGCTTCGAATCGTGCGCCTTCCCTCGAAACTCAGGGAATTGACCGATGCAGAAGATCAACGATGTCCGCGACCGCCTGATCGTCGCTCTCGATGTGCCGACCGTGTGGGATGCCTATCGCCTCGTCTCGACGCTCGGAGACGGCGTCACCTTCTACAAGATCGGTTATCGTCTCGCCTTTGCCGGCGGGCTCGATCTCGCGCGCCAGCTCGTCGCCGAGGGCAAGAAGGTCTTCCTCGACCTCAAGCTGCACGACATCGGCAATACCGTGACCGAGGGCGTGGATTCGCTGACCAAGCTCGGCGTCACCTTCCTTACGGTCCATGCCTATCCGCAGACCATGCGCGGCGCGGTCGAGGGGCGCGGCGATGCCGCCCTCAAGCTGCTCGCGGTCACCGCGCTCACCTCCTATGACGATGGCGATCTGCGTGATGCCGGCTACGGGCTGGCGGTGCGCGATCTCGTGCGCCTGCGCGCCGAGCAGGCCCGCACCGCCGGGATCGACGGCATCGTCTGCTCGGCCGCCGAAGCGGAGATCGTGCGCGAGGTCATCGGCAAGGACATGATCATCGTCACGCCCGGCATTCGCCCCTCCGGGAGCGCGGCGGGCGACCAGAAGCGCACGCTGACTCCGGCCGAGGCGATCCGCATCGGCGCCGACCATCTCGTTGTCGGGCGTCCCATTATCCGCGCGGCAGATCCGCGTGCGGCGGCGGGCGCGGTCATGGACGAGATCGTCGCGGCTTCGTAAGCTCCGCCTGTCTCAGACTCGTTTCAGCCAACGGATAGCACCATGCCCAAGGGATATGTCATCGGCCGCGCCAAGGTCTCCGACGCGACCAAGTGGGCGAGCTATGCTGCCAAAGCCTCCGAGGTCATCAAGCAATATGGCGGCACGCCGATTGTGCGCGGCGGCCAGATGACGGTCGGCGAAGGCGAGGGGCGGGCTCGTAACATCGTCCTCGAGTTCAAGGATTTCGAGACGGCGCGAGCCTATCTCTTCTCCCCGGAATATGCCGAGGCTCGCAAGCTGCGCGAAGGTGCCGGCGAGATCGATCTCGTCGCCGTCGAAGGGCTCTGACCGTGGCCAAGGGCTACTGGATCGCGCGCGTCGACGTCGAGAACGCCGAGGCCTACGCCAAGTATCGTTCGCTCAACGCCGTGGCCTTCGCCAAATATGGGGCGAAGTTCCTGGTGCGTGGCGGCGAATACAAGCTCGCCCGCGGCGAGGGCCGCAAGCACAACGTCGTCATCGAGTTCAAGGACGAGGAGACGGCCCGCGCCTGCTATGCCTCGCCTGAATATCAGGAGGCGGTGAAGCATCTCAGCAGCGCCGGCCAGTCCGATCTGGTCATCATCGGCGGCTATGACGGCCCGCAGCCGGGCGAATAGGCCTTTAAAGGCTGGGGGCGTCTCCGTCATTTGGATGACGAAAGGCGCGCGAGAGTTCCCTTAGTCTCTCCTTCGTAGCCTGACGGAGGGGATATCGGGCGGCGAGCCGGGCGAGGCTCGCGAATGCGTCCCGATCCAGCCCCGATGTCGATGTCTCAGCGTGGGCGCAAGGGGAGCGCCGCGCTGCGCAGCAGTGAAACGAGCTGACTTTGCTGGCGCGTGTTCGTCTTCTGGAAGATGCGCGCCAGATGCGTGCGTGCGGTCGAGATCCGGACGCCCTGGGTTTCGGCCGCCTCCGCCAGGGATGATCCGCTCGCGAGCGCGGAGGCGAATTTCGCTTCCGCATCGGTGAGATCGAACAGCTGGCGCGCGCATGTAACGAGATTGGTCGCCGTTTCCAGCCGCCGCAGCGCGATCAGCACCTTGCCGGCCGCATGAGCCTGCGGGGAAGAGGGCGCTGGCATGGCGCAGGCCGAAAGCGAATGAGAGCCGTCTTCGCCATGCAGGATCATGCTGGCCTGTGTCGGGGCGAGCGGGTCTTGCGCGCTGCGAAGGGCGCCTTCGACCAGCAGCCTGAGCTGGCGCTGGTCGGCCGGCTGGCGCGCGAAGAGCCGACCCTGCCGCAGGCCCACCGCGCTGTCGGGATCGGACAGGATCTCGTCGGCACCTTCATTGGCATAGGCGATCCTCATGTCCTGATCGAGGATCGCGATGCCCATCGCGACGCGGTCGAGCGCTCCGCGGGCCTCATCCCGCTGGACGGTCACCCGGCCGATATGGCGCCGCAATTCGACGACGCGCCTGAGCACCGGATAGAGCTTTTCGAGCAGGGCGACCTCCTCGGCGTCGAAGCTCTCCTGCTGCCGGCCGCGCTGGACGTCGAAGAACCAGAAGGCCTCGCCGTTCTTGGCGAGGCGGCAGGCCATGCCGCCATACATGTCCTGCGGCCGCATCCATTCCTGCCAGACGCGCGTGCTGCGCAAGGCTTCCTCGCCGAACACCTCGTTGTCGCGATAGATCGCGCCGAGCGGGATATCGCGCAGGGCGCCGCCCATCTCGATGAAATCGGAGGCGAGGTCACCGAAGCAGCGCTCCTGCAGCGCGGCATCGGGATTGGTCGCATGGGACGCCCAGTCTTCCGGGCTCGGCCCGAAGCTGGCGAAGCAGGCTTTCGAACCGTTGAACAATTGCCGCATCGCCTCGGCCGCGGCCTGCATCTGCTCTTCGTCCATCGCGCCGGCCAGCAACTGGTCGATCACGGACATGACGGTATCGACGTCGAGGCGCGGCATGAGAAATCCCGGCTGGCCACGGAAGGCGCATGCGTGATGCGCCACTCCGAGGCTAGCAGCATGGGCTGCTCTGGAAAAGTCCAAAAACAATCCAAAGATTTTTATCGATTCCGGCTGACCTCATGCGCCGATCATCGCTTTGATGGCGGCAAGGCTCGGGAGTGCGTCGAAGACGCCGTTCCGGGTCGTGGTCAGGGCTCCGGCGATCGCGGCATCGCGCAGAGATTCAGGCAAGGAACGTCCCGTCGCCAGCCGGACGCCGAGCGTCGCAGCAAAGGCATCGCCGGCGCCGAGCGAATCCACGGTCTCGACGGCGAAGCCGTTCTGTTCGGTGACCTGACCCTGCGCTGTAACGGCGATCGCTCCGGCTGCGCCCCGCGTCATGACGATGAGCTCCGGCCCGCATGTCATCAGCCTCGACGCCAACTCCGCTGCAAAGCGCTGCGGCTCCGTCGCTCCGTCTGGCCCCAGGCCCAGCGAGAGCGCCAAGCTGCCGGCCTCGGTCTCGTTGACGATCAGGATCGAGGTCAGCGCCAGCATAGCCTCTGGGATATTCCGGAAGGGCGAGGGGTTGAGCAGGGTCGGGACACCGGCCTGCCGGGCCAGGGCGAAAGCCGCCTCGATAGGCTGATCGCCGATCTCGAACTGGGCCGTCACCAGCGCGGCACCGGCGATGGCTCGCGCCCGTTGCAGGACATGTTCAGCCGACAGGGCGAGATTGGCGCCGGGGGCGACGGCGACGCAGGTCTCGCCCGCAGCGTCGGTGAAGCCGATGCCGCTGCCGGTGTGGCCCGTGAGCCGGACCAGCATGGAAGCCGGCAGGCCGGCTCGTTCGAGCGCCGGCAGGGCGAAGGCGGCGGCAAGATCGTCGCCGACAGCGAGCAGCCCCTCCACGTCGGCGCCGAGGCGGCGCGCCATGATCGCCTGGTTCAGTCCCTTGCCGCCGGGCTCGATCGTCACGGTCTCGGCGGCCAGCGATTCTCCCGGTCGCGGGAAGCGGGCAACCTTCGCCGAGCAGGCGACGACGAAGCTTCCGAGCACGAAGATGGGCTTGCCGGTCACGGCAGTCTCCGAGGATTTGATTTTGCCGTTCACGAACTGCTACGCGGGTTGTGACACGCTCATGCAAGCCACGACAGTGCCTAAGCCTATCGCCAAGCCGCCCTTCCAGAACCTGCTGGAACTGCGCACCGACACCGCCAAGCCGCTCTATCAGCAGCTCGAGGACCAACTGTCTCAACTGATCGGCGACGGCACCTTGCCGGCGGGCACGACCCTGCCGGCGGAGCGCCAGCTTGCCGAGCGCCTGAGCATCAGCCGCGCCACCGTGCAGCGGTCCTACAATGCCTTGCGCGAGCGGAAGTTGTTGAGTGCGCAGGGGCGCCTCGGCTCGATCGTGCAGGGCGCGGGGCCGCGCCTGCATTCAGGCATGGATCGGCTCAAGGGCTTCACCCAGGAGATGCAGGAACTCGGCCGGGTGCCCTCGTCACGGATCGTCGAGCGATCGGTGGTGAATGACCGCTCGATCGCCTCGATCTTCGGCCTCTCCTCGCATGCGCGCTTCCTCAAGCTGGTTCGCATCCGTTCGGGCGACGATATCCCGATGTCGCGCGAGGTCGCCTGGTACAATCTGGAGCGCGCGCCCGAACTGGCCGAAGGCGATCTCTCGGGCTCTGTCTATGCCCGGCTCGCCGCACTCGGCCTGCCGCTGACGCGCTGCGACCAGACCATCGAGGCGGCGGCCCCGACCGAGGAGGAATGGGCCATCTTCGGCTTCGACCGCCCGGTGCCTTGCCTGCTGATCAAGCGGCGCAGCTACGGTGCCGACGGCGACATGCTCGAATATGTCGAGGGCCTGTTCCGCGGCGATACCTATACCTACAAGCTGACGCTGACCGCCTGACATCCTGCGGTAGAGACGGCCGCTTCGGACTTCCCATTTAGATATCCAATAACAGCCCAAAGCCGGAGGGCTTTGAACCTCCCCGCGATCTGCTGCGACCAAGAGGAACGGAGCCGCATCCGGCAAGTCCAGGGTTTCCCGGACGAGGTCGCGCGGCGATCCGGGGATTGCAGGGATGGATATTGCGATGTCGCTTCATGTCTCGATTGTCGGCAGGACGAGCTACACCCCGTTTCCGCCGCGCCATGACATGGCCGCCGATGCCTTCGGGAAGGCATCCAGGCCGGTTTTCGTCATCGATGCCGAACTGAACCAGCGCTTCGGCAATCGCGGCGCGGAGGAGCTTGCCCGCGACGGGCTCGGCGGCCTCGACCGCTTCACCGCCTATGACAAGGGTTTCATGGCGCGCTTGCAGGTCTGGCTGAAGCGCTGCCGCTCCGGCAGTGCGGCCGGCGAGACGCGGCTGCCTCTGGTGCTGCGCAACGGCCGGCAGATCGCGGTCGATGCCGTCCATCTGACGAGCATCGAATTGTTCGTCCTGACGGTCGATGATCCCGAGAGCGCTATCGATCGCAATGTCGCCCGGGTCAGCGAAGCCTGCGGCCTGACGCCGACCGAGGAGCGCATGCTGGCTCTCATGGTCGAAGGGCTCGACACGATCATCGCCGCCAAGCGGCTGGGTATCGCGCCGACCACGGCCCGCACCCATCTCCAGCGCCTCTTCGCCAAGACCGGGACGGCCCGGCAGAGCGAGCTCGTCCGCTTCGTCGCGACCTATGTCGAGGAACTCCGCTGAAATGTGAGTGTCGGTGGCTGCACATCGCCGCCGCACATGTTGACAGGGCCTGCGATCGCACGCCCATCTGGGCCGATCTACGCAAGCACCGCATCCGCCCGGAACGATCGCGACCATGGCCGAGACGCTGGCAGCCTTCATCTTCTGTGCGCTGTTGAGCGGCAGTGCGATCTTCGGCGTCAAGCTGCGTGGCTGGCTGTCCGAGGAGCATCTCTCCGAGCGGACCCTTGAAGCCATCCGGCTGGTGACGAGCCTGCTCGTCACATTCGCCGCCCTGGTGCTCAGCTTGCAGCTCTCCAGCGTCAAAGGCGCATTCGATCAGGCCTATCGCGACCGCAATGCCGATGCGGCCGGGCTGGCTCAGCTCGATGAATGCCTGCGCGGCTACGGGCCCGAGGCTGACCCGATCCGGCTCGACCTGCGCAGTTATACCGCAGGCGTGATCGCCAGCACCTGGCCGCTGGAGCCGAAGCCCGAAGGCGTCTCCTACCCCGATACCACAGGCATGGCCCGCGAAGGCGCCGATCCCTCGCTCGGCGCCCTGATCTCGCGCATCGGCCGGGGGATCAACGGCCTGACTCCGACCGATGCCCTCCATGTCAATGTCGCGACTGAGTGCCGGGCGAGCTATCAACGGGTGCAGCAGCGGCGCTGGGCCGTCATCGAGGACGTTCGCGGCCCCATCTCGCCGCTGTTCACGAGCATCCTGACCTTCTGGCTGATGCTGGTCTTCCTGAGCTTCGGCCTGCAGATCCCGCGCAAGCGCCTCGCCGCGATCGTGCTCGCGATCGGCATCGTCTCGATCTCGACCGTGATGTTCGTGATCACCGATCTCGAGACGCATTACGGCGGCCTGTTCGGCATTTCCAGCGCCTCGATGCGGGACGCGCTGGCGAGCATGATGCACTGACGCGTCCGGGCAGTTGGCGCGGCGCTTGCCAAGAGACGCGTGATCGGGTGCGATGGCATCCGACGGTCCGAACAGGCCCGATTCAAACGATACGATCTCGATACGAGACAGGGGAACGAGCAGATGGTGCGTGGGATGACGGGATTGCGGTTGGGTCTGGCGCTGGCGGCGTCGGTTCTCGCGCTGGGTGCGGCAACCGCGCAGGAGCCGAAGAAGGGCGGGACGGTCCATGTCGTCGTCCAGCCCGAGCCGCCGATGCTGATGCAGGGCCTCAACCAGAACGGCCCGACCAACATGGTCGCCGGCAATATCTACGAGTCGCTGCTGCGCTATAACGAGAAGCTCGAGCCGCAGCCCTCGCTCGCCAAGAGCTGGGAGATCTCGCCGGACGCGAAGACCTACACCTTCAAGCTCCAGGAAGGCGTGAAATGGCATGACGGCAAGCCGTTCACGGCCGATGATGTCGTCTTCACCCTCGACAAGTTCCTGCGCGACGTCCATCCGCGCTGGCGCCCGATCGTCAACGCGCAGGTCGAGAAGATCGAGAAGGTCGACGATCTCACCGTGAAGATCACGCTGAAGCAGCCCTTCGGCCCGATGGTCATGACGCAGGAGGTCGCCTCCGCGCCGATGATCCCGAAGCACATCTATGACGGCACGGATTACCGCGCGAACCCCGCCAACAACACGCCGATCGGCACCGGCCCCTTCAAGCTCAAGGAGTGGAAGAAGGGCTCCTATATCCACCTCGTCAAGAACGAGGACTACTGGCTGAAGGGCAAGCCGAACCTCGACGAGATCTACTGGCAGATCATTCCCGATGCAGCCGCCCGCGCCGTTGCCTACGAGACGGGCAAGGTCGACGTGCTGACCGGCGGCTCGGTCGATGTCTACGACGTCGCGCGCCTCTCCAAGCTGCCCAATACCTGCATGACGACCAAGGGCTGGGAGATGTTCGCCCCCCATGCCTGGCTGACGCCGAACGTGCGCAACGGCATCCTTGGCAACAAGCAGTTCCGTCAGGGGCTGATGTACGCGATCGACCGCGAATTCGGGAAGGACGTGGTCTGGGGCGGCCTCGGCAAGCTGCCGACCGGGCCGATCTCGTCCAAGACCAAGTTCTATTCGGGCGATGTGCCGAAATACAGCTATGACCCCGCAAAGGCGAAGGAGCTGATCAAGGCTTCCGGCTACAAGGGCGAGACGATCAGGCTGCTCAATCTGCCCTATGGCGAGACCTGGAGCCGCTGGTCCGAGGCGATCAAGCAGAATCTCGAGGATGTCGGCGTCAAGGTGCAGATCGAGAACACCGACGTGCCCGGCTGGACGCAGAAGGCGTCGAACTGGGATTTCGACCTGAACTTCAACTTCCTCTACCAGCTCGGCGACCCCGCCATGGGCGTGGCGCGCTCCTACATCTCCTCCAACATCGCCAAGGGCAATCCCTTCGCCAATGTCGGCGGCTACTCCAACCCCGAGGTCGACAAGCTCTTCGCCGATGCGGCGATCGCGCCGACCGACAAGGAGCGCCAGGAGCTCTACACCAAGGTGCAGAAGGTCCTGGCTGACGAACTGCCGGTGCTCTGGCTGCTGGAGATGGACTTCCCGACCATCTACCGCTGCAACGTCAAGAACCTCGTCACCACCGGCGTCGGTGTGAACGACGGCTTCCGCGACGCCTGGAAGGAGTAAAGGCCCGAAGGGACGCGTCATCCCGGACACCGCGAAGCGGCGATCCGGGATCGTATCGGGGTTGGCTCCTGGGTCGCCCCATCCGACGACGGTCCCGCGTCTGCGCTGCGGCACTTCGCGCCGCAGTGCGTGCGGGATGACAGGCTTCACGAAAGTCCTGAATGAACCTCGCGCAATTCCTCGCCGGTCGGCTCGTGAAGGGCGTCATCGTCCTCTTCGCCATCGCCGTGCTGAACTTCCTGCTGATCCGTGCCGCGCCCGGCGATCCCGCCCAGGTGCTTGCCGGCGAGGCGGGTGCCGCCGATGCGCAGTTGCTCGAACAACTGCGCGCGCGCTTCGGTCTCGATCAGCCCTTCCTGACCCAGCTCTGGATCTATTTGAAGGGCTATCTCACCTTCGATCTCGGCTTCAGCTACCGCCAGCAACAGCCGGTGCTGAACCTGATCATGGAGCGCCTGCCGGCGACACTGCTGCTGACGGGCGCTGCCTTCGTCGTCTCGCTCGTCGTCGGCACGGCGATGGGTGCGCTCGCCGCCCGCCGGGCCGGAAAATGGTCCGACAGCCTGATCACCACGCTGGCGCTGGCCTTCTACGCCACGCCGCTGTTCTGGATCGCGCTGATGAGCCAGATCGTCTTCGCGCTGAAGCTCGGGTTCGTGCCCAATGTCGGCTACGAGACCATCGGCGCGAACTATACCGGCCTCGCCCGCGCGCTCGATATCGGCCAGCATCTCATCCTGCCTTCGCTCACGCTCGGCCTGTTCTTCACCGCGCTCTATGCCCGGATGATGCGGGCCTCGATGCTGGAGGTGGCGGGCGCCGATTTCGTCAAGACGGCGCGCGCCAAGGGCGTGTCGCAGCCTCGCGTCTGGCGCCGGCATGTCGCGCGCAACGCAATCCTGCCGGTGGTGACGCTGGCAGGCCTGCAAGCCGGCCAGCTCGTCGGCGGCGCCGTCCTGACCGAGACCGTCTTCGCCTGGCCGGGCATCGGCCGCCTGATGTTCGATGCGCTGGTCCAGCGCGATTATTCCGTCCTGCTCGGCGTCTTCTTCGTCTCCTCGGCGATGGTCGTCTGCTTCAACATCGCGACCGATCTGGTCTACCGGATCGTCGATCCGCGCATCGAGGCGCACGCATGAATTTCCTCAAGCGCTTCGCCCGCAACCGCGGCGCCGTCATCGGCATCCTCATCCTGCTCGCCGTCATCGCCTTCGCGATCTTGGCCCCGACGCTCTATCCGCAATCGCCCTGGCGTCCGGTGGCCCGGCCCTTCCTGGCGCCCTTCGTCAACGAACGCTTCCCGCTCGGCACCGACACGCTCGGCCGCAACCTCGCCTCGGGCCTCGTTCACGGCGCGCGCGTCTCGCTGATGATCGGCGTAGTCTCCACCCTCGTCGCGTTGGTGATCGGCGTGCCGCTCGGCGCGGTCGCCGGCTATGCCGGTGGCTTCGTCGATGACGCGCTGATGCGCTTCACCGAGTTCTTCCAGACCATTCCCTCCTTCGCGCTCGCGATCGTGCTGGTTGCGATCCTGCAGCCGCAATTGGGCTCGATCGTGCTCGCGATCGGCGTCGTCAGTTGGCCGCCCGTGGCACGACTGGTGCGCGGCGAAGTGCTCTCGCTGCGAAGTCGCGAATATGTCCAGGCGGCCGTCACCATCGGCCAGTCGACGCCGCGGATCATCTTCAGCCAGGTCCTGCCCAACACCATCGCCCCGATCATCGTCATGGGCTCGCTGATGATCGGCTCGGCGATCCTGCTGGAATCCTCGCTCTCCTTCCTGGGTCTCGGCGATCCCAACCTGATGAGCTGGGGCTACATGGTCGGCGCCGGCCGCACCCGCCTGCTCGATGCCTGGTGGATCTCGTTCTTCCCGGGTTTCGCGATTTTCCTGACGGTGCTCGCGCTCAATCTCGCCGGCGAGGGGCTGAACGATGCCTTGAACCCGCGTCTCGCACGGGGGCGCGAATGACCGCGCCCGCGCTCTCCATCGAAGGCCTGACGCTGGCGCTGCCGGCGATGGCCGACCGGCCGAATGCGGTCGAAAATGTCACGCTCGCCATCCAGCCGGGCGAGACGCTCTGCGTCGTCGGCGAATCCGGTTCCGGCAAGTCGATGATCGCCCATGCCGTGATGGGCCTGCTGCCCAAGGCGGTGAAGCCGGTCGCCGGTTCCATTAAGCTTGCAGGGCGCGATCTCCTCGCGCTTGACGAAGAGGCGATGCAGGACGTCCGCGGCCGCGAGGTCGGCATGATCTTTCAGGAGCCGATGACCTCGCTCAATCCGGTCATGCGCATCTCCGACCAGATCGTCGAAACCTTCGAGGCTCATGGCCTGCACGACAGGGCGACGCGCCGGGCCCGCGCCATCGATCTCCTGACCGAGGTCGGCCTGCCCGATCCGCCACGCCTCGCCAAGGCCTATCCGCATGAGCTCTCCGGCGGCCAGCGCCAGCGCGTGATGATCGCGATGGCGCTCGCCTTGGAGCCGAAGCTCCTGATCGCCGACGAGCCGACGACCGCGCTCGACGTGACCACCCAGGCGCAGATCCTCAAGCTCATCGACAACCTGCGCCATCGCCACGGCACGGCCGTGCTCTTCATCACCCATGACATGGGCGTGGTCGCCGAGATCGCCGACCGCATCGCCGTGCTGGAGAAGGGCGTGCTGGTCGAGGAGGGCACGGCCGATCAGGTGCTCGGCTCTCCCAGCCACCCCTATACGCAGAAGCTGCTCGCCGCAGTGCCGTCGCTGACGCCGGCCGTGCTGCCGCCGCTGCCGGACACGGCGCCTGTCATCAGCGTCGAGGGCCTCGGCAAGACCTACCGCAAGCGCTCGCTTTTCGGCGTCGCGCGCGAGGTCAAGGCGGCCGACGACATCTCCTTCGCGCTCGTCCGTGGCGAGACGCTCGGCCTCGTCGGCGAATCCGGCTCGGGCAAGTCGACGGTCGGGCGCTGCTGCCTGCGCCTGATCGAGCCCGATCGCGGCCGCATCGCGCTCGGCGATCTCGTCCTTTCCGAACTAAAGCCCGCCGAATTGCGCCGCCAGCGCAAGCGCATCCAGATGGTGTTTCAGGACCCGTTTGCCTCGCTCAATCCGCGCCAGACCGTTGGCCGCATCATCTCGGACGGCCCCGTCGCCCATGGCACGCCGCGCAAGGAAGCGCTGGCGCGGGCGAAGGAGTTGCTGGAGCTTGTCGGCCTTTCCGCCAATGCCATCGACCGCTACCCGCATGAATTCTCGGGCGGCCAGCGCCAGCGCGTCGGCATCGCGAGGGCGCTCGCGCTCGAACCGGATGTGCTCGTCGCGGACGAGGCGGTCTCGGCGCTCGACGTCTCCGTGCAGGCGCAGATCCTCAAGCTGATCAAGGACATCCAGAGCCGGCTCGGGCTCGCCATCCTCTTCGTCACGCATGACCTGCGCGTCGCCGCGCAGATTTGCGACCGCATCGCCGTGATGCAGCGCGGCCGCATCGTCGAGACCGGGCCGACGGCGGCGATCTTCGCCGACCCGCAGCACGCGTATACGCGGCAGCTGCTGGCGGCGGTGCCGGGCGGCGGGCGCTTCGGGCAGTAATAGGGCAGCGCTCCGCGTCATGGTCGGGCTTGTCCCGACCATCCACGTCTTTCCCTTCATCCATGTCGTAAGGCGTGGATGCTCGGCACAAGGCCGAGCATGACGGATTTGGCCTAAAGGAGACCCGCCCCATGCCTCTCGATCCCGCCTTGCGTGAAAAAATCCTCGCCGCCGTCGAGGCGGGCTTCGACGAGCAGGTCGCCTATACGCAGGAACTCGTCCGCTTCGCCTCGACCCGTGGGCAGGAGCATACGGTCCAGGATTTCATCTTCCGGGCGATGAAGCAGCGCGGCTTCACCATGGACCGCTTCGCCATGGACAGGGAGCTGATCGCGGCCCATCCCGGCGGCGCGCCCTTCTCCGACACGCATTCCGAAGCTCCGATCGTCGTCGGCATCCATCGCCCCAGGGAGGAGAAGGGCCGCTCGCTGATCCTGCAGGCCCATGTCGACGTCGTCCCGGCCGGCCCCGCCGATCAATGGAAGCACGCGCCGTTCGACCCTGTCATCGAGGGCGACTGGATGTATGGCCGCGGCAGCGCCGACATGAAGGCCGGTGCCGCCGCCAATCTCTTCTGCCTCGATGCGCTGCGTCGCATCGGCATGCAGCCGGCGGCGACGGTCTATGTCGAATCCGTCGTCGAGGAGGAATCGACCGGCAACGGCGCGCTGATGACGCATCTGCGCGGCTATCGCGCCGAGGCCGCGCTGATCCCGGAGCCGGAATACGAGATGCTGGCCCGCGCCAATGCCGGCGTGCTCTGGTTCCAGTTCGAGGTGCGCGGCATCCCCGCCCATGTCCGCGAGATGGGCACCGGCGCCAACGCGATCGATGCCGCCTATCGCGTCGTGGCGGCTTTGCGCAAGCTCGAGGAGCAGTTCAACATCGAGAAGGCCGGCCGCGAGCATTTCGAGGACGATCCGCATCCGATCAACCTGAACATCGGCAAGATCGAGGGCGGCGACTGGGCCTCCTCCGTGCCCTGCTGGTGCCGGGTCGACTGCCGTGTCGGGCTCTATCCCGGCGTCACCGCCAAGGAGACGGCGCAGCGCATCGAGGATTGCATCCGCGAGGCTGCGCGTAGCGATTCCTTCCTGGCGAACAATCCGCCGAAGGTGACGTTCAACGGCTTCTGGGCCGAGGGCTATGTGCTGGAGCCCGGCAGCGAGGCGGAAGCCGTGCTCGGCCGCGCCCATGAGGCGGCGCTCGGCAAACCGCTCAAGAGCTTCATGACGGCGGCTTATCTCGATGCCCGCGTCCATGCGCTCTACGACAAGATCCCGGCGCTCTGCTACGGCCCGATGGGCGAGAACATCCACGCCTTCGACGAGCGCGTCAGCCTCGCCTCGGTGAAGCGGATCACCGGCGCCATGGCGCTCTTCGTCGCCGAATGGTGCGGGCTCGAAAGCATCGAGGCTTGAGCACGGCCCGGGCATCGGACCGAAAAGTGGGAACCGGTTTTCGGAGCATCCGATGCTGAAGCAAGAAACGGGATCGCCCCGCGTCCGAGAGGACGCGGGGCGATCGGGCAGGGCGCTGCTGCTCGTTCCCCTGCTCGGGCTGCTCTGGGGCTTCAACTGGCCGGCGGTGCGGATCTCGCTGACCGAGATCGCGCCCTGGACCCTGCGCGCTGCCGGCATGAGCTTCGCCGGACTGGTGCTTGTCGGGATCGCGTTGGCACGCGGCGTCCCGCTTGCGGTGCCGCGCGCGCAATGGCCGCGGCTGGTCGTCGCCGGCTTCCTCTCGATCGCCGCCTTCAACGTGCTGCTCGCCTTCGCGCAATTGGCCGCGCCGACCTCGCGCGCGGCGATCCTGACCTTCACCATGCCGATCTGGGCGACGCTGCTCGCCCGCTTCGTGTTGGGCGAGGTTTTCGACGGCCGGCGCCTCGCCGGGCTCGCGCTCGGCATCTCCGGTCTCGTCTGCCTCGGCCTGCCGTTGATCCTCGCCGGGCAGCTTTCCTTCGGCCTGACGCTGGCGCTGCTTGCGGCGGTGAGCTGGGCATTCGGTACGATCGTGACCAAGCGCTGGCCGGTCTCGGCCCCGGCGCTGACCATAGCCGCCTGGCAATTGCTGATCGGCGGCCTCGTCGCGGGCATCGGCATGCTCGTCTTCGAAGGCCTGCCCGTGCCGAAACTGCTCTCGCCGCGCGTGCTGACGGCGCTGAGCTTCCACATCATCGGCGCGCAGGCGCTCGCCTACTTCTTGTGGTTCACGGTGGTGGCGCGTCTGCCGGCCGGCATCGCCAGCCTGGGCACGCTGATGGTGCCGGCTGTCGGCGTGCTGGGCTCGGTACTCTTGCTCGGCGAGCGGCCGACGCCGACCGATTGGCTGGGCCTCTGCCTCGTGATCGCCGCTTCCGGCGCGATCCTGATCCCGGCCCGTCGCGCCTGACGCGGCTCAGTTCGGCGCGGGGATGCTGTAGCGCTGGGCCAGAACCGCGCTCATCGCGGCGACGAGCTCCGCGATGAGCCCGCCCTTCTCCCAGGAGTAGATCGAGACCACCATCGCCGGCTCCACGCCGAAGGCCGCGTAGGGTCGGACGCGGCGGCCGATCGTGGTGCCGACGGGCAGGAGGGAGAGCCCGAGCCCGGCCTCGACCGCCACGATGACGTTGTAGAGATTGCTGCTCGACAGGGCGATGTACCAGCGGTGCCGCTCGCGCTCGATCCGCTCGAACATGGCGTCGCGATAGAGCCCGCCGGGCGGGAAGGTCACCAGCGGCAGCGGCTCGGGCCAGCTCTCCGGTGCCTCGGTGCTCTCGAACCAGGCCATCGCCTCGGGATAGCTGGCGCGGTGGTCGGCGCTGGCAGAGGGCTCCTTGACGATGACGATGTCGAATTCGCCGGCCCGGTAGCGCCGCGTCAACTCGCGGCTCAAGCCCGCGACCACGTCGAGGCGAACTTCGCGATGCTGCCGGGTGAAGCCGGCGAAGACCTGGGCCATGTTGCCGGTCACGATGTCGTCGGGCACGCCGATGCGGATGGAGGCTGTACCGGCGGAATCGCCGAGCATCGTCTCCGCCTCCTGCTGCAGCGTCAGGATGCGCCGGGCATAGCCGAGCAGGCGCTCGCCCGAAGCCGTGGCCTGGACCGGGCGGGCGACGCGGTCGATCAAGCCGCGCCCGACCGCTTCCTCCAGCCGCGCCAGCTGCTGGCTGATGGTCGATTGCGTCATGTTGAGTCGCTCGGCCGCCTGGGTGAAGCTGCCGGTATCGGCAATGGCGACGAAGGAGCGGAGCAGGCGGGGGTCGAGCATCGGTGCCGCAGATCGAAAACGAGGATGCTGACGATATTCGCAAAGCCACTGAGTAATATCCAGATATTTAATTTTCAGATGGACGTCGGGGCCGTTATCCAGAGATCAAGGCAAGCTTGCCTTGCTTTGCTCGATGGGGTGCCGCAGCGCCGGCCGATGCCGCCCGCGCCCCTTAGGGAGACGGAATTGACCCGATTTTCGCCGATCCTTGCTTTCGTTCTCCTCCTGCTGGCCTTGGGCCCGCAGACAGCCTTCGGACAAGCCATGACCGACACCAGATTGCATGCCGCCGCAGCCAAAGACGATGTCGCCGGAATCAAACGCCTCCTCGCCGAGGGTGTTGCCGTCGATGGGCGCGACAGCCGCTCCCAGACCGCCTTGCTGGTCGCGACCCATGAGAACCGCGTCAACGCCGCCCGCGCCCTGATCGAGGCCGGCGCCGACGTCAACGCCAAGGACGCGATGAACGACAGCCCCTATCTCTATGCCGGGGCGCGCGGTCACCTCGCCATCCTCAAGCTGACGCTCGAACATGGCGCCGACCTGAAGAGCACCAATCGTTATGGCGGCACCGCCTTGATCCCGGCCTGCGAGCGCGGCCATGTCGAGACGGTCCGCACGCTGATCGCGGCCGGCGTCAAGGTCGATCACATCAACAATCTCGGTTGGACCGGTCTGCTGGAGGCGGTCATCCTCAGCGATGGCGGCGAGAAGCATCAGCAGATCGTCAAGGACCTGCTCGCGGCCGGCGCCGATGTGAACCTCGCCGATCGCGACGGTGTGACCCCGCTCCAGCATGCCCGCAGCCGCGGCCAGACGAAGATGCAGCAGATTCTGCAGGCTGCCGGCGGCCGTTGAACGGGGTGACGATCATGAGCCAGGCACAGCGTTTCCTTTGTGAGGCCATCGAGCTCGCTCAAACCAACATGGAGCACGGTGGCCGGCCTTTCGGCGCCGTGGTCGTCAAGGACAGCGAGGTCGTTGCGACCGGCGTCAACGAGATCGTCACGACCAACGACCCGACCGCCCATGCCGAGATGACGGCCTTGCGCGCGGCGAGCCGCAAGCTCGCTTCACCGAACCTCGCCGGCTGCGCGGTCTATGCCAGCGGCCATCCCTGCCCGATGTGCATGGCGGCGATGCGGCTCTCCGGCGTCAGCGAAGTCTATTACGCCTATTCCAACGATGACGGCGCCCCCTTCGGCCTGTCGACGGCGGCGATCTATGCCGATCTGGCGAAACCGTTCGCCGAGCAGTCGATGAAGATCGCTTATGTGCCCGTCCGCCCCGAAGCCGGACCCGATCTCTATGCCGAGTGGAAGCGGCGCCAGCCTAAGTCGGCTTGAGCCTATGACACCTGAACGACCCGGCGCTTCGCGCGTGTTGCTGCTTGCGGCTGTGGTGCTGGTCGGTCTGAACCTGCGCCCGTTCCTGACCGGCATTGGCCCGCTCGCGGCGGACATCCAGGCCGCGACGGGCTTGGGTTTTGGCAGCCTCTCGCTGTTCACGCTGGTGCCGATGCTGCTGATGGGCGTCTGTGCCTTCGCTGGCCCCTGGCTCCAGCACTTACTTGGGGCGCGGGTGGCGGTCGTCGGCGCGCTCTGCATCCTCTGCGCAGCCGCGGCTCTGCGGCTGGTCACGACGAGTGGCGAGGGGCTGATCGCGACGGCCGCCTTGTGCGGGCTTGGTGTTGCGGTGGTGCAGTCGGTCTTTCCCGGCATCGTCAAGGCCGAGTTTCCCGGTCGGGTCGCGGTGGTGATGGGGCTCTACTCGGCGATGCTGATGGGCGGCGGCGCCCTGGGCGCGCAGCTCTCGCCGGTGATCGCCGAACGTTTCGGAAGCTGGCATCTCGGCCTCGGCTGGATCGCGTTGCCGGCCGCCCTGGCGGCGCTGGTCTCGGCTGTGGCTCTGCCTTCAGGACGCGCGGGGCAGCGCGGCGGGCTGCCGACGTTTGCTCTGTTGCGCCGTCCGCGCAGCTGGCTCCTGATGGTCTGTTTCGGACTGGTGAATGGCGGCTATGCCTCGGTGGTCGCCTGGCTTGCGCCTGCCTATCAGGCGATGGGCTGGTCGGGGGCGCAGAGTGGCGGTTTGCTGGCTGTAATGGCCGCAAGCCAGGCCGTGGCGGCGCTCGGTATTCCCGCATTGGCGGCGCGCAATCCCGACCGCCGCTTCTGGATCTGGCTCGCGCTGGCTTGTCAGATCGCCGGCTTTGCCGGCTTGGCGTGGTGGCCGCTCGCGGCGCCGACCGGCTGGGCGGTGGCGATCGGTGTCGGGCTCGGCGCCGGCTTCGCGCTCTTCCTGATCGTGGCGCTCGACCATATCGACAATCCCGCCAATGCTGGCGCCTTGTCGGCGCTGATGCAGGGCGGCGGCTTCCTGATCTCCGCCATTCCGCCGGGGATCGTCGCGCTGCTGCGCGATGCCGGCGGCAGCTTCACCGCCGGCTGGCTGATGCACCTGATCTGCGCGGTGCTGGCGGGGTTGATGGCGCTGCGCTTCGCACCGCGCGGCTATGCGCGCGCGATGCGGCTGGCGCCGGAGGCCGATCAGGCCTTGTCGCCGAGATAGGCGGTCGCGTCGATCTCGACGATGCAGTTCGGAGAACCGAGTCCGTTGACGATGCAGGAGACGCGATGCGGCGTCGCCTCGGCGAAATTGGCGAAATAGACCTCGTTCATCGGCTCCCAATAGGCGCGGTCGGTGACGTAGACCGTGCACTTCACGACATCGTCGAGGCTGCCGCCGGCCTCTTCGAGCAGTGCCTTGATATTGTCGATGCATTGCTGGGTCTGCGCCCGGGGATCGCCGATGGCGAGCTTGCCGTCCTTGTCGGTCCCGACGCAGCAGACGAACATGAAGCCGCCGGCGACCGTCGCCTGGGCGAAGGGCAGGCGGCCCTTGTGGATGCGGTCCGAGGTGATGATGCGCTTGGGCATGGTAGGCTCCGTCAACGGGCGGTCACCCTAGCGGCCGGGCGCGCCCGGCGGAATGCGGCGTTCGGGAAACGGTGTAAGTCTCGTTGTTGCACCCGTACCCTGTCGTCACCGCAAGATTCCGCAATCTCTCTTCTCTCATGTACTTAAATGACTAATCTGGAGGCGGGCCGGGTTGATCAACCATGGCAAGGTCACCACTGCCGAGGGCTTGGGACGCATCGGGAATGGGATGGGTATCGCTGGACGCCTATGACGAGGACCGCGTGTCGGTCATCAGCCGGAAGCTGGCGGCGGCTATCGATGCCGCGACATTCGGCGAGGGATCATGGGGCGAGGTGCCGGCGATCCTGAGCGAGGCCTTCCCCGGTTCCTGGGGTGGGCTCGCCAATGTGAGCTTCCCCGAAAACCGTCTTAACTTCCTGTCGCTCCAGAATATGGAACCGGCCTTCATGGCCGCCTACGCGGAGCATTTCGCATACGTCAATCCTTGGAATGCGTATTGGGGGCGCATCAAGGGAACCACGATTGCGGCCTCGGAGGAGGTCTCCCCGGCGCAGAACTTCATCAAGACCGAGTTTTACAACGATTGGCTGCTTCCCCAGAACCGCGCGGTGGCGGCCGCCACCATGAAGCTCGTCGGCGAGAGCGGCGAGGTCGTGAACCTCCTTGTGCATTACCCTCTCTCGAAATCCGGCGTCTACGACAGGGCGGCGGTGAAGGTCCTGGCCGGTATCCGCGGCAATCTCGATCGTTCGCTCAATCTGGCCCGCCTCCTGCGCGCGGATCTGGAAACGGCGGTCGCCGAAGCGGCCCTTGTGGAACGCAGCCGCTGCGCGGCCTTCATCGTCGATGGCGACCGTTGCCTGCGCGAGGCAAACCGGCTTGCGGAACGTCTCTTCGCTTCGGGGCATGGCGTGACTGTTCGACATGGCCGCTGCCATCTTGCGGATGCGGCTGCGGATGCCCGCTTCGCGATGGCTCTGGGGAAGCTGTCCCGAGGAGAGCCGACGCCGATCTCGCGGATCGGTTTCCGCACCGCGGCCGGTGCATGGCAGGTATCGCTTGCCGCGTTGCCGATCGCGCAGCCGCCCGGCCGATCGCGTCGTGCCTTGCTTCCGCTCCGGCGCATGGTCCTGGTGCTGGCCGTCGATCTCGGCTCAAGGGCATCGAACGCCGGCAGCCTCGAGGCGCTCGGCGGAGGCTTCGGCCTGACGCAGTCGGAGATCGCCTTCTGCAAGCGCCTGCTGCTGGGCGAAACGATCGCCGAGGCGGCAGAGAAGCTGGGCATTACCCAGGGAACCGCCCGGACGCGCTTGAAGGCGATCTTCCAGAAGACCGGCACGTCGCGGCAAGCGGAGCTGATGCTGCTGCTGGTCAATATGAGCTGATCGGGCAGGGTGCGCTGGAGCTGCGATTTCCTCCCCGACACGACCAGCGGTGATCGTGGCTGCAAGGGGCTCGCCATCGTCGATCGTGGACGCCGGCCGACCAGTCATTGGCCGGTGCCAGGCAACTCGTCTCAGCACAGAGCGAACCCGTCTCTTTAACTTAACCGCCAAGCTATTCGGAAAATCCAGAATCGGCCTTCAGAGACAAAGGCCCTGATGGCCGCACGCTCAGCCGCTCGACGCCCCTCCAACGGGGCTTTCTGCGGGTGGGATAAACGACAAGCCGCGCCAATTGCGCACCAATTTCGTCGTCGCTGGAAAATCCCCGGTTACCAGGAGAACGGCTGGTGCTGCGAGAGAGGATTGAACTCTCGACCTCTCCATTACCAATGGAGTGCTCTACCACTGAGCTACCGCAGCAGGTCCGGCAGCCGATGCGTTCGCGGTTGCTCTGAGGCGGTTGCGGGCGCTGGCGTCGTTCCGAAGCGGCGCCCTGATGCCACAACCTTGTGACGGACGCAACCCGCTCGATCAATCCGGCAACAATAACCGTGGATCGATCCGGAAGAGCCGGCCGTCGCCAAGCAGATGGGCGCTCAATCCTTCGCGGAACAACGGCCGGAAAGCGGCGTCGCGCAGGTTGAGGCCGCCGGCATAAGCACCCATCGCCGGCATCACACAGCGCTGCGCCGACAAGGCGAAACAGCGCCGCCGGATCGCCCGCCCGCGCATCCTGACCTTGGCGGCCGGATGCAGATGCCCGGCGATTTCGTAGCCGCCCTCGCAAGCGGCAGGCTCGTGGCGCAAGGTCACGTCGGCAATCACGATCTCCGCCATGCTCTCGCCACCCATGGCGCGGCTGATCGCCGGGTCATGATTGCCGGTGATCCAGACCCAGTCGCGGCCCTGCTGCATCGCAGTGAGTCCGGCCCGCATCTCCGGCGCGAGACGGTTTTCCGCATCGCGGTCATGGAAGGAATCGCCCAGCGCGATTACGCGGGCCGGCTGGTGGCGCCGGATCGCGGCGGCAAGCGCCGCAAGCGTCGCGGTCGAATCATAGGGCGGCAACATCACGCCGCGCGCCGCATAGGCCGAGCCTTTCTCCAGATGCAGGTCCGCGACGACGAGCGTGCGTTCCTCCGGCAGCCAGAGCGCGGCGGAGAGATCGGGCACGAGCGCGAGCCGACCCAGCGTGAAGGCCTCGCCTGTCTCTCCGGGTCCTTTGGCCGGCACTGCGGCTGCAACCGTCACGCCATCGCCTCTTCCGTCAGCATCGCCTCTGCTTCCGCCAGGATCTCGTCCGCCGCTTCGCCGAAGACTGCCTCGCGCCCGATCTCGAGCATCACGGAGACGCCGAGCGGCGAGACATGGTCGAGCGGTTGGTGCACGATTCGGCCGCTGATCCGTGTCAGCATCTCACCAAGCCGGCGAATGTCGAGCAGGCCCGTCGCCGCATCGGCCCGCGCGGCCTTGAGCAGGATATGGTCGGGCTCGTGCCGGCGCAGCACATCGTAGACGAGGTCTGTCGAGATCGTCACCTGTCGGCCGCTCTTCTCCTGGCCGGGGAAGCGGCGCTCGATCAGCCCGCCGATGATGGCGCAGGAGCGGAAGGTGCGCTTCATCAGCGCCGATTCCGCCATCCAGTCCTCAAGGTCGTCGCCGAGCATGTCCTGCGCGAAGAGTTCGTCGAGATCGAGCGCGCCGCGTGCGATCGCGGCCGTCATGTCGCCCAGCGTCCAGCAGGCCATGCCGTAGTCGTTGCAGACGAAGCCGAGCGGGCGCATCCGGGCGCGCTCCAGGCGTCGCGTCAGCAGCATGCCGAGCGTCTGGTGCGCGAGGCGGCCTTCGAAGGGGTAGGCGGCGAGATAGAAGCGCCCGCCGCGTGGAAAGGTCTCGACCAGAAGCTCACCGGGCTGCGGCAGACGCGATATCCGCTTCTGCGCGTGCAGCCAGGCGGAGACTTCCTCCGGAAGCGTATGCCAGAGGCTGGGCGAGGCCAGGATGGCGCGGACGCGGGCGGCGAGGAAGGTCGAGAGCGGGAACTTGCCGCCGTCATAGGACGGAATCTTCGGATCGGTGCCGGCGGCGGCGCGCGAACAGACCGCCTCGTTCTCGACGATGCCTTCGAAGCGCAGCACCTCTCCGGCGAAGATGAAGGTGTCGCCCGACACCATCGTCTCGGCGAAATACTCCTCGATCTCGCCGAGCACGCGCCCCCCGCGGGTGATCATGCCGGCAACCTTTGGCGTTGAAGAACTGCCGGGCTTTCCGGCCCGCGCCCGGCCGAGCCGCACCTTCAGCATCGTCGCCTCGACGATGGTGCCGACATTCATGCGGTATTGCTGGATGACGCGCGCATTGCTCGCCCGCCACAGCCCGGCCTTGTCCTGCCGAAGCTTGGCGAAGCGCTCATAGCTCTTCAGCGCATAGCCGCCGGTCGCGACGAAATTGACGACGGCGTCGAAATCCGCGCGGGTGAGATCGGCGTAAGGCGAGGCGGTCCGAAGCTCCTCATAGAGCGCATCGGCCTGAAACCCGTCGGAGCAGGCGACGCCGAGGACATGCTGGGCGAGGACATCGAGCGCGCCGATGCGTGGCGGCGGCGTGTCCTGCGCGGCCTCGTGGACGGCTTCGAGCGCGGCGCGGCACTCCAGCAGCTCGAACCGGTTGGAGGGCACCAGCAGCGCCTCCGAGGGCTCGTCCATGCGATGGTTCGAGCGGCCGATGCGCTGGATCAGCCGGCTCGCCCCCTTGGGCGCGCCGAGATTGACGACAAGATCGACATCGCCCCAGTCGATGCCGAGATCGAGCGTCGCGGTGCAGACCACGGCCTTGAGCCGGCCATCGGCCATCGCCGCCTCGACCTTGCGGCGCTGCTGGGCATCGAGCGAGCCGTGATGCAGCGCGATCGGCAGGTTGTCGTCATTGAGGTCCCACAAGGCCTGAAATGCGAATTCCGCCTGCATGCGCGTGTTGACGAAGACCAACGTCAGCTTATGTGTGCGGATGGCCTCATAGACCTCGGCCATCGCATGCCGCGTGGTGTGGCCTGCGATCGGCAGGCGGCATTCGGTGTCGAGAATGCCGATGCGCGGCTTGGCGCCGCCGGCGACGGTGACGAGCCCCGCCGGTGTCCCGGCGCCGCCGAGATAGCGTTGCAGGTCGGCCGGTTCACGCACGGTGGCGGAGAGCCCAACGGCCGAGACCTGCGGCGCCAGCGCCTTCAGTCGTGCGAGACCGAGCGCCAGCAGGTCGCCGCGCTTGGAGGTCACCAGCGCATGCAACTCGTCGAGCACGATGCGGCGCAAGGATGAGAAGAACGGCGCGGCGTCGCGATGCGAGACCAGCAGCGCGAGCTGCTCCGGCGTCGTCAGCAGGATATCGGGCGGGCGCTGGATCTGGCGCGTGCGCTTGGCGGCGGAGGTATCGCCGGTACGCGTCTCGATCGTGATGGGCAGTCCCATCTCGCGTACGGGCGCTTCGAGATTGCGGGCGATATCGACGGCGAGCGCCTTCAGCGGCGAGATATAAAGGGTGTGTAACCCGTCATGCCGGCCCTTGCGCTCGGCCAGCTCGACCAGCGAGGGCAGGAAGCCGGCGAGTGTCTTGCCGGCGCCGGTCGGTGCGACCAGCAGCGTCGAGCGTCCGGCGCGGGCCTCCTCCAGCAGCGCGAGCTGATGCGGCCGCACGCTCCAGCCGCGACCAGCGAACCAGGCCTCGAAGGCAGGAGGGAGCGGGGAGGGGGCGGCCATGCCGGCCGAAGATAGGGGGAGACGGGGGAGAACGAAAGGGGAATAAAGCCATCGCTTCAATTGGTCGACTCAAAGTGTCAGCGTGTGGCTGTCACCATGCATCCAAAGGCGCAGTCGCAGCGTATACACTGCGAGGTGTGGCCCCGCCTCAACGCCGCATCTGGGGCTGGCCCGGTCGCGACCCCCCCCTTGCGGCCGGGTCTTATTTTTCGTTGCCGAGGCGGATGGTTTTCACCGCTTCTCCGCCACGACCAGCAGCCCCGGCACGGGGGCGCCCCGATCCTGCCGCGTACTGGCGGGCTCGACGAGTACGGGGGTGAGCCCGGCTTCGACCAGCCGCTCCCTCAGCCAGCCCTCCGCATGTGCGAACCGCCTGTCCTCGCCCACCACCACGCCTTCGCCGTCATGGCTCTGCACCGTGAAGGCCAGCAGCCCGTCCGGCTCCAGCACGCGCGCGCTCTGGGCGAAGCAGGGGGCGAGATCGCCGAGATAGACGAAGACATCGGCCGCGACGACGAGATCGGCGGAAGCGTCCGGCCGGCTGGCGAGGAAGCTCGTCAGGCCGGCAACCGCAAGCTTGTCGTAGAGCGGCGTGCCGTCCGGCGCCATCTTGGCCCGGGCCCGCTCGATCATGCGCGGCGAGAGATCGCAGCCGGCGATGAAGCCGCTCTGCTCGTGGATCGCCTCGCCCATCAATCCGGTGCCGCAGCCGAGATCGTAGACGATGTCGAACCGGAAGGGCCGGCCGGCGTTGCTGCAGCAGCGGACGAGAGCCTCCTTCAGCAGGTCGGGCGCGTTGTAATGCAGGGTTTTTGTGAGATGGCTGTCGAAGCGGTCGGCATAGGCGTCGAACAGCGCGCCGGAGAAGTTCTCCGAGGTTGCCTGCTCGGCCGGCAAGGCGCCGATGCGGGCAAGGTCGAGCCGCGCGCCGAAATGGTCGTTGGGGTCGAGGTCGAGGCATTGCCGCCAGGCGGTTGCCGCATCCTCCCTGTGGCCGAGCGCTTCCTGCGCCAGCCCGTAGAGGTGCCAGGCGGCTGTGAAATGGTAGGCTTGCGCCACGGTTTGGTCGAGGATGTCTACCGCGGCTTGTGGATCGCCATCTTCCAGCGCGGCTTTGGCTCGGCCGTAACGGCGGTCGAGCACCGGGTCGCCGGAGCTGGCAAAATGCATGGGCGAATCCTCGGACGTGGGGGAGGCGGGTCTAGAGCAACGCAACGCGAAGCTAAATCCGCCTTTCGAAGCAGTCCAAGGCCGATTTCGGGTGGCGGGCGGCCATGCGCCCGCATCGCAACGCTGCACGGAGGAACATGACGCTGGCCAGACAAGGCGCGCGCTGGCGCCCCTCCGAACTGCTGCTGCCGACGCCGGCCGGGCTGTATTGCCCGCCCGCCGACATCCATATCGACCCGGTTCGGCCCGTGGCGCGGGCGCTGATCACCCATGGCCATTCCGACCATGCCCGCGCCGGCCATGGCGCCGTGCTGGCGACACGGGAGACGCTGGCGATGATGGCTCTGCGCTATGGCGAGGGCTTTACAGGCTCGCAGCAGGTCGCGGTGCCCGGCGAAGCGACCCGCATTGGCGAGGTCGATTTCACCTTCGTGCCGGCTGGTCATGTCCTCGGCTCCGCCCAGATTGCGGTCGAAAGCCGGGGCCTGCGCATCGTCGCCTCCGGCGACTACAAGCGCGAGCGCGACCCGACCTGCGCCGGTTTCGAACCCGTGCCCTGCGATATCTTCATCACCGAGGCGACTTTCGGACTGCCGGTCTTCCGCCATCCGTCTGCGGCAGCAGAAGTGGCCAAGCTCGTCGAATCCGTCAGGCTCTTCCCGGAGCGAACCCATATCGTCGGCGCCTATTCGCTGGGCAAGGCGCAGCGCGTCATGGCTCTGATCCGCGAGGCCGGCTACAACAGGCCGATCTATATCCACGGCGCCGTCGAGAAGATCACCGCCTTCTACGAAGCCGAGGGCATTCCGCTCGGCGAGATCAGGCTGGTCGCCGACACCGACCGCAAGACGCTGGGCGGCGAGATCGTCATCTGCCCGCCGAGCGCGACGCAGGATTTGTGGGCGCGCCGCTTTCCCGATCCGGTCACGGCCTTCGCCTCGGGCTGGATGCGGATCAGGGCACGGGCTCGCCAGAAGGGCGTCGAGCTGCCGCTCGTCATCTCTGACCATGCCGATTGGGACGATCTGCTGGCGACGATCAAGGAGGTCCAGGCCGGCGAGATCTGGGTGACCCATGGCGAGGCCGATGCGCTCGTCCATTGGTGCAGCACGGCGGGCCTCAAGGCCAGGCCGCTGCATCTCGTCGGCTATGGCGACGAGGGCGAGGCCGATCCCGTAGGGGAGGCGGCCGATGTGGCTTCTGTCTAGGCTCCGATCAGCGCGAGGCGGCGACGACCGGGCGCGAGGGCGCGGCCATGCCGAGCATGGCATTGGCCATGTCGCGGGCGAGGCAGTCATAACCGGCATCGCTCATGTGGAAGCCATCGGTCCAGAGCGCGGCCTTGAAGGCCTCGGCATCGTTGCGGTGCCATTCGCGCATCGCGTCATAGCGGCCGAAGACCGGAACGGCCTCGCGGCGGGCGACTTCGCCGACCGCTTCGACATATTGGCCGTAGCGCTGCGGATCGCGCACGGCGGGGAAGAACTGCGGGTCGAGGATGGTCAGCGCCGGGCCGGCCTCGCGGACGAGCGAAATGCCTTCACCGATCATCGCCTTGAAGGCGTCGAGATCGCCGCCTCGGACGGCGTCGTTGGTGCCGACCTGCCAGATCACGAGGTCGTAGGGACGCGCGGCCATCGCAGCCTTCATGCGCGCGAGCGTCTGCGGCGCGGTCTCGCCGCCGATGCCGGCATTGACGATCTCGACCTGCGACTTCGGCCAGGACTTGGCGAGCAGGGCCTGCAGGCGGGCGGGATAGGTCTTGTCCTTGGCGCTGGCACCGACGCCTTCGGTCGAGGACGAGCCGATGGCGAGGATCGTCAGGGCCTTGCCCTGCGAGACCTTGGCGGAGAGCGGCGCAAGCGCAGCGTTCGAGCGCACGATCGGCGTCTCGCGGCAGGAGAAGCTCGCCGCTTGCGCGGGGGCTCCGACCGACACCATTGCAGCGATGACAGGCAAGACAAGGAACCGCATCGCGGCACGCATCGGCGTCTCTCTCCCAGCTACTCCATTGCCGTTAAGGTTTGCTTCATGAACGGTATCTGAACGATGCGCTGCAACAGAAACGAACCGACGCGGTGTGGCGCGGAGGCGACAGCATGAACCGCTTCGCCTGGCTGCTCGATCGCCTGGCCTATGAGCCGCGCCGCAACGCCAAGATTGCGCTGATCGCCGATTACCTGCGCACCACGCCCGACCCTGATCGCGGCTACGCGCTGGCGGCGATGACCGGTGGGCTCGTCTTCCGCAATGCCAAGGCCGGGCTGATCCGTGCCCTGATCGCCGAGCGCACCGATCCCGTGCTCTTCGCCCTGTCCTATGACTATGTCGGCGATCTCTCGGAGACGGTCGCGCTGATGTGGCCGGCCCGGCATGGCGCCAACGCGGTGCCGCATCTGCCGGAGGTGGTGGAGGGGCTGCGTGAGGCCGGCAAGACCGACCTGCCGCGCCTCGTCGCCGGCTGGCTCGACGCGCTCGACGAGACCGGCCGCTGGGCGCTGCTGAAGCTCATCACCGGGGCCTTGCGCATCGGTGTCTCCGCCCGCCTGGCCAAGACGGCCGCGGCCAGCCTCGGTGGCGTTCCGCCCGACGAGGTCGAGCAGGTCTGGCACGGGCTGGAGCCGCCTTATGCCGAACTCTTCGCCTGGCTGCAGGGCAAGGGCGCGCGGCCCGAGGCGCGCGATCCTGCGCCGTTCCGTCCGGTCATGCTCTCGCATCCGATCGAGGATGGCGATTTCGACAAGCTCGACCCGGCCGAGTTCTCCGCCGAATGGAAATGGGACGGCATCCGCGTTCAGGCGGTGAGCGGCCGCAAGGCCGACGGCACGCGCCTGACGCGGCTCTATTCGCGCACCGGCGAGGATATCGCCGCCGCCTTCCCCGACCTCGTCGAGGAACTGACTGAAGATGGCGTGCTCGACGGCGAATTGCTGGTGATGCGCGAAAGCACGGTTCAGAGCTTCAATACCCTCCAGCAGAGGCTCAACCGCAAGACCGTCACCGCCAGGATGCTGGGCGAATTCCCCGCCCATATCCGCGTCTACGACCTGCTCGTCGACGGCGAGGAGGATATCCGGCACCTGCGGCTGGGGGAGCGGCGCCAGCGGCTGGAGGCTTTCCTGTCGCGCCTCGCCAGCATCCGCTTCGATCTCTCGCCGGTGATCCCCTTCGCCTCTTGGGAGGAGCTAACGGCGGCTCGCGCCGATCCCGCCGGTGCCGGGGCGGGCGCCGATGCGGAAGCGGTCGAGGGCTGCATGATAAAGCGGCGCGACTCGCCCTATCTGCCCGGCCGCCCCAAGGGTTATTGGTGGAAATGGAAGCGTGACGCCCGGCTCGTCGATTGCGTGCTGATGTATGCCCAGCGCGGCCACGGCAAACGCTCCTCCTTCTATTCCGACTACACTTTCGGCGTCTGGCGTGTGGGTGAGGATGGCGGGGAGGAGCTCGTCCCGGTCGGCAAGGCCTATTTCGGCTTCACCGACGAGGAACTGATCGAGATCGACAAATATGTCCGCAAGAACACGCTGAACCGTTTCGGCCCGGTGCGCGAGGTCTCGCATGATGCGCAATCGGGCCTCGTTTTCGAGGTCGCCTTCGAGGGCTTGCAGCGCTCGACCCGGCACAAATCCGGTCTCGCCATGCGTTTCCCTCGGATCAACCGCATCCGCTGGGACAAGCCGCCTGTTGAGGCCGATCATATCGAGGTACTGGAAGCGCTATTGCCGACCAATGGTTGAAGCGGAATGGGTTGCAGCCTTGCGCTTGCAATGCTTGTGATGCGCGGCCTGCCTGAGGCAAAATGCCCGGGTCGGACAAATGCATCGGCCCGAAGCGAGTAATGTGGCTTTCGGGCGGGGGCGGTGCAGGCTTTAAGGAGTGGGGCGATGAGCAAGCAGCCTTCGACGCGGATCGTCATCGCGGACGACCATCCGCTGTTTCGCGGTGCGCTGCGTCAGGCGGTGTCGAGCGCCATCGGCGGGGCCGAGGTCAGCGAAGTCGGCTCGCTGGAAGCTCTGACGGAGGCGCTGGCGAGCGGCGGCGATGCCGATCTCGTTCTGCTCGATTTGACCATGCCGGGTGTGCAGGGCTTCTCGGGCCTGCTTTTTCTGCGGGCCGACCACCCGGAGATCCCGGTCATCGTCGTCTCTGCCAATGACGATCCGGCGGTGATTCGCCGTTGCATCGAGTTCGGCGCGCTCGGCTTCCTGCCTAAGACGGCCGATGTCGCGCAGATGGGCGAGGCGATCCGCGCCGTGCTCGACGGCAGCGTCTGGACCCCGCCCGGCGTCGATCTCTCGGCACCCGTGGATGCCGAGGTCGCCGATATGGTCCGCCGCCTGTCGACGCTGACGCCGCAGCAGGTGCGCGTGCTGATGATGCTGTCGGAGGGGCTTCTCAACAAGCAGATCGCCTATGAACTCGGTGTCTCCGAAGCGACGGTGAAGGCGCATGTCTCGGCGATCCTGACCAAGCTCGATGTCGACAGCCGCACGCAGGCCGTGATCGCCGCCTCGAAGATCGCCGGCACTGCCTGGGCGACGACGGGCGCCGCGGCGACGGCCTGACGATCGTTGCCTGACAGTTGAGCTGCCTTCGAAAACCTGGCGAGGTCATCCCGGGCTTGACCCGGGATCCATGCCTGAGCGTTTCCAGAAAAGGTTCGGGCATGGATCCCGGATCTCCGCTTCGCTGCGTCCGGGATGACCCGCGCTTTATGCGGGCAGTTTGGTCTATGAGAAATCGAAGGCGGCGTTCAGTCCCCGTTCAAGCGCGGCCTGTTTCAGGGTAAGACAGCGCGGAAGCGCCCCGGATCGACTTGGGGTGCAACAGGATGACGATGGCTTCCATGGAACGGTTTCTCGGCGGCTCGCCCCTCAGCGTCCTCGTCCGCCTGATCTTCATCTCGCTTCTGGTCGGCGCGGCGATGGCTTTCCTCGGCCTCTCCCCGCAGAGCCTCTATGAGGCCGCCGCGCGCTTCCTGCGCTCGATCACCGGGCTCGGCTTCGGCGCGGTGCGCGAGGTCGGGCAATGGGTCATCGCCGGCGCCCTGATCGTCGTCCCGCTCTGGCTGCTGATGCGTCTCTTCGCGGCGCGGAAGTAAGCCTTACAGCCCTTCGCCGCGCGCGATCGCCGCCGCATCGCGCCCGATCAGGGCGGTCAGGCGTGTCAGCCCGGCGCGCCGTGCCCGCGTGGCGAGGCCGGTCTTGATCTCCTTGGCGAGGCCCGGCCCCTTGAACACCATCGCCGAGTAGAACTGCACCAGCGTGGCGCCGGCACGGATCTTGGCGAAGGCCGTCTCGGCCGAATCGACGCCGCCGACGCCGACCAGCGGGAACTGCCCTTCGACGCGCAGGAAGGCCTCGGCCAGGATGCGGGTCGAGGCCGTGAAGAGCGGCTTGCCGGAAAGCCCGCCGGTCTCGGCCTTACTGGCGCTGCGCAGGCTCTCCGGCCGTGCGATCGTGGTGTTCGAGACGATCAGCCCGTCGACATGGCGCTTGCGCGCGACGGCGATCATGCCGTCGAGCTCGGGCAGGGTGAGGTCCGGCGCGATCTTGATCAGGATCGGCGTGCGCTTGCCGCCGGCCGCGACCTCGTCCCGCGCGGCGAGCGTGCGCGCGACGAGATCGTCGAGCGCGCTTTCCGCCTGCAGGTCGCGCAGGCCCGGCGTGTTCGGCGAGGAAACGTTGATCGTCAGGAAATCGGCGAGCGGGGCGAGCCGGCGCGCCAGCGTGGCGTAGTCGGCCGCGCGGTCGGCCGATTCCTTGTTGGCGCCGAGATTGACGCCGACGAGCCCACTGCGGCCCCGGCGCGCCTCGAGCCGCTTCGCCACGGCCTCCATGCCCTCGCTGTTGAGGCCGTAGCGGTTGATGACGGCCTCGTCCTCCAGCAGGCGGAAGACGCGCGGGCGCGGGTTGCCGGGCTGCGGCAGCGGCGTTACGCCGCCGACCTCGACGAAGCCGAAGCCGAGCCCCAGCGCGCCGTCGATCGCCTCGGCATTCTTGTCGAAGCCGGCCGCAAGGCCGACCGGGTTGGAGAAGGACAGCCCGAAAGCCTCGGTCGCGAGCACGGGATCGTCGGCTCCAGGCTTCAATGCCGGTGCCGTGGCGAGCGCGGTGACGGTCAGCCGGTGCGCCGTCTCCGCATCCATGCGGTGGATCAGCGGGCGGGCGAGGTTGAACAGGCCGCCGATCATGCGAGCGTCTCCGGAAGAATGTGGCTGCCGTCGGTCTTCAGCGGCATGGGGGCGATCCAGCGGACAACCTTCGGATCGAGCGGGGCATAAAGATGCGGGAAGAGCGCGCCGCCGCGCGAGGTCTCGTAGCGTAGGGCCGGGCCGAGGCGTTCGTCCTCGATGGCGATGAGCAGGAGCTCGTCCTGTCCGGCGAAATGCTTCGCCGCGGTCTCGGCGACCTGGGCGCCCGTGGAGAAATGGATATAGCCGTCGGCGAGGTCGACCGGGGCGCCGTCGAAACGGCCCTTGGCCTCGGCTTCCGACCAGAGCGCGGCAGGGCATATCTTGTAGATCAGGGGCACCGGAAGTCTCGCGCGGACATGTCGGGCACCGGCTTAAACGCTGGCAGGAGGATTCCGCAAGCCGTTGTCTGATTGTGGCGAGATTCGGATTGAAATCTTATACGATAGGGGATATTTCCTATCTTCAATCCCCGCCCCACGGCAAGAGCGAAGCGAGGCCTGCGCGATGCTGTCACATGACCAGATCTGGGGGGCGATCGACACGCTCGCCCAGCGCTACGGTTTCACCGCCTCGGGGCTGGCGCGCAAGGCCGGGCTCGATGCCACCACCTTCAATCGCTCCAAGCGCGTCGCTCCCGATGGGCGTGAGCGTTGGCCCTCGACCGAATCGATCTCCAAGATCCTGGTCGCGACCGGCGCGTCTTTCGACGAGTTCATGAGCGTGGTGCTGCGCCGGGAGCCCGCGCCGGCGCGTACGATTCCCTTGATCGGCTTCGCCCAGGCAGGCTCGGGCGGCTTCTTCGACGATGGCGGTTTCCCCGCCGGCACGGGCTGGGAGGAGGTCGCCTTCCCCGGCGTTGCCGACGAAAAGGCCTATGCGCTGGAGATATCAGGCGATTCGATGCTGCCGCTCTATCGCGACGGCGACACCATCATCGTCTCGCCGACCGCGACGGTGAGGCGCGGCGACCGGGTCGTGGTCAAGACGGTGGAGGGCGAGGTGCTGGCCAAGCAGCTCAAGCGCCAGACGGCCAAGACGGTCGAGTTGGCCTCGCTCAACCCGGAGCATGCCGACCGCGTGCTGAACAATGCCGAGATCGCCTTCATGGCGCGGGTGATCTGGGCGAGCCAGTAGGTACGCTTCTCACTCGTTGTCATTCCGGGGCGACCCATAGGGTCGAGCCCGGAACCCATGAACACACCATTTCCGTCATGGTCGGGCTTGTCCCGACCATCCACGTCTTCCTGTCTGCAATGCGGTGCTCAAGACGTGGATGCTCGCCACAAGGGCGAGCATGACGAAAACTGGAACAAGGTTGCGGTCATGGGTTCCGGGCTCTTCGCTGCGCGAAGCCCCGGAATGACGGCGTAGTTTCGTCAAGCACAGCGCCTTAATGCCCGTTGGCGCGCCGCGCCGGCAGCATAACCGCGAAGATCGCGCCCGTGCTCGAAGGTTCCAGCGCGATCGAGCCGCCATGGAGCCGGACCAGCTCGGCTGCGACCGCCAGCCCGAGACCGGTGCCGCCGGGCGTCACCGAGCCGCGGAAGGCCTGGAACAGGTTGGCCCGCGCCCGCTCCGGCACGCCGGGGCCGTTGTCGATGATGCGTAGCGCCACCGAGCCGTTCTCCGGCCCACCCGTCACCGTCAGGACCGGCAGGTTTCCGGCCTCCGCCCCGGCCCGCGTCAGCGCCTGGATCGCGTTGCGCATCAGGTTGGTCAGCACGCGCGCCATCTGGTCGGGGTCGCAGGGCGCCGACAATTCGGGGGGGACGCGGTTCTCGAAGCGCGGCTGCTTGCCCTCGCCGAGGCCGAGCATCTCCGCTTGTTCGGCGACGAGCTGCCTCAGCGGGACGTCGCGGATCGCGGGTGTCGCCTCGGCGGCGCGGCCATAGGCGAGGGTCGCCTGGCAGAAATCGATGGCGCGGCCGAGCGTCGCGATCAGGCGCGGCGCGAACCGGCGGATCTTGGCGTCGCGGGTCTCGATCAACTGGTCGGACATGAGCTGCGCTGCCGCCAGCATGTTGCGCAGGTCGTGATTGATCTTGGAGACGGCGAGGCCGAGTTCGGCGAGATGCTTCTTGGTGCGCAGCTCATCGGCCAGCGTCGCCTCCATGCGGGCGAGCGCGCGCTCCGCCTCGCCGATCTCGTCGGCGCGCAGCGAGGGCTCGATGATCCGCCGGGGGTTCTCGGGGTCGGCCTCGAACTCCATGACATTGGCCGCCAGATGCCGGATCGGCCCGATGATCAGCGCATTGAGCGCGATATAGACGGCAAGCGCGGTCAAGCCGGTGAGCAGCAGCGAGATCAGCAGCAGGCTCCAGGAGAATTTCAGCATCGCCCGGCGCAGCGGCGCCTCGTCGATGACGATCTCGACGAAATCGGCACCGCCGACCGCTTCGCCGACCACGCGGATCGGCATGGTCGCCGGCGAGACGAGCACGGCCAGTGCTTCGTTGATCGCGCTCAGCCAGCTCAGGTTGCGCAGGTCGACCGCGCGCGAGACCTCCGGCGGTGGCATTGAATCGAGGCTGAGCAGGCGCCGCGCTCCGCCGACGCGGGCGGCGATGGCGCGGGCGCCGACGCCCATCAGCAGGCGGTTTTCGCTGCCCTCCGGCAGGCCGTCTTCGGGCGCACCTTCGAGCACCAGCGCGGCGACCTGCGCGGCGGCGATCCGGTCATTCAGCCAGTTGCGCCGGAAGTTCGCGATGGAGGGCAGGTAGATCAGCACCTCCGCCAGCATGACGAAGAGCACGGTGACGAGCAGCAGCTTGGCCGAGAGGCCGAGGCGCGTGAGGCCGCGCGGCTGGCTGACCGACAAGGCTGGCTTGGGTGCATGCATCGTCGGTGATCTTAGCCGAAACGACGCAGAAAGCCGATGAGGCGGCGCAAGGCCGGCCGTGTCGTCAAAGCCGCATGGAAAGAGAGCGCGGCGCGACGCGAGGCGTCGGAGCGGGAGCTGAATGGCAACGGCATGCCGGCGACCGAGCCGATGCTGAGCCCGGCGCGCATCGCGACGCACCACGGTGCGATCAGTTCGCCCGCGTCTTCACCGACGATGGTGACGCCGAGGATATGGCCCTTGCGATCGACGATCGCCTTGACGAAGCCTTCGGTCTCGCCGTCGGCCTGCGCGGCGGCGGTCTCGGAGAATGGCCAGCGCAGTACCCGGATTGACCCGGCTGTCGTGCGAGCCGCCGTCTCCGAGAGCCCGATCGAGGCGACCTGCGGCTGGCTCCAGACGACGCGCGGCTCGCTTTCCTGATCGATTTTTACGGGCTGGCGGAACAGGATGCCGCGCAGCACGAGTCCGACATGGTCGTTGCCGGCGCGATCGGAGGGAGCCGCCGCCGCCCCGCCGGCGCAGGCCCCCAGGGCGTAGACGCGGCGATTGCTCGTCCGCAGGCTCCGATCGACCATGATGCCGGAGGCGTCATGGCGGATACCGCCGAATTCGAGGTCGAGCGTATCGATCGCGGGCTGGCGCGGGCCGCAAAGGATGAGATGCGAGCCCTCGATCGTCGCTTCGTCCGAGGGCGAGGTCAGGACGAGGCGAAATCCCGAGCGCGTGCGCTCGACCCGCAGCGGCTCGTTGCCCTCATGAAGCGCCAGCCCCTCGCGCAGCAGGCGGCGGCGCAGGATCGTCGCGGCTTCCTCGTCATGGCCCGCCAGAAGGCCCTGAGGTGCGACGAGGGTCGCGGCGCAGCCGAGCCGGCGCAGGGCCTGGGCCAGGGCGGTGCCCGCGCCGCCAAGGACGATCGGCCGTTCCGGCAGCCGGGTCAGGCCGGCAAGATCGGCCTCCCGAAGAACCGGTATCGAATCAAGCCCCGGTATCGCGGGCGGGACGGTGCGCGCGCCGGTGGCGACGACGAAGCGGCGCGCCTTGATCGGCTGCCCCTCGACGGTGACCGTGCTACGGCTGGTGAAGCGGGCTTCGCCCCGGATGACGGTGATGCCGAGCGTGGCCAACCGCTCGGCCGAATGATTGGCCCGGTCGGCCGCCGAGGCGCGCTGGATATGGTCGTGGATCTGGGCCGGGTTCGGCTGCGGTTCGGTCGCGGTGAGGCCGAAACGCCCGGCATCGCGCAGGGCTTGCGCACGGGCTCCGATCTCGATCAGCGCGCGGGCGGCGAGCGGCCCTCGGTCTCCGCCGATGGCGTCTCGCTCGACCAGGACGACGGGGACGCCGAAGGCCGCCGCGGCAATCGCCAGCGCGCTGCCGTTTCCGCCCGCGCCGATGACGCAGATGTCAGGTGTCAACGCGGCTGGTTTCGCCGCCTTGGCCGTGCCGTCGCCCACCGGATGTCCCGTCTCGCTGGCTTTCCCTATCGCTGATGCGTTGCCGGGCCGGCGGAATCAAGGCCCGGGAGCAGCCGGCAGAGAAAAAGAGCGCGTTACCCGTGCTCAGGCGACGCTGCGATTGCCGTTGCCGTTGCGGTCCTTGATGCTGGCCAGCGCTTCCGGGCGGCCGAACAGGAAGCCCTGGGCGCGGTGGGCGCCCAGCAGCTGGACGGCGATGCGCTGCTGCTCGGTCTCGATGCCTTCGACCACGACATTCATCTGGAGCCGGCGCGCCAATTGGCAGACCGCTTCGATGACGGCCTTGGAGGCCTCGTTGGTATGGACCTCGCGCGCGAAGCTCTGGTCGATCTTCACCTGCGCGAACGGGTAGGTCGAGAGGTAGGCGAGCGTGGAATAGCCGGTTCCGAAATCGTCGAGCGCGAAGGTCACGCCCAGCGCCCGCAATTCGTCGAGCACCGAAAGCGCCAGCTTGTCGTCCTCGATCAGCAGCGATTCCGTGACTTCGAGCATCAGGCGCCGCGATTCGAGCTGCGAGGCGAGGAGGGCGCCCTTGACCGTCTCGACGATCCGGCGCGGCTCGCGGAACTGCAGCGGCGAAACGTTGACGGAGACGCCGATGCCCGGCTCCCAGCTCGCGGCATCGCGGCAGGCCTGACGGATCGCCCAGTCGCCCATGCCGGCGATCAGGCCGGATTGTTCGGCGATCGGGATGAACACGCTGGGCGGCACCATGCCGCGTGTGGGATGGCGCCAGCGCATCAGCGCCTCGCGCGAGACGACCTTCTGGGTCTTCAGGTCGATGATCGGCTGGTAGTAGAGTTCGAGCGAACCATCGATGCAGGCCTTGCGCAGATCGACCTCGATCTCGTGCCGCTCCATCATCTCCTCGGCCATGGCCGGATTGAAGAATGTCAGCTTGTTCCGGCCGGCGGACTTGGCCTTGTAGAGCGCCGTGTCGGCATGGCGGAGCAGGTCGGCCGGATTGGCGCCGTCGAGCGGCGCCATGGCAATGCCGATGCTGGCGGTGACGTAGACGGTCTTGCCCTCGACATCGAAGGCCCGCGCCATCACGTCGATCATGCGCTGGGCGATGGCGGTGACGACGAGATGGTCCGCGGACGGCAGGATCAGCAGGAACTCGTCGCCGCCGAAGCGGGCGAGCATGTCGTTGCTGCGGATCGCGCTGCGCAGGCGGCTCGCGGTCTCCATCAGCACATGGTCGCCGATATCGTGGCCCAGGCTGTCATTGACCTGCTTGAAGCCGTCGAGATCGAGATAGAGCAGCGCGAAGCCCTCGCCCGTGCGCTCCAGCTTGGCGAAGGTTTCCGTGATTTGGGTGGTGTATTCGAAGCGGTTCGCCAGCCCTGTCAATTCGTCGAAGCGTGCCATCTGCTCGATGCGCGCCTCGGTCGCCTTGCGTTCGGTGGCGTCCTCGGTGAGCATCAGGATGCCGCCCTCGGCCGCCGGCGCGAGCGTCACGACCAGTACGAGCCCGCCGCGCGTTACAAGCTCCCTGCTGGTGGCCTGCTGGGTCGACTGTACCTCGGTCAATGCCGTGCGGATGTCGCGCAACTGCTCCTGGCTGATCACCTGCCGTTCGACGAGGAAGCGCGCGATCGCCGTCAATGGCGTGCCGGGCAGGGCGAGCGTCTCCGGCAGGCCGTAGAGCGTGCTGTGGGGCGCATTGCTGACCGCGAGTTTGAGGCTGCGATCGAACATCGCCAGCCCGTCGATCATGGTGTTGAGCGCGGCGTCGAGCGTCAGGTTCTGCGAATGCAGGGCGGAGGCGAGCGCCTTGGACTGCTTGTTGGCGTCGCTGAGCGCGAGCAGGTTCCGGTGCAGCGAATTGGTGATCGCGATATTGGCCGCCACGTACAGGAAGGCGAAATAGCCGATATAGCGATAATAGGGGTTATGGGCGCCGATCAGCCCGATCGCCATCGGGATGCAGAAGGTCAGGAGCTGTACCGCGACGAATTTCGGCCGGCCGGCATTGCGTGCGACATAGCCCGAGGCCAGCGCGATGGTCGAGGCGACCGAGGTGATGTGCGCGGCAGGATCGTCCGTCTGGACCAGCGCGACATAGCAGCTGTAGCCGAGGACGGCGCTGAACACCGTGGCGCCGAGGAAATAGTCGCGGTCCCAGCGCCGGGTCTCGGCGTAGCTGTCCTGGGCGTGGTTGCGCCGGCGATAGGCCACGACCGTCATGATGCGCAGGATGACGATGAGCGTCACCAGGATGGTGAGGCTCATGAAGATGTCCATGCCGGTGGAGATCCAGCACCGGAAAGGCGTCAGGATGCCGGCGATGCCGCCGGGAATGATCGAGGCCGGCGAGGAGAACAGCGAACTGACCAGCAGCGTATAGCCGGTCAGGTCGATGGTCTCGCCCTGCTCGCGCCCGCGAGCCGTTACCAGTCGCTTGAGCGCGCCTGCCATCTACTCCTGCCTTTGCCGCCCCACGCGGTACGACGTGCGGTTCCCGCACGTCGTGCATCATGCCAGTGGGTTGTACGAGAGCAGAGGTAAATGCTTCGTGTGGTTTTCCGGGGGCGTGCTCCGGACAAGGGGTGGCGAGTGCCGCGCCCCCGGTCAGACCGGGGCGAGGTGGCGCTGGTAGACGCGCGCCAGCATCCGGTCTTGCGTCTGGGCGATGCGCTGCAGCTTCGAGATCGCGCTCGGGCTCAGGCGCAGCATGCAGTCCGTCCAGATCTGGCCGAGATGGCCGAGCTCTTCGCGCAGGTCGCCATGGCGACGGTTGAACGCCGAGAACAGGGCGGTCTTGGCCGCATGGATCGGCAGCGAGTCCGCGCAGTATTTGCGGATCCAGCTTTCGCCCGTGCCGGTCGGGACCACGGCCTCGAGGCCGCCTGCCGCCATGAACTCCTGGGCGCTCATCTCCTCGCCGGAGAGCAGCATCTGCTCGGCGGCGCGCTGGCCCATGCGCCGTGACAGGATGGCCACCGCCGTGATCGGGAAGTGGTTGAACTTGATTTCCGGGTAGACGAACGAGGCCTGCTCCTCGGCGATCATGACATTGCATGAGCGCGGCGCGTCGATGCCGCCGCCGATCGCCTTGGCGTGGATCGTCGAGAGCGTCACCACGAGGCCGTTGAGGCCGCCGGAGTTCCAGATCGCGCCCTCCGCCGAGAGGCGGGCATATTCCGCCAGCGACGCGCGGTCGTTCTTGGCCAGACAGTCCAGATAGAAATCGAGATCGCCGCCGAGTGTGAAGAACGGCCCTGCGCCGCGGAAGGCGAGGAAGCGCACGGGAGCGCGGTGATACTGATCCGGAGCCCCCCATAGCGCGACGATCGCGCTCTGAATCTTCACCAGGCTGTCGAGCAGCTGGAGCGTGAAGACGGGCTTCAGCTCCGGCCGGATCGTGACCCAGAGCGTCTTGATGTCCGGCTCATACGCGATCTCCACCTCCGGCAGGAAGCCTGCGTTGTAGCGGATCGCATCGATGACTTCGCAGCTCTCCAGCAGGGTCGGCGCGAGGTTTCCTGTTCCCAACTTCAAGGACTGCAACATGACGCTACTCCACAAACTCCTTGATGCCGGGCAGCGTAAACGTTCTTAACGAAGTGTAAACGAAATCTCCCGGAAATGGTTAATAGCATTAAGGATTTTTACCTTACCAATCGTCATGGTGGGTGTGTGCCGCCGCCTTGGGTCCCTGCGAGGCAAGAGCCGCGCCGCGGCCGCTCGGGCGAAAATTTCGCGCCGATGGCGTGATCGGGAAACAATTGGAATGCTGCGGCGGGAGATTGGAGAAGGATCGTCCGATGCCGGAAAGCGCGGTCCCGGGCTGACTTGCTTCGGCACGATTCCGCCCTGCTGCTGGGCAGTGCCGTGCCGTCATCGTCGTGCTTGTCCGGCGGCGGCTCAGGGTCTAACGATACCGCCGCGAATTCGCCGCGTTCCCGCGTTCAAACACCCCATCCAGAGCTGATGCCGTGACCCGCCAGACAGCCGAAGACGAGAAGCAGGCGCGCCTTGCCGCCGCGCTCCGCGAGAATCTGAAGCGCCGTAAGGCCCAGGCTCGCGCTCGCCGTTCGGACGAAGCGCAAGCGCGTGAGCCGGAGCCGCCCTCTCAGGCCGATTCCTCCCGGACCTGAATTTCCTTATTCTCCCACGCGCCGCCGGCCCTGAGTCCGGCCGGCCGAGCAGGACCCGACGATGGACAAGATCCGCATCACCGGCGGCCAGCGCCTCAATGGCGCCATTCCGATTTCCGGCGCGAAGAACGCCGCCTTGCCGCTGATGATCGCGAGCCTGCTGACCGACGAGACGCTGACGCTGACCAATGTTCCGCGCCTCTCGGACGTGACGGCGCTCTCGCGCATCCTGTCCAACCAGGGCGTCGATCGTACCGTCGCCGGCAAGCGCATCGGCCAGTCGGCCGAGACAGGCCAGACCATCTCGCTGACCGCCCGCCAGATCGTCGATACCTGCGCGCCCTATGAGCTGGTCTCGACCATGCGGGCGAGCTTCTGGGTGATCGCGCCGATCCTGGCCCGCATGGGCGAGGCCAAGGTCTCGCTGCCCGGCGGCTGCGCCATCGGCACGCGCCCGGTCGATCTTTTGCTGATGGCGCTGGAGAAGCTCGGCGCCGAGATCGTGATCGAGAACGGCTATGCGCTGGCGCGCGCGCCCAAGGGACTGAAGGGCGGCGAGATCGTCTTCCCGAAGGTGACGGTCGGCGGCACCCACACGGCGCTGATGGCTGCGGTTCTGGCCCAGAGCACGACCGTGATCGAGAACGCCGCCTGCGAGCCGGAGGTCACCGACCTCGCCGCCTGCCTCGTCAAGATGGGCGCCAAGATCGAGGGCGCGGGCACCCCGCGCATCGTCGTGACCGGTGTCGCGCGCCTCGGCGGCGCGCATCATGCCGTTCTGCCGGATCGCATCGAGGCCGGCACCTATGCGATGGCCGTGGCGATGACCGGCGGCGACGTGATGCTGGAAGGCGCGCGGCCGGAATTGCTGCAATCGGCGCTCGACGTGCTCACCAAGGCCGGCGTCGATATCGACTCGACCAACGAAGGCATCCGCGTGCGCCGCAACGGCCGCGGCCTCGAGGCGGTCGACGTTGACACCGATCCCTTCCCGGGTTTCCCGACCGACCTGCAGGCGCAGTTCATGGCGCTGATGACCCGGGCCAAGGGCACCTCGCGCATCCGCGAGACCATTTTCGAGAACCGGTTCATGCATGTGCAGGAGCTCGCCCGCCTCGGCGCGAAGATCCGGCTGGATGGCGATGTCGCTCTTGTCGAGGGCGTCGAGAAGCTGACCGGCGCACCGGTGATGGCGACGGACCTGCGTGCCTCGGTCTCGCTGGTCATCGGCGGGCTTGCCGCCGAGGGCGACACCACGATCAATCGCGTCTACCATCTCGATCGCGGTTTCGAGGCGCTGGAAGCCAAGCTCAGCCGCTGTGGCGCGCTGGTCGAGCGCATCAGCGGTTGATTTTCTCAGGGCGGCTCGTCAGAACAAGATCATGTCAGACGATGCCGCCGACCCGCTGAAGCTCATCGCGCTCGACGCGGATGACCTTGCGATTGTCTCAGCCCATCTCCAGGATGCGGTGCTGAAGGCAGCCGACCTCGTCTATCTGCCGCGCGAGCAGCGCTTCGCGCTCGCGCTGCGTCGCTTCGATTGGGAGGGCGCCCAGCACGGCCAGCGCAGGCGCCGCCTGACTGCGCTGCATTTTGACCGCGTCCAGTCCGTGCGCAGCGCCAAGCTGAACAAGAACGATCCCGACAAGGTCCTGAACCTGCTCGCCGTCACCTTCGATCTGAGCGAGGAGCCGGCCGGCGAGGTGACCCTGCATTTCTCGGAAGGGGCGGCGATCCGCCTCTCGGTCGAATGCATCGAGGCCCAGATGAAGGATCTCGGCCCGGTCTGGGAAGCCGTGGCGACGCCCGGCCATCCCGACGGCGCCTGAGCCCGTGAGGTCGGCGCAGCTTTTCAGCCGTCGCCCGCTTCAACCTTACATACCCTTCGTCTAAGAACGCGCCGTCATCCCGGACAAGCCGCGAAGCGGCGCCGATCCGGGATCCATCGAAGGGGGCTGTGCTCTACGATGGATTCCGGGTCTTCGCTGCGCTACGCCCGGAATGACGATTTAGAGTTCGAATTCCCCGAGGATACCCATGCCGATCAGGCTCGACGATAGGGATGCCCGCTTCGCTGAGGACTTCATGGCGCTGCTCTCCGCCAAGCGCGAGGTCTCCGAAGAGGTCGATCGCATCGCCGCCGACATCATTGCGGATGTCCGCGAGAAGGGCGATGCGGCGCTGATCGACTACACATCCCGCTTCGACGCGCTCGACCTGACCCCTGAGGCATTACGCGTCTCCGAGGCCGAGATCGACGCGGCCGTCGCCGCCTGTTCGCCCGAACTGCTGGCCGCGCTGGAGACGGCGCGCGCGCGCATCGAAGCCTATCATCGCCGCCAGAAGCCGGCCGATTCCTGGGTCGAGGACGCGGCTGGCGTCGGCGCCGGCTGGCGCTGGAGTGCGATCGAGGCGGTTGGGCTCTATGTGCCCGGCGGCACGGCAAGCTATCCCTCCTCGGTGCTGATGAATGCGATCCCGGCGAAGGTCGCCGGCGTGCCGCGCATCGTCATGGTCGCGCCCACACCGCGGGGCGAAACCAATCCGCTGGTGCTCGCCGCCGCCCGGCTCGCTGGCGTCGACGAGGTCTATCGCATCGGCGGCGCGCAGGCCGTCGCGGCGCTCGCCTATGGCACGGCCACGATCGCGCCGGTCGCCAAGATCGTCGGCCCCGGCAATGCCTATGTCGCCGCTGCCAAGCGCCGCGTCTTCGGCCAGGTCGGCATCGACATGATCGCCGGTCCCTCCGAAGTGCTGGTGATCGCCGATCGCAGCGCCAATCCAGACTGGATCGCCGCCGACCTGCTGGCGCAGGCCGAGCATGACGTTTCCGCCCAATCGATCCTGATGACCGACGATGCCGCATTGGCCGCCGAGGTCGAGAAGGCGGTGATGGCGCAGCTCGCGACGTTGCCACGGGCGGAGATCGCCGGCCGCAGCTGGCAGGAGTTCGGCGCGATCCTGCTCGTCGCCGATCTCGAAGCCGCCGTGCCGCTGGTCGACCGGCTCGCGCCCGAGCATCTCGAGATCATGACGGCCGATCCGGACCGACTCGCGGGGCTGATCCGCAATGCCGGGGCGATCTTCCTGGGAGGCCATACGCCCGAGGCGATCGGCGACTATGTCGGCGGTCCCAACCACGTCCTGCCGACGGCCCGCTCGGCCCGCTTCTCGTCGGGCCTCGGCGTCGGCGATTTCATGAAGCGAACCTCGCTCCTGAAATGCGGCCCCGAGGGCCTGCGCGCGCTGGCTTCCGCCGCGACGCAATTGGCCGAAGCCGAGGGCTTGCAGGCGCACGGCCGATCCGTGACGATCAGGTTGAATCTCTAGAGCTCCGTCCGACAGGCGGCGCCATGGCCGGAGGAGTGATGTCCGACGTCTCGACTGCCACCAACCAGCGCCTGGTCGGCCTGACCCTCGACGAGAATTCCCTCGGCCGGGGCACGCCCGATCAGGAGCATGAGCGCGCCGTCGCGATCTACGACCTGATCGAGCGCAACAGCTTCGCCGTTCCCGAGCATGACGGCGGACCGTATCTCGCACATCTCGCCATGGTCGAGCGGCGCCTCGTCTTCGAGATCAAGGCGGCAGACGGCGCGCCGGTGGTGACGCATCATCTCTCGCTCAGCCCGTTCCGGCGCATCATCAAGGACTACGAACTGGTCTGCGACAGCTATTACGCGGCGATCCGGACCGCGACGCCCACACAGATCGAGGCGATCGACATGGGCCGGCGCGGCCTGCATGACGAGGCCGCCGGCATCCTGGCGGAGCGGCTGGCCAACAAGGTCGAGGTCGATTTCGACACGGCACGCCGCCTGTTCACATTGATCTATGCCCTGCATTGGAAAGGCTGACGCGCTTGGAGGCCCCGCGCAAGGTCCAGAGCGTGCTGTTCATGTGCGCGATGAACGCCGTGCGCTCGCCCATGGCCGAGGCTCTGGCCAAGCATTTCTTCGGCAAGTCGATCTATGTCCAGTCGGCCGGCGCCCGCAAAGGCGAGCCGGACGGCTTCGTGCACGCGATCCTTGACGAGATCGGCATCGATCTCAGCAAGCACAAGCCGAAATCGATCGAGGAACTGGAGGAGTGGGAAGGGCTCAATTTCGACCTGATCATCACGCTCTCGCCCGAGGCCCATCACAAGGCGTTGGACCTGACGCGGACCCATGCCGCCGAGGTCGAGTACTGGCCGACCGTCGATCCCACCGTGTTCCAGGGCTCGCGCGAGCAGAAGCTCGATGCCTATCGTGACGTCAGGGACGGGCTGATCAAGCGGATCAAGCAACGCCTTCAGAGCTGACGAAGCTCACCGTACCAGCACCGCTCCGCCGCAGCGGACGCCGCTGCCCCAGCTATCGGCCTGGCCGAGCCCGATGCAGAGCGTGCCGAACCCGACCAGCACGGTGGCAGAGATCGCGAAGAGGATCGCGGCGCCGCCCCGCTGATTCCCGGCGAAGTTCCTGAGCCTGAGCATGCGTGTCCGCCCCTTTGCCTCGAGATCGCGGAAGCCGTTCAATATCCACCGCGCTGGGCGATTGCCCGGCGCTCAATTATGGGTTGTGGCGGCGAGGCCGGTCGGCGGAAGGTTGTCATAGACCGAGCCGCTCATGTCATAGGCGACGGCAACCTCGAAGCTCCGCATATGCGGGCCGGTCTGGCCGATACGGACTCTCGGCTTGGTCGGGTCGATGAAGGTGTAGGACCGGGCATGGGCGGCGATGAAATCGCGGGCGATCCGGGAGCGTTCGGCGTCGTTGAGGCCGGATACCGACGAGCGCGCCGCCTCGGCTGCGATCTGCTGGATGCTGTGGTCGATGCCGAAGACGTAGTCCATGATGCCGAAGAGCAGCAGCAGGATCGGCGCGACGAAGGCGAACTCGACTGCGTGAGTGACGCGCTGATTTCGGGGGAAACGTGGCAAGGCAGGCAGCATGCCGTTCCTCGACAAGTATATGCAACTAAAGGTCGCAAATCTCTCCTCTTTATGAAAAGTAAACACGTTCTCGGACGAGCAAGCGCCGTTCAACCCGAGTGAAAGGCTTAAGCAAAATTTTACGCAGCTACGGTTGCTTCGCTTGTATGCCGCCTTTGCCCCGAGTGATGCCCCCGATGCCTTCGATATCTCCAGCGGAACCCGCTGCGGCTCGCGCGGAGCGACTGTCGCCCGGTGGCGGTCTTCTGGTCGGGTTGGTCTGCCTGCTGGTCAGCTTCGGAGCCCTCGCCAGCCTGCCGCGCCCGACCGACGGCAACGAGCCGGTCGCGATCGTCTTCCCGCCCTGGACCGAGGGCGCGGAAGCCGTGGCGTTGAGCTTCGCTGCCGGTCATCGCGTGTTGCGCAGTGGCCGTTTGAGCGCGGTCGTCATCGTGGCGCCGACGCTGAACGGACAGGCGCCATTCCTGCCGAAAGGCGCGTGGTTCTCCCTCGTCCTGGCGGGTCTTGCCGGATGCCTCGATAGTCCCGACCGAACGGAGGCATCGTCATGATCTGGACCCTGTCAGCGGTACGCCAGAGGGTCGCGCAGGCCCTGCTCGCACTCGGGCTGTTCCATGTGCCGCTCCTCGCGCTCGGCTTCTGGGCTAACGGCACATCAGGCACCGTGCCGGTCGCGATGGCGGCGCTGGCCGCGCTCGCAGCCGTGCTGGTCTATCGCCTGGTCGGCCCGGCCATCGTGACGCAGCTCATCATTGCGGCCGTGCTGATCGGGCAGGTCTCCATCCTGGTGTTCAGCTTTGCCGGCCACCCCTGGCAGCCGGACATCCACATGTACTATTTCGCGGTGCTGGCGCTGCTGGCCGGCTTCTGCGACTGGCGGCCGATCCTGATGGGCGCGACGTTGACCGCCGCGCACCATCTCGTGCTGCAATACGCCTTGCCGGCCGCCGTCTTCTACCAGGGTGGCAGCCTGCTACGGGTGCTGCTCCATGCGGTGATCGTCATCATCGAGACGACGTTCCTTGCGATCTTCGCCGTCGTGCTGCAGCGCATGTTCGCCGTGAACGAGCAGAATCTCGCGCGAGCGCAGGAAGTGGCCGAGCGCGAGCGCATCGCCGGCGACAAGGAGCGCAACCTTGCCGAGGAGCTCGGCCGGCGTGCCGAAATGCTGCGCGACGTCGTCGCCGGCTTCCGCGCGCAGATGGACCAGGCGATGGCCGTGCTGGACCATTCTGCCGCGGCGATGAACACCGAGGCCGGGGCGCTGACCGAAACCTCCGACCATGTCCGTCGCCAGACCGCGATGGTCTCCGATTCCGCCGCCGGCACCATGGACAGCATCGATCATCTCTCGGCGGCCAGCACCGAGCTCGTCGCTTCCATCGGCGAGATCGGCCGCAATGCCGGTCAATCGGCCGACGGCTCGAAGGTGGCCGCCGATCTGGCTCGTCGCGCCAGCGCCGAGATCGAGCACCTCGCCCAGAGCAGCGAGAATGTCGGTGCCGTCGTCGAGATCATCCGCGGCATTGCCGCCCAGACCAGCATGCTCGCGCTCAATGCCACGATCGAGGCGGCGCGCGCCGGTGAGATGGGCCGCGGCTTCGCCGTCGTTGCCAGCGAGGTCAAGACGCTCTCGGCCCAGACGGCCAAGGCGACCGACGAGGTCTCGCTCCAGATCGGCACGATGCAGCAGGCCTCGCAACGCTCGCTCAAGGCGATCCGCGACATCGTCGAGGCGATCGGCGATGTCGAGAGCGTCGCCAATGCGATCGCGCTTTCCGTCGACGAGCAGAGCCGCGCCACCGCGGAGATCGCGCATCAGGTTCGGCTGTCCTTCGAGGGTGCGCAGCGCAGCGCCGACGTCGCCGGCGGCTTCGAGGTCATGACCCGCCAGACCCATGGCGCCGCCCAGCAATTGCAGAGTGCCGCCAGCACGCTCGCGCAGCAGGCGCAGGAGATCCGTCAGGAGGTCGCGAGCTTCTGTGGGCAGGTCGCGACGGCCTGACGGCTACCAGGGGCGGCCGGGGCCGACCGGTCCGATGCCGAGGAAGGTGCCCAGGCTCGCCGCGATATCGGCGAAGCTGCCGCGGCGCCCGAGCGGCTCTGCACCTATGCCGGGACCAAAGGCAATGATCGGCACATGCTCGCGAGTATGGTCGCTGCCGGGCCAGCTCGGATCATTGCCATGGTCGGCGGTGACGACGGCGATGTCGCCCGGCCGCAACGCGGCTTCGATATGGGGCAGGTGGCGGTCGAAGGCTTCGAGTGCGGCGGCATAGCCGGGAATGTCGCGCCGGTGACCGAATTCGGTGTCGAAATCGACGAGATTCACGAAGCAGAAGCCGCCGTCGGGCAGGCCGTCCCAGGCTTCCAGCGCTGCGTCGAGCATGGCCGCATTGCCGAAGGGCTTGATCTCGGTGCCGGTCGACCGATGGGCGAAGATATCGCCGATCTTGCCGACAGTGACGACCGTCCGCCCTCGGCTCGTCAGCCGGTCCAGGATCGTCTCGTCCGGCGGCGGGATGGCGAAATCCTTGCGGTTGCCGGTGCGGGTGAAGCCTTCCTCCGGCGAGCCGACGAAGGGCCGCGCGATGACGCGGCCGATCCGCAGGGGATCGACGAGCCCGCGCGTGACCTTGCAGAGCGCATAGAGTCGCTCGAGCCCGAAATGCTCCTCATGCGCCGCGATCTGCAGCACGGAATCGACCGAGGTATAGCAGATCGGCTTGCCCGTCCGGATATGCTCCGGTCCGAGTTCGTCGATGATCGCGGTGCCCGAGGCATGCTTGTTGCCGAGGATGCCGGGAAGGGCACCTTCCTTGATGATGCCGGCGACGAGCTCCGGCGGGAAGGAGTTCTCCAGATCGGTGAAATAACCCCACTGGAACGGCACCGGGCAGCCGGCGATCTCCCAATGGCCGGACGGGGTGTCCTTGCCCTGGCTGATTTCGACGCCGTAACCCCAGCGCCCTTCGGGCCTGGCCGGCTTCGCGACGCCGGCGAGCGGCCGGCCGGTCGAGGCCTCGCAGGCATGGGCGAGGCCGAGCCGCACGAGGTTCGGCAGCTTCAGCGGTCCGCTGCGCAAGCCCTCGCGGTCACCGCGTCCATCCGCGCAGGCTTCCGCGATATGGCCGAGCGTGTCCGAGCCGGCGTCGCCATAGGCCGCCGCATCGGCTGCGCCGCCGCAGCCGACCGAGTCCAGCACGATCAGGAGCGCGCGCGTCATGCTCAGTCCCTCACCGCGGTGGTTCTGGCGGTATCGAGGTTGAGCGCGGCGGCGAGTAGGGCCTGGGTATAGGCCTCGCGCGGCTCAGCGAAGATCGCCTCGGCCGGACCTTCCTCGACCACCTTGCCGTTCTGCATCACCACCACCCGATGCGACAGCGCCCTGACGACCTTGAGGTCGTGGCTGATGAAGAGATAGCCGAGCTTGCGCTTCGCTTGCAGCCCGCGCAGCAATTCGACGATCTGCGCCTGCACGGACATGTCGAGCGCCGAGGTCGGCTCGTCCAGCACCACGAATTTCGGATCGAGCGCCATGGCCCGCGCGATCGCGATGCGCTGGCGCTGGCCGCCCGAGAACTCGTGAGGGTAGCGGTCCATCGCCGCCGGATCCAAGCCCACATCGATCAGCGCCTGCGCGACGATCTCGCGGCGCTGCGGATAGGTCAGGTTCGGCTGCTGGATGGCGAGGCCTTCGGCCACGATCTCGGCCACCGACATGCGCGGCGAGAGTGAGCCATAGGGATCCTGGAAGACGACCTGCAGATCCTTGCGCTTGGGCCGGACCTGCTTGCTGGACAGGCCGTCGATGCGGTCACCGAGGAAGACGATCGGCCCTTCCGAGGCGATCAGCCGGAGGATGGCGAGGCCCAGCGTGGTCTTGCCCGAGCCGGATTCACCGACGACGCCGAGCGTCTCGCCCTCCCGGACTTTCACCGAGATGCCGTCCACCGCCTTCACATGGCCGCTGACGCGGCGCAGCAGGCCGGACTTGATCGGGAACCAGACCTTGACCGGCCCGGCCTCCAAGAGCGTCGCAGCGTCGCTCGGCACAGGGGCAGGGCGTCCCTTCGGCTCGGCCGCCAGCAGGCGCTTGGTATAGTCGTGCTGCGGGTCGGCGAAGATCTCGGCGACGGGGCCGTGCTCGACGATCTTGCCCTTCAGCATCACGCAGACCCGGTCGGCGATCCGCCGGACGATGCCGAGGTCATGGGTGATGAAGAGCATCGCCATGCCGAGCTTTTCCTGAAGCTCCTTGAGCAGCTTCAGGATCTGCGCCTGCACGGTGACGTCGAGCGCCGTGGTCGGCTCGTCGGCGACCAGCAGTTCCGGCTCGTTGGCGAGCGCCATCGCGATCATCACGCGCTGGCGTTGCCCGCCCGAGAGCTGATGCGGATAGGCGTCGAGCCGGCTCGCGGCGTCGCGGATGCCGACGAGGTCCAGCAATTCCAGGGTGCGCGCGCGCGCCTTCTCACCGCGTAGGCCCTTGTGCAGTTCGAGGATCTCGCCGATCTGCCGCTCGATCGTGTGCAGCGGGTTCAGTGAGGTCATCGGCTCCTGGAACACCATGGTGATGTCGTTGCCGCGCACCTTGCGCATCGCGTCCTCGTCGGCCGCGATCAGGTCCTGCCCGTTGAACATCACCTTGCCGGAGGGGTGATGCGCCGCCGGATAATTCAGGAGCTTGAGGATCGACAGAGCCGAAACGGACTTGCCCGAGCCGGACTCGCCGACCAGCGCCAAGGTCTCGCCTTTGGCGATCGAGAAGGAAACGCGGTCGACGGCCAGCGTTTCCCGCCCGCCCTGGCGGAAGGCGACGGAGAGGTCTTCGACGGAGAGAAGCGGCGCGGTCATGCGAAGGTCTTCCGCGGGTCGAAGGCGTCGCGCACTGCTTCGCCGATGAAGATCAGCAGCGACAGCATCAGCGCGATCACGATGAAGCCGGAGAGGCCGAGCCAGGGCGCCTGCAGGTTCGCTTTGCCCTGCGCCAGCAACTCGCCGAGCGATGGCGAGCCCGGCGGCAGGCCGAAGCCGAGGAAGTCGAGCGAGGTCAGCGTGGTGATCGAGCCGTTCAGGATGAAGGGCAGGAAGGTCAATGTCGCCACCATCGCATTCGGCAGCAGATGCCGGATCATGATGGTGCGGTTGGAGAGCCCGAGCGCGCGGGCCGCACGAACATACTCGAAATTGCGCGCCCGCAGGAACTCGGCGCGGACGACGCCGACCAAGGCCACCCAGGAGAACAGCAGGAGGATGCCCAGCAGCACGAAGAAGCTCGGCGTGATGATCGCGGCGACGATGATCAGCAGGTAGAGCGCCGGGATCGAGGTCCAGATCTCGATCAGCCGCTGGAAGATCAGGTCGGTCCAGCCGCCGAAATAGCCCTGGATGGCACCGGCCGTAATGCCGATCACCGAGGAGAAGGCGCAGAGGATCAGCCCGAACAGCACAGAGATGCGGAAGCCGTAGATCAGCCGCGCCACCACGTCGCGGCCCTGGTCGTCGGTGCCGAGCCAGTTCCATTCGAGGTCGCGGCAGGTCTTGCCGCCGATGCGCTCCGCGATCGTCTTGCACTGCTCGTCCTTGAGCAGCCAGGTCGGCGGGGCAGGGGCCGGGACGGGAAGGTCGAGATTATGCGTGCGGTAGGAGTAGCGGACCAGCGGCCAGATCGCGAAGCCGTTGGCCGCGATCTCCTTGGCGATGACCGGGTCGCGGTAATCGGTGGTGGCGAGGAAGCCGCCGAATTTCTCCTCCGGGTAGTTCACCGCGACCGGGAACAACCACTCGTCCTTGTAGCGCACGACGAGCGGCCGGTCGTTGGCGATGAACTCGGCGAAGAGCGAGAGCACGAACAGCGCGAGGAAGAGCCAGAGCGACCACCAGCCGCGCTTGTTGGCCTTGAAGTTGTTGAACCGGCGCCGGTTGATCGGCGAGAGCTTGAGCCAGCCCTGTTTGGCCTCGGCCGGCGCGAGGGGTGCGTCGCTGCGCAGGGCAGGCGGGGGAGCGTCGATCAGCGTGTCCATGCTCACGCCTCCCGGCTCTCGAAATCGATGCGGGGATCGACCCAGCTATAGGTCAGGTCGGTGATCAGGTGCACGACGAGGCCGATCAGCGAGAAGATGAAGAGATTGGCGAAGACCACGGGATAGTCGCGGTTGACGATCGCCTCGAAGGAGAGAAGGCCGAGCCCGTCGAGCGAGAAGATCGTCTCGATCAGCAGCGAGCCCGCGAAGAGCGCATGCACGAAGGCGCCGGGGAAGCCGGCGATGACGATCAGCATCGCGTTGCGGAAGACATGGCCGTAGAGCACGCCGCGTTCAGACAGGCCCTTCATCCGCGCGGTCAGGACGTATTGTTTTCGGATCTCGTCGAGGAAGGAGTTCTTGGTCAGCAGCGTCGAGGTCGCGAAGGCGCCGAGCGCCATGGCCAGAACCGGCAGCGCGATGTGCCAGAGATAGTCCTTCGCCTTGCCGATGAGGCTGAGTTCCGCCCAGTTGTCGGAGGTCAGGCCCCTAAGCGGGAATATCTGCCAGAACGAGCCGCCGGCAAAGAGCACGATCAGCAGGATCGCGAACAGGAAGCTCGGGATGGCATAGCCGACGATGACGACCGCGCTCGTCCAGGTGTCGAAGCGCGAGCCTTCCTTCACCGCCTTGCGGATGCCGAGCGGGATCGAGATCGCATAGGAGATCAGCGTCATCCAGAGGCCGAGCGTGATCGAGACCGGGAGCTTTTCCTTGATCAACTGGAGAACCGGCGCGTCGCGGAAATAGGAGCGGCCGAAATCGAAGCGGGCATAGTCGCCGAGCATCTTCAGGAAGCGCTCATGCGCCGGCTTGTCGAAGCCGAACTGCTTCTCCAGTTCCTTGATGAAGGCTGGGTCGAGCCCCTGCGCGCCGCGATAGGCCGAGCCGTCGCTCTGCGCCCCGGCATCGCCCATCTGCCCGCCGCCGACGCGATCGGCCGCGCCGCCGCTGTTCGGGTTCTGGAGCTGCGAGATCACGCGCTCGACCGGTCCGCCCGGCGCGAACTGCACGATGACGAAGGAGACGAGCAGGATGCCGAACAGGGTCGGCACCATCAGCGCGAGGCGCCGGGCGATATAGCTCAGCATGCCCCGCTCACGCCTTTCCGATCCGCTTGGCCTTCTCGGCGTCGTACCACCAGATGCCTGGCGCGCCCGAGGAATATTTCGGCTTGGTCGCCGGCCGGTCGTACATATCCCAGTAGGCCAGCCATTCCTCGTCGTTCCACCACATCGGGATCCAGTAGCGCCCGGCGCGCAGCAGGCGGTCGAGGCATTTGGCGGCGACGATGCACTCGGCATAGGTCTTGGCCTGCCCGATCGCCTCGATCATCGCATCGATGGCGGGGTGGCTGATGCCGCCGACATTGCGCGAGCCCTTGGTCTTCGCCGCTTCCGAGCCATAGACGATGCGCATCGTGTCGCTCGGGATCGCGCCGCCCGAGAGCGCCCGGCTGATGATGTCGAAATCGAACTCGTCGAGGCGGCGCTGATATTGCGCCGCGTCGACGAGGCGCGAGGTGGCGTTGATGCCGAGCCGCTTCAGATTGGCCTGGAAGGGCTGCGTATGCGGCTGCAGGGCGGGGTTGGAGTCGAGGAACTCGATCTCGAAGGGCTGGCCGTTCGGCAGCTTCATCACATTGCCGTCGCGCTTGCAGCCGGCCGCACGCAGCATCTCGTCGGCCTTGCGCAGCAGGTTGCGGTCGCTGCCCGAGCCGTCCGAGACCGGCGGCAGGAAAGGCTCGCCGAAGACCTCGTCCGGCACCTTGCCGCGCCAGGGTTCCAGCAGCTTCAGTTCTTCAGGTGAAGGCTTGCCGACCGCCTTCGAATCCGAATTCTCGAAATAGGACGTCATGCGCTCGAACGAGCCGAACATGATGTTCTTGCGCGTCCACTCGAAATCGAAGGCGAGGCCCAGCGCCTCGCGGATGCGCGGATCGGCGAATTTCTCGCGCCTTGTGTTGTAGACCCAGCCCTGCGAGCCGACCGGCTCGGTCTTGGGCAGGGTCTCCTTCTTGACTTTGCCCTCGTGCACGGCCGGGAAATCGTAGCCCGTCGCCCAGATGCGCGAGGTGAACTCCTCCTGGAAGGTGATGGCGCCGCCCTTGAAGGCCTCGAACGCCACCTGCCGGTCGCGGAAATACTCCCAGCGCACCCGATCGAAATTATTGGTGCCGATATTCACCGGCAGATCCTTGGCCCAATAGTCCGGCACGCGCTCGAATTCGATGAAGCGGCCCTGCTCGAGGCGCCCGACCTTGTAGGCCCCGGAGCCGAGCGGCGGCTCCAGCGTCGAGGCGCCAAAATCGCGCGTTGACCAGTATTTTTCCGAGAAGACCGGCAGGCCGGCGACGACGAGATGCAGGTCGCGCCCGCGCTTCGGCGAGAACTTCGCAACGAAGATGTCGTCGCCCTCTGCCTCCGCCGTAACGAGCTCGTTGAGAAGCAGGCGGTAGGACGGGTGCCCTTTCGCCTTCAGGATGTTCATCGAGAAGGCGACGTCGCGGGCCGTCACCCGCGAGCCGTCATGGAATTTCGCTTCGGGCCGCAGGCGGAACCGATAGGTCAGCTTGTCCGCGGAAACAGCGACGCTCCGCGCCAGCAAGCCGTAGGCCGAGCCCGGCTCGTCGCCGGAGCCGGCCATCAGGCTGTCGAAGCAGGCATCCATGCCGGCCGCGCCATCGCCCTGCAGCACATAGGTGTTGAGCGTGTTGAAGGTGTCGAAGCTCTGGTTGCCGCCGCCGCGCTTGATCTGGACGGTCAGCAGGCCGCCCTTCGGCGCCTTTGGGTTCACATAGGCGAAATGCGGAAAGTCGGGCGGCAGGGCGAGCTCGCCGAAGGTCGAGAGCCCATGCGATTCGGCATCCTGCGCCAGCGCCGCCTGGGGAAGCTGGGGCAGCGCACCCGCGACGGTCGCGGCCCCCGCGGCTTCCAGCAATCTGCGGCGTGTGATGCGCATCGCCATCGTTTCGCGTCTCCGTCTGATTCGCCCTTGTCCTGTGTCGCCTGCGCGCAAGGTTCCGGCAATGGCTGGCAGAAGGCGGATTGTGCGGGCACGTGCGAGGCGGGAGCAAGGCGCTGAAACGAAAAAGCCGGGCAAAGCCCGGCTTCGTGATCGCAGATCGGCCGTTCGCCTGTTGCCTCAGGGCTTCGGCAGCGGCTTCGGCGCGTCGGCCAGCGTGTTCAGGTAGGCGACGACGTCGGCGCGGGTATCCGGCTTGGCGATGCCGGCGAAGGCCATGATCGTGCCGGGCACATAGGCCTTCGGGCTCTTCAGGAAGTGATCGAGCGCATCGGCGTCCCAGGTCTTGTCGGCGCGGCCCTTCATCGCGGCCGAGTAGCCGAAGCCGGCGACCGAGCCCTCGTTGCGGCCATAGACGTCGAAGAGATGCGGACCGACCTTGTTGGCGCCGCCCTTCTCGAAGGTGTGGCAGGCCTTGCAGGCGGCGACGGCCCTCTCGCCCTTGGCCGGATCGGCCTTGGCGAGGCGCACCGCGATCGGCTCCTCGGCGGCGGGAGCGGCGGCTGCTCCGCCCGCGGCCGGCTCCTCGCTCGGCAGCTCGAAGCCCGACACCGCCGGCTTCTTCGGCGCAAACACGATACCGGCCGTCATGTTGAGGCCCAGCACGACGAGCAGCGTGGAGAGAACCGCGCCTGCGATCTTGTTGGCTTCGATGTTCATCGTATCCGAACCCTGGGTGCCCTCCGCGGCCGAGGCCCGGGAGACGAGATAGCGCTTGGCCGGAGTCTTGAAAGGCTCCAGCTTCCGCCGTTGCTTAACCGCTTTGCGCGCTTCATTGCAACTCGTATAAGCACGCACCGTTTGAGACTTTTTGCCGCCGCCGGCTTTTGCCAGTGGCAGCCCAGCCGAGCACGCTTCAGAAAATGGCCCATCCGCTGATCCTGATCCCGGCCCGCATGCAGGCGACGCGCCTGCCCGGCAAGCCGCTTGCCGACATCCATGGCGAGCCGATGATCGTCCATGTCTGGCGCCGTGCGGTCGAATCCGGTGCCGGAGACGTCGCGGTGGCGACCGATGCGCCTGAAATCGCGGCTGCGATCGAGGCCGCCGGCGGCAAGGCGGTGATGACCAGCGCCGACCATCAGACCGGCTCGGACCGGATCAAGGAAGCTGCCGACACCCTCGATCCTGAGCGTCGCTACGACATTATCGTCAACGTGCAGGGCGATTTCCCGACGCTGGCCCCCTCCGCCATCGCCGCGGCCGTGAAGCCGCTCGCCGATCCGGCTGTGGATATCGCGACGCTGGCCGGCGTGATCGACGACGAAGAGGAGAAGACGGCGCCGAGCGTCGTGAAGCTCATCGGTAGCGAGATCGCGCCCGGCCATATGCGCGCGCTTTATTTCACGCGCGCCACGGCGCCTTACGGCGAGGGGCCGCTTTATCACCATGTCGGCCTCTACGCCTATCGCCGGGCTGCGCTCGACCGTTTCGTCAGCCTGCCGCAATCGCCGCTGGAGCTGCGCGAGAAGCTCGAGCAGCTGCGCGCGCTGGAAGACGGCATGCGCATCGACGTCATGGTCATCGACCACGTGCCGCGCGGCGTCGACACGCCCCCCGATCTCGATCGCGCCCGCGCGATCCTGAAATCGCGCTGAGGCCGGACCGGCCAAACCGCGTCATAACAAGAAGCCGAGGAGCCTGAAGTCGTCCCATGTCCTTCGTCGTGTCTTATCAGGGTGAACCCGGAGCCTTCTCCTCGCAGGCGGCCCTCCAGGTGTTTCCGGACTGCGAGCTTCTGCCCTGCGCCACCTTCGAGGACGCGCTCTCGGCCGTCAGTGACGGGACCGCTCGCTACGGCATGATCCCGATCGACAATTCGATCGCCGGCCGCGTCGCCGATATCCACCATCTGCTGCCGCGCTCGGGCCTGCACATCATCGGCGAGCATTTCCTGCCGATCCGCTTCCACCTGATGGCGGCGAAGGGCGCGACGCAGGCGACGATCCAGACCGTGCAGAGCCATATCCATGCGCTCGGCCAGTGCCGGAAGATCATCCGCAAGCTCGGCCTCAAGGCCGAGGTCGCGGCCGATACCGCCGGCTCCGCCCGGCAGGTCGCCGAGGCCAATGACATGACGCGCGCGGCCATCGCTCCGCGCATCGCGGCGGAGGTCTATGGTCTCGACATCCTGATGGAGGATATCGAGGACGAGAAGCACAACACCACGCGCTTCGTCGTACTCTCGAAATATCCGGAATATGCCCGCCAGGGCGCGAGCCGGACCGTGACGACGCTGATGTTCCGCGTCCGCAACATCCCGGCCGCGCTCTACAAGGCGATGGGCGGCTTCGCCACCAACGGCATCAACATGACCAAGCTGGAAAGCTACATGGTCGACGGCCATTTCTCGGCGACGATGTTCTATGCCGATGTCGAGGGTCATCCCGACGATCCGGCGCTGCGGCGCGCGCTCGACGAGCTCTCCTATTTTTCCAAGGAGATGAAGATCATGGGCGTCTACCCCGCCAATGATTTCCGCTCGACGATCGAGGAAGCCGGCGAGTAAGGCGCATTCCGCTTCGCTGGCCAGGGTTCAGAAAAATACGCAGGTCATCCCGGCCGGAGCGAAGCGAAGAGCCGGGATCCATTCCTGAGCATCGATCGAAAGCACTCTGGAATGGATCCCGGATCAAGTCCGGGATGACGGCGTGGGTCTGCGGGTGAAATCGGACGCTCGGATAGCGGCTTTCAGTCGCTGACGCCCTCTTGCCCCGCGATGGCCATCAATGTCGCGGTCAGCAGGGCGACGAGCTTCTCCTGCCCGCCGCTCTGTGCGAAGACCTTGGCCTGAGCCAGCGTCAGTGTGCGGCCGCTCTTCACCACCTCGCCCCGCGCGATGATACGCTCGCCTACGGCTGGCGCGACGAGATTGATCTTGAATTCCGTCGTCAGCACGCCGCGTCCGGGCGGCATCAGGCTCAAGCCGGCATAGCCTGCGGCGGAATCGGCGATGGCGCTGACGGCGCCGGCATGGACGAAGCCGTGTTGCTGCGACACGGCCGGGCACGGTATCAGGACGACCTCGACTTTACCCGGTTCGACGGAGCCGAGGTTGGCCCCCAGCGTCGCCATCAGGCCTTGCTTGGCGAAGCTCGACCGGATGCGTTCCTCGATAGCATGCTGCTCGGAGGTCATGTCCGGCTCTCCATAGGAGGAATCAGGCTAGATGCGCTCGCCTTCCAGCGCCCAGGCTTTCACCAGCGTGTTGGCGATGGCGATATGCTGCGGGCAGGCGAGCCCGTCCGGGTGCTTGCCCTCCAGCATCTGCAGCACCTCTTCGCGCGGGAACCAGCGACCTTCCTCAAGCTCGGTCATATCGAGCGTGATCTCGTCGCCGAGCGCTTCGGCGATGCAGCCTATCATGATCGAGGAGGGGAAGGGCCAGGGCTGGGAGGCGAGGTAGCGGACATTGCCGACCCTCAAGCCCGCCTCTTCCCAGCTTTCGCGCCTGACCGCGTCCTCGAGCGTCTCGCCCGGTTCGACGAAGCCGGCGATGCAGGAATACATGCCCGGCGCGAACCGGGCCTGGCGCGCCAGCAGGCAGGCATCGCCGCGCGTCACCAGCATGATCACGACCGGGTCGGTGCGCGGGAAATGCAGCGCGCCGCAGGCGGTGCATTCACGCCGCCAGCCCGAGGCGCCGGCGACGGTCGACCCACCACATTGAGCGCAGAAGCGGTGGCGGGCATGCCAGTCGAGCACAGCCTTGGCCTCGCCGAGCGGCCCGACCTCGTTCTCCGGCACGATGCGCTTCAGTGCGACCGAGCGCAGGTCGGTGACGAACAGCTCGGACCGCTCCTTCAGCGGCTCGACCAGCGCCTTGTCGAGCAGCCGCCCGAAGCGGGGCGTGCCGTCCTCGGCCATCCCCATGAAGATTTCCTCGGCCGCAGGGCCGAGCATCTCGGTCTCGCCATGGCTGAACCAGACCGTCAGCGCCTCGCCGTCGAGGCGCTTCAGGATCGGCGTCTCGCCGGCGACGACCGCGATCCGCGTATCCGAGCGGTGGCGCAGGGCCGTCACCGCATCGGGCTTGTTGCGCAGGTCTTCGCGCCGGTCGAGCCGGTTGATCGCGAAGCCGGTGAGGGAGGAGCGTTCGCGGCGAGGCAGGGCGTCGTTCATGCTTCGGGTCTAGACCCGCGACGCCATGCCGCGCAAGCGCGTCTCACGCCTCCCCGCGTCCCCGCAGAAGATGGATGATGCCGGAGAAATCCGTGCCGCCTTCGCCCCAGGCATTGTGCAGCCCGAAGAGCTGCGCGGCGGCCGCGCCGAGCGGGGTCGAGGCTCCCGCCGCCTGCGCCGCTTCCTGCGCCAATTTCAGGTCCTTCAGCATCAGCGCCGAGGCGAAGCCCGGCTTGTACTCGTTATTGGCCGGCGAGGTCGGCACCGGGCCAGGCACCGGGCAATAGGTCGTCAACGACCAGCATTGTCCCGATGAGGTCGAGGCGACGTCGAACAGCGCCTGATGCGAGAGGCCGAGCTTCTCGCCGAGCACGAAGGCCTCGGAAACGCCGATCATCGAGATGCCCAGGATCATGTTGTTGCAGATCTTGGCCGCCTGGCCGTTGCCGGCTCCGCCGCAATGCACGATCCGGCGGCCCATTTTTGCGAGGATCGGCTCGCCCTTGGCGAAGGCATCCTCGGTGCCGCCGACCATGAAGGTCAGTGTTGCAGCCTTGGCGCCGCCGGTGCCGCCGGAGACCGGGGCGTCGAGCGAGAGACAGCCGCGCTCGGCCGCCAGCGCATGGGCCTTGCGGGCGCTCTCGACATCGATGGTCGAGGAATCGATCAAGAGCGTGCCGGGCTTCACCGCCGGCAGGATGTCGGCCCAGACGGCGAGGACATGCTTGCCCGCCGGCAGCATCGTCACCACGACTTCCGCCTCGGCCACGGCCTCCTTGGCCGAGCCGGCGATGCCGACGCCCATCTCGGCCGCGGCATCCTTCGAGGCCTGCGCGAGATCGAAGGCTTTGACGCTATGGCCGGCCTTGACGAGGTTCCCGGCCATCGGGCCGCCCATGTTGCCGAGGCCGATGAAGGCGATGTTGGTCATGCTGCGCTTCTCCCGATGTTGTCTTGGTGTCATCCCAGACGCCGCAGGCGATCCGGGAGCGTCGTCAGAAAAAGGTGTCTATTCGTCATGCGATCCCGGATCGCCTCGGCGTCCGGGATGACACCCTTTGCGTCAGTTCCCCTTCGACCGACCCACCAACCCGCGCGCGACGATCATGCGCATCACTTCGTTGGTGCCTTCGAGGATCTGGTGGACGCGCAGGTCGCGGACGATCTTCTCAATGCCGTAATCGGCGAGATAGCCGTAGCCGCCATGGATCTGGAGGGCGTGATTTGCGACCTCGAAGCCGGTGTCGGTGGCGATGCGCTTGGCCATCGCGCAGAGCTTGGTCGCGTCGGGCGTCTTGGCGTCGAGCGCCGCCGCCGCGCGCCAGAGCAGGCTGCGGGCCGCCTCGAGCTCTGTCGCCATGTCGGCGAGCTTGAACTGCAAAGCCTGGAAATCGGCGATGGCCGAACCGAAGGCCTTGCGTTCCTTGGCATAGGCGATCGACCGGTCGAGGGCGCCCTGCGCCCCGCCGAGCGAGCAGGCGCCGATATTGAGCCGGCCGCCGTCCAGGCCGGCCATCGCGATCTTGAAGCCGATGCCCTCCGGGCCGAGGCGGTTCGCCACCGGCACGCGGCAGTTCTCGAGGATCACGGCGCGCGTCGGCTGGGCATTCCAGCCCATCTTCTTCTCGTTGGCGCCGAAGGAGAGACCGGGCGTGTCCTTCTCGACGACGATGGTCGAGATGCCTCCGGGGCCGGCCTCGCCGGTGCGCGCCATCACGACATAAACGTCCGAGACGCCCGCGCCCGAGATGAACTGCTTCTGCCCGTCGAGGACGTAATGGTCGCCGTCCAGCACGGCTCTGGTCTTGAGCGCAGCGGCGTCGGAGCCGGCGCCGGGCTCGGTCAGGCAGTAGCTTGCCAGGTGCTCCATCGTGCAGAGCTTCGGCAGGAAGCGCTGGCGCTGCTCGTCATCGCCGTAGCGGTCGATCATCCAGGCGCACATGTTGTGGATCGAGATATAGGCCGCGACCGTCGGGCAGCCCGTCGAGAGCGCCTCGAAGATCAAGGCGGCATCGAGTCGGGTCAGGCCGGAGCCGCCGACATCGTCGCGGATATAGATGCCGCCCATGCCGAGCGCCGCGGCGGCGCGCATCTCCTCGACCGGGAAATGCTTCTCCTCGTCCCAGCGTGCGGCGTGAGGCGCGAGCGTCTCCGCTGCGAAATCCTGCGCCATGTCGCGGATGGCGATCTGGTCCTCGGTCAGGGAAAACGGGCTCAAGGCTTGCGCTCCTGCTGGGTGGGGGCGTCGGGCCGCGGCTTCGCGGCCTGAGATCGTCCGGGCTGCGGGTAGGCCCCGTCATAGGCCCCGGCACGGCTGCGATGGGGAGATCGGGCGGAGTCGAGCGCCACGAAATCCTGCGCCGTGGCCGGTTCCCCGGTCTTGCCGACGAAGACGCGCGGTCCCTTGTCGGTCACCACCACGTCGCCATAGGCGACGTCGCCGGTGCTGATGAAGGTTTCGACGGTCACCGGCGCGGCCGAGCGTGGCGCCCGGCTGGCCGCTGCGGCGCGCTGATGCTCCCTGTCCGCGACCGCCTGCTCGTGGAACAGCCGGCTTCGTTCCCGCGCCGCCTGCAACCGCTCCTGCCAGAGCTGGCGGCAGCGGGCGAGCTGCGTCTCGGTGAGGGGCACGTTCTCGGATGCGCCCGGCTCACAGAGCGCATCCTCGACCGGGGGAGCGGGGCCGGTCGCGAGGACCGGCCCCATGCCGCAGAGGAGGGCGAGCGACGTTGCGATGATGCGCAGCGATCGCTCCATGGCCCTCTCCGTCGGTGGCGCCTCAGTTCATCGTCGGGATGACGAAGCTCGCACCGTCCTTGATACCGCTCGGCCAGCGCGCCGTCACCGTCTTGGTCTTGGTGTAGAAGCGGATCGAGTCCGGGCCGTGCTGGTTGAGGTCGCCGAAGGAGGAGCGCTTCCAGCCGCCGAAGGTGTAATAGGCCAGCGGAACCGGGATCGGCAGGTTGATGCCGACCATGCCGACCTGGACCTTCGAGGCGAAGTCGCGCGCGGCGTCACCGTCGCGGGTGAAGATCGCGGTGCCGTTGCCGTATTCGTGGTCGTTGGTCAGCTTCAGCGCCTCTTCATAGGTGTCGGCGCGCAGCACCGAGAGCACCGGCCCGAAGATTTCTTCCTTGTAGATGCGCATGTCCTTGGTGACGTTGTCGAACAGGCAGCCGCCGACATAGAAGCCGTTCTCGTAGCCCTGCATCTTGAAGTCGCGGCCGTCGACCAGGAGCTTGGCGCCTTCCTGGACGCCGACATCGACGTACTGTTTGATCTTCTCCATCGCCGCCTTGGTGACGACCGGGCCGTAATCGGCGTTGACGTCGGTCGAGGGGCCGATCTTCAGGCTCTCGACGCGCGGGATCAGGCGCTTGACCAGCTCGTCGGCGGTCGCCTTGCCGACGGGAACCGCGACCGAGATCGCCATGCAGCGCTCGCCGGCGGAGCCGTAACCGGCGCCGATCAGGGCATCGACCGTCTGGTCCATGTCGGCGTCGGGCATGATGATCATGTGGTTCTTGGCGCCGCCGAAGCACTGCACGCGCTTACCGTTCGCGCAGCCGCGGCTGTAGATATATTCCGCGATCGGGGTCGAACCGACGAAGCCGACCGCCTTGATCTCGGGATTGTCGAGGATGGCGTCGACCGATTCCTTGTCGCCGTTGACGACGTTCAGGATGCCGGGAGGGCCACCGGCCTCGATGAACAGCTCGGCGAGGCGCATCGGCACGCCCGGGTCGCGCTCGGACGGCTTCAGGATGAAGGCGTTGCCGCAGGCGATCGCGGGGCCGAGCTTCCAGAGCGGGATCATCGCCGGGAAGTTGAACGGCGTGATGCCGGCGCAGACGCCGAGCGGCTGGCGCATCGAATAGATGTCGATGCCGGGGCCGGCGCCGTCGGTGTACTCGCCCTTCATCAGGCCGGGCACGCCGAGCGAATACTCGATCACCTCGACACCACGCTGGATGTCGCCCTTGGCGTCGGGAATGGTCTTGCCGTGCTCGCGGGCGAGCAGCTCGGCGAGCTCGTCATTATTCTGCGCGATCAGGTCGAGGAACTTCATCAACACGCGGGCGCGGCGCTGCGGGTTGGTCGCGGCCCATTTCGGCTGCGCCTCGGCGGCGTTCTGCACGGCGGCGTCGAGTTCGGCGGTCGAGGCGAGGGCGACCTTGCCGATGATCGTGCCGTCCATCGGCTGGTAGATGTCGGCCGTGCGGCCCGACGTGCCTGCGACATGCTTGCCGCCGATGAAATGCCCAACCTGACGCATTGCGCCCTCCCTACGAATTGGTGGTGTGTTGATCTTGCCATCTCCCTACCATTCTCGTTTGCGCACGGCTATAGCGAGTGTGAAACGCAGGCCGTGCGTAAACACAAATACGGGAGAGAGCCTTGGAGCGCTTCGACTGGGACGACCTCCGCTTCTTTCTGGCCGTGGCGCGCTCTGGCCGCCTGACCGCCGCAGCGCGCCGGCTCGGCGCCGATCACGCCACCGTCTCGCGCCGCATCACCTCGCTGGAGGAGGCGCTGAAGGCCAAGCTCTTCGAGCGCCGCCCCCAAGGCTACACGCTGACCGCCCATGGCGAGCGGCTCCTCGCCAAGGCCGAGAGCATGGAGACCGAGGCGCTGGCGATCCAGAGCGATATCGGCGGCGCCGATATGGCGCTCTCCGGCACGGTCAGGATCGGCGCGCCTGATGGTTTCGGTACGTCCTTCCTGGCGCCGCGACTGGCGCTCTTCGCGAAGTCCTATCCGGGTCTGGAAATCCAGCTCATCGCCATGCCGCGCCTGCTCTCGCTGTCCAAGCGCGAGGCCGATGTCGCGATCACGCTGGCGCCGCCCAAGGAAGGCAAGGTCGTCGCCCGCAAGCTCTCGGACTATCGCCTTGGGCTCTATGCCTCGCCGGAATACCTCGCCACGATGCCACCGGTGACGAAGCCGGAAGACCTCTTCGAGCACCGCATCATCGGCTATATCGACGATCTGATCTTCTCGCCCGAGCTCGACTATCTCGACGAGGTCGCGAAGGGCCTGCGCGCCCATGTCCAGAGTTCGAGCGTCATCGCCCAGATGAATGCCGTGACGGCCGGCGCCGGCATCGGCGTGATCCATCATTTCATGGCGGAAGGGGAGAAGCGGCTCGTGCCCGTCCTGCCGGAGACGGTCTCGATCACGCGCTCCTTCTGGCTGCTCGTCCATGCCGACCTGAAAGACGTGGCGCGGGTGCGCGCCATCGTCGATTTCGTCGTCCGCGAGGTGAAGGCCTCGCGCGCCCTGCTGATGGGCGAGACAAGGGTGGAGCACCGCGCAGCCGCCGAGTAGCGCGGGGGGCGACGCCGCCTGACCCGGTTGTCAGGCGGCTTCGATGGCGGTCGCCTTATGGCTCGAGCGGCAGCCCGCTGTGATAGGCGGCAAGGAAACGCTCGGACGATATCAGGTCGGCAAGAGCTCGCAGGTTTCCGGCAACAGTCGGGCCGAGCGTTGTCTCGATACGGCCATTGGCATCGGCCCAGCGGGAGATGGCCTGCTGCATGAGGCTTCGGCCGGCAGGGGTGAGCGTCGCCCGCTTGCTGCGCCGGTCTTCCAGGTCGGGATGGAGCGCGACGAGCCCATCCCGAACCAGCGGGCGCAACGCATGGGTTAACGCCGAGATCTGGACAAGCTGGTGCGTCGCGATCTCGTTGAGCGTCGGCCCCTTGTCCTGTGCGCTAAGCCCGTTAATGGCGACGAGCAGCCCGAACTGGGTCGCCTTGAGGCCGAGCGGCGAGATGGCGTCGTCATAAAGCTGGCCGAGGCGCCGCGTCGCGCGGCGCAGTGCGGTGTTTGTGCAGGCGATAACGAGGGCTGCTTCCGGAAGGACGCCGGGAGTGACGCAGTCATCCGCCTCATTGGCTGGAATCTGATCCATGCCACTAAAATAGTTGAGCCCCACACTATTGAAAGAGGGGTAGCGCATCCCATTTGATTGAGCGCTCAACAAAAAAGTTGAGTGCTCAATCAAAAAGGTTTTCATCATGAGCACGCTTTCCCACCGTAAGCTCGCCGTCATCACCGGCGCGTCCGCCGGCATCGGCGCTGTCTATGCCGATCGCCTCGCGGCCCGCGGCTATGATCTGCTGTTGATCGCGCGCCGGCGCGATCGGCTTCAGGAGGTCGCCGACCGCATCGTCTCAGCCCATGGCCGCAAGGTCGCGATTCTGGTCGCCGATCTCGCGAACGAGTCCGATCTCGCACGCGTCGAAAAGGATCTCGCCGCGCGGGGCGATATCGAGCTGTTCGTCAACAATGCCGGCATCGCCCGCTTCGCGCCGATCGCCAAGGCTCCAGCCGCCGATTCGATTGCGCAGATCGCCCTGAACGTCACGGCGCTGACCCGGCTGACCCATGCGGTCTTGCCGGGCCTCGTCGCCCGCAACCGTGGTACGATCGTCAATATCGCCTCGATTCTCAGTCTCCACACGCTGCCGCATAGCGCGGTCTACAGCGCGACCAAGGCGTTCGTGTTGGCCTTCTCGCGCGGCCTGCAGGCGGAAGTCGAGGGGACGGGCGTGACGGTCCAGAGCGTGCATCCGCCGGCGACTGCGACCGACATCTGGGAGCTTGCGGGCGTGCCGCTGGAAAGCTTCGACCCCGAGAAGGTCATGGTTGTGGATGAACTCGTCGATGCGGCACTGGCCGGGCTCGATCGAGGCGAGACCATCACCTGGCCGTCGGTCGCGGACGAAGGGCTCTGGGCCGGCTTCGAGCAGGCTCGTGGTGCGATCATCGCGGCATCGCAGACCCGCAGGCCGGCACCCCGTTACATCGCCTGAGAAGAATGGCCCGAAGGCAAGTCGCTTCGCCGAGAGGCGGCTTGCCTTGGCTCAGGCGGCGGTGCGGACCCTGTCGCGTCCGTCCTGCTTGGCGACATAGAGCGCCTCGTCCGCCTGGCCGAGGCAGGTTTCGAGCATGGCATCGGGCGCGAGCGCGGCGACGCCGATCGACACCGTGAGCGGCAAGGTTTCCCCGTTGATGACGAGTGGTGCGCCGGCAATGGCCGCGCGGATGTCGCCGCACAGGCGCTCGGCCTCGTCGAGGTCGGCACCCGGGAAGATAATGGCGAACTCCTCGCCGCCGATGCGGGCGAGCAGGTTGAAGCCGCGCTCCGCCATGACACCGAGCGTCCGGGCGACGGCCGTCAGCGCCTTGTCGCCGCCGTCATGGCCGTGCCGGTCGTTGAGCCGCTTGAAATGATCGATATCGAGAATGGCGACCGAGATCGGTAGGCCCATCTCGCGGGCTTCGCTGACGAGCTGCCGGCCACGGGCGAAGAAGTGGCGGCGGTTGAACAGGCCGGTGAGGAAGTCGCGGGCGGCAAGGTCCTGCAATTGCCTGAGCTGCTCAAGCACCTCGACATTGGAGGCGATGCGGCATTGCAGCTCCTCCAGCACGAAGGGGCGCGAGACGAAATCATGCGCGCCGGCCTTGAGGAAGCCCGCCGAGGTCTGGCGGTCGGTCGAGGAGGAGATGCCGAGGACGCGCACGTCCGGACGCTGGCGGCGGATGCGCCGTGCCAGCTCGAACCCGTCCATGTCGGGCATGTAGTAGTCGCTGACGACAAGCTGGATATCGGAATTGCTCTCCAGGATGGTCAGAGCCTCCTGCCCGGACCCGGCCTCGACCACGGCATATTGCTGGATCGACAGCATCCGCGCGAGCACCTTGCGGGTCGTGCGGGTATCGTCGACGACGAGGATACGGGTGTTGCGGTTGTTCAGCGCCCGCTTGACCGTGCCGACGATATTGGGAAGGGCGAACTCGTTGTCCTTCAGGACGTAGTCGATGACCTCCCGTTCCATGATCCGGCCGCGCGTGGCAAGATCGAAGGTGGCGGTGAAGACGACCGAGGGGATGCCGTGCGTCACGGTCCAGTCGAGCGCTTCGCCGCGCGGGGCATCGGGAAGGTTGAGATCGACCACGGCGATCGCATAGGCGCCGGGCGCTGCGACGATCAGGTCGCTGACCTCCTTCAGCGAGGCGCAGGTCGTCACCGGCAGCCCGGTCTCGGCCTGAAGAAGCTGCCGCAGCGCGAGTGAGAAGGTCCGCGAATCCTCGATGACGAGGATCTGGCGATCGTCCGGTACGGGCTCCGGCCTGGCCTGCAATGTCTGATGGGCACCCATTCTCCATCTAGGGCGCCCGCAAGTTTAATTTTCCGTCACGTCTGCCGTCAAAGGCCGCTTGGACTACGTCAAATCCGCCACGGCAGGATATTGTGCTGTCGGTTGCGACCGATCAGGTCGAGCGCCAGCATCACGATGAGGATGACCACGCAGGCGCTGATCGCCACCGCCGCCGCCTCGCCGGCGAGACCCGCTTCCTTGAGGCTGAACAGCACGACTCCGAGCGTCTCCGTGCCCGAGGACCAGAGCAGCGCCGAGACCGTCAGCTCGTTGAAGGCGACGAGGAAGACCATCAGCGCCGAGACGGCAGCAGCTGGCGCCAGGATCGGGGCGACGATGAAGCGCAGCATCTGCGTGAGACCGGCGCCGTCGAGCTTCGCAGCATCCTCGTGATGCGCCTCGATCTGCGCCATCGCCGCGACCGGCGCCTTCAGCGCCAGCGGCAGGAAGCGGGCGAGATAGGCGAAGAGGATGATGAAGGGCGTGCCGTAAATGCTGACACCGATCAGCGGCAGCGGCTTCAGGAAGATCAGGATGCAGGCGATGGCGAGCACGATGCCGGGCAGGGCATAGGGCAATTCGATCATCAATTCGACGGTGCGCCTGAGCTTGCCGAGCCGCCTTTCCAGCGCATAGGCGAAGACGATCGCTAGGATGGCGAGGATCAGCGCCGCGCTGCCGGCGAAGAGCAGCGAATTGCGGAAGGCGCGCATGGTCACGGCCTGCCGCAGCAGCACCTCGTTGAACTTGTCGAAGGTCAGCGTCTGCCAGGAGAGCTGAACGCCGAGTGCCGGCGTCAGCGCCTCGCTCAACAGGGCGAGCAGCGGCAAGCCGAGCTTCAGCGTGAGCAGCAGCCAGAGACCGGCGGCGACAAAGGTGCGGGCGGGGCCAAGCAGCCAGTACGGCTCGAGCGGTCGTTCGATCTCGACCTTGCCGCGCTGATTGCGCGCGGCGAGCGCTGCCGCGACGATGCCGAGCGCTGCGACCACGCCGACCAGCACGGCGAGAGCCGCCGTCTCGCCGAGGCTCGACGGGCCGAAGCTCGATAGCCGGCGATAGATCAGCGTCGGCAGCGTCAGGTAGTTCACGGGCAGGCCGAGCAGGGCCGGAATGCCGAAATTGCCGACGCCCGCGACGAAGGCAATCAGCCCGGCGGCGATGATCTGCGGCCGCAGCACCGGGAGGATGATTCTGGTGGTGATGGTCGCGGGCGCGGCACCTTCCATCTGCGCTGCCTCGACCAGCGATTGCGGAATGCTGCGCAGCCCGGTCCAGAGCGTGATCGCGACGAGCGGCGCATGATGCAGCGCCATGACCAGGATGATGCCGCCGCGCCCGAACAGCGGGTTCGGCGTGCCCGGCGGCGGCGCGAGGCCGATCAGCGACAGGATTGGCGAGTTCGGTGCGAGCAGGCTGAGGAAAGCGAGTGCCGCCACCTGCGGCGCGATCATCATCGAGAACACGAAGGCGAAGGCGAGGGGGCGCTTGCCCCTGACATCGGTAACGCCGAGCGCCAGCGCGACGATGCCGCCGACGAAGAGCGCGCCGAGCGCCGAGAGCGAGGCCGTCTCCAGCGTATGCCAGGTCGCGGTGACAGCCGCGCGGCTCGTCATCTCGGTGAAGGCTTCGCCCGGCGCGAACTGCCAGCCGGGCGCGAAGGCGGCCGCGACCAATCGGAAGAAGGGCAGGCCGCCGAGCAGCAGCGCGACTGCGACGACGAGCGCCGGCAGGCCCCAGCCTTCTGGCAGGCGCAAACGTGGAGCCGGCGGGGCCGCGATCGCGGGCTCCCGCTGGCTGTTTCGGGCAAGGGCCAGCGTCATCGTGCCGGCCACTGCGAGAGCAAGGCCATGATCACTCGAAGATCGAACCGAAGCGCTTGCGGGCGGCGGTCTCGTCAGCCAGCGCCTTGGCGGCGTCGAAGGCCATCAGTTTGATCGCGCTGCGGGCGGGATAGCCGGCCGGCAGGGCGACATCCGGATGGGCGGCGACATAGCCCTGCTTCAGCGCGAGCTCCTGGCCCTCCTTCGAGAGCAGGAAATCGATGAAGGCCTTGGCGGCTTCCGGGTTCTTGCTGGTCTTGAGGATCGCGACCGGCTCGCTGACGGCGGAAACGCCCTCGCTCGGGAAGACGAACTCGACCGGCGCGCCCTTGGCCTTCTCGCGGATCGGCATGAAGTCGACGATCATGCCGTAGAGCTTCTCGCCGGTGGCGACCTGGCGCAGGATGTCGCCATTGGCGCCGGCGGCCAGCGTGCCGTTCTCCTTGAGCTTCTCGTAGAAACCCCAACCGTCCCGAAGATTGCTGGCCAGCGTGATCGTGTGGATCAGCGCCGCGCCCGAGTTCAGCGGGCTCGGCATGGCCAGTTGGTTCTTTGCTTCCGGCTTGACGAGGTCCGTCCAGCTCGCCGGCTTCATCGTGGCCTTGGTGTTGTAGACGATGCCGGTGGTGATCAGCTTGGTCGCGAACCACATCTTCTGGGGGTCGTGGATGCCGGCCGGATAGGTGCCGAGATCGGCCTTGTCATGGGCGAGCAGGCGCCCGTCCTTCTTCAGGCCTTCCATGGTCACGGCATCGGCGATGAGCAGCACGTCGGCCTGCGGGGCGCCGGCCTCGAGTTCGGCCTTCAGCTTCGCCATCACGCGCGGCGTGCCGTCGCGGACGAAGGAGACTTCGACCTTGGGATACTTCGCCTTGAAGGCGTCGATGGTCTGCTGGGCGTCGGTATTGGGCTGGCTGGTATAGAGCACCAGCTTGCCCTCGGCTGCGAGGACCTGCGGCGCGGCGGCGAGGCCGGCGGCGAGGATGAAGGCGCTCAGGGCCTTGCGCTGCATGTCGGTACTCCATCTCTTGATCGCTGTTGCGAGATGGCGCTGCCGGTAGACCCGTCACATGACAGTTCCATGAAGTGGCCGAATGTTTCTCCAGTGGAACGGTTGTACAGCCTGCAATTAGAAATACTTTTTGAGCGAGCGCCCCCGCTTGTTTCGTGCGGGGCTTTTCGATTAGGGTCGCGGCAAGACGACCATAAGGTCGCTTTAAAACGGTTTAAACGGGAGGATATCGGATGAAGCTTGTACGGCATTTTGCCATGGGAACCGCTGTCGCGGCGGTGGTCGCGGGCTGGTCCGGCGCCGCCATGGCGCAGGAGACGCTGACGGCCTGGTTCACCAAGGGATTCTACAAGGGCGAAGACGATGCGCTGCTCGCCGTCGTCGACAAGTTCCAGAAGGCCACGGGCGTCAAGGTCGAGCTCTCGCTCTACGCGACCGAGGACTGCGTCACCAAATCGGTCGGCGCGGTCGATGCCGGCACGCCGCCGGATGTCGGCTTCTGCACCACCTACGATTTCCGCACCACCGGCAAATGGGCCTATGACGGCAAGCTCGAGGACGTCTCGGACGTGATCGAGCCGCTGAAGGGCGAGTTCCAGCCGATGGCGCTCTCGACCACCTTCCTGATGAACGGCAAGGCCGGCAAGAAGTCATACTATGCCTTCCCGGTCGAGCAGCAGATGATGCACATCACCTACTGGAAGGACATGCTGGAGGAGGCGGGCTTCAAGGAAGCCGATATCCCGAAGACCTGGAACGGCTACTGGGATTTCTGGTGCGACAAGGTCCAGGGCGCGATGCGCGCCAAGGGCAAGCGCGTCTACGGCATCGGCCACCCGATGGGCGTCGCGGCGTCAGACACCTTCTATTCCTTCCTGACCTTCGCCAACGCCTATAACGCCAAGGTCGTCGATGAGAACGGCAAGATCGTGCTCGATCAGCCCGAGAACAAGAAGGCGATGGTCGAGGCTGTGAAGTCCTACGCCAACGTCTTCCAGCGCGGCTGCTCGCCGCCGTCTTCGGTGAACTGGCTGGACCCCGACAACAACGTCGCCTTCCACAACCGCACCACCGTCGCCACGCACAACGCCACGATCTCGATCGCCGGCAAGCACATGGACGACATGAACAACCAGGCGCTGACCGCCGAGCAGCGGGCGACGGCCAAGAAGAACTACGAGGACAACATCCGCACCGCCGAGTTCCCGCTCAAGGCGGACGGCAGCAAGATGACCAACCTCGCCGCCGTCAAGACCGCGGTGATCTTCGCCGATGCCAAGAACAAGAAGCGCGCCAAGGAGTTCATGGCCTTCTTCATGAAGGACGAGAACCTGCGGCCCTTCGTCGAGGGCTCGGCCGGCCGCTGGGTGCCGACGACGCTGAAGGCGATCGACGCGCCGTTCTGGTCCGATGGCAAGGACCCGCATCGCGCGGTGGTCTACAAGCAGTACAAGGACGGCACCGTGCCGTTCCAGTTCGTCTACAACTACAATTTCACGACCGTGAACGCCGAGAACGTCTGGGCCAAGGCCGTGAACCGCGTGGTTCAGGACAAGATCCCGGCCGAGCAGGCCGTGGACGAGATGATCGCCCGCATCAAGCAGATCGCCGGCTGACACGCGCCTTCGTTGCGCTTGCGTCAACGACCCGCCGCGGCAAGGATTGCCGCGGCGTATCTTTCACAGGGTGATAAATCTCCGGAGAGTCCATGAGCACAGCCGCCATGACCGCGCCGCTAGCGGCGCCGCGCGATGACGCATCGGGGTTCACGCGGGACCGCGCGATGTGGGGGGCGATCATGCTGGCGCCCTATGTGCTCGTCTTCGCCGTCATGGTGGTCTATCCGGTGGCCTATGGCCTCTGGCTGGGTCTCAACTGGAATTCCTACCGGGCGCTCTTCGCCGACCCGATCTTCATCCGCACCGTCGTCAACACGATCATCTTCCTGTTCGTGGCGGTGAACCTGAAATTCCTGATCGCGCTCATGCTGTCGGGTTTCTTCGTGCAGCAGCGGCCCTGGATCCGCATCGTCCTGGTGCTGTTCATCCTGCCCTGGGCGGTGCCGTCGATCCCGACCATCCTGTCCTTCCGGGTGATGCTGAATCCCGAGAACGGCATGCTGAACCAGCAGCTTTTCCAGTGGTTCGGCATCATGGAGGGGCCAGGCTGGCTCACCGACCCGACGCTCGCCTTCATCTCATCGATCTTCGTCCATATCTGGAAGTCGCTGCCGTTCTGGACGCTGATCCTGATCACCGGCCGGCTCGCCATCGCGCAGGACCTCTACGAGGCCGCGAGCGTCGACGGCGCCAATCGCTGGCAACAGTTCCGCTTCATCACCTGGCCGTCGCTGGCGACGCTCTACGTCACCTCGACCATGCTCTCGATGATCTGGACGCTGGGTGACTTCAACAGCGTCTACCTGCTCACCGGCGGCGGGCCGGGCGATCTCAACCACGTGCTGGCGACGCTCGGCATCCGCTACATGCGCAACAACAATCTCGATCTCGGCATCGCCTCGATCATCGTCGCCATGCCGCTGATCCTGCCGATGGTCTTCGTGATGGTGAAGCGCCTGTCGAAGGGGCCGGACGCATGAAGAAGTTCCTCGACGAAGGCAAGCTGCTCCTGATCGCGGTCCCCGTCCTGGTCTGGACGCTGCTGCCGATCTATCACCTCTTCGTGCTCTCGATTTCCAACCAGGAATCGATGCTGGCCGGCAAGCTCTGGCCCGACCAGCCGACGCTGCAGAACTTCCAGATCGTCTTCGCCCAGCAGCACTACTACCTGCACAATTTCTGGCGGCAGATGTTCAACAGCTTCTTCATCGCGGTGGCGACGGGGCTGATCACGCTGTTCGTCGCGACCTTCGCGGCCTTCGCCATCGCGCGCCTCAAGGTCAGGGGCGGGCGCACCATGATGAACCTCGCGCTGGCGACCTACCTGATCCCGGCCGCCTTCCTCGCCATCCCCATGTACAAGGCGATGGGCTCCTACGGCCTCCTCAACACGCAGGCCTCGCTGATCCTCGCGATGGTCGCGCTGGCTTCGCCCTATGCGATCTGGGTGCTGAAGCAGGCCTCCGACAAATTGCCGAAGGAGCTCGACGAGGCCGCGGTGATGGACGGCGCCACCTCGATCCAGCTCTTCCGGCTGGTCTACCTGCCGCTGATGAAGCCTTCGATGGTGGTGATCGGCATCTACGCGCTGCTGCTCGCCTGGAACGAGTATCTCTACGCCTTCCTGCTGCTCTCCTCGGAGAAGGCGGTTCCGCTGGCGGTGGGCCTCGGCCTCTTCCTCTCGGCCGACGACGCGCCCTGGAACCTGCTGATGGCGGCGGGCCTGCTCTATGCCATCCCGCCGGCGGTGATCTACTACCTGTTCCGCAAGAACATGGTCGGCGGCCTGACCTCGGGCGCGGTGAAGAGCTAGGCCGGAAAAGACGCCCTTCCTTCAGGAGATGCCCGGGGCAAGCCCGGGCATGGCGCGCGGCGTCAGCTCGCCGCATAGCCGAATTGCTTCATCGCTCTCGCAATGGCGGTGAACAGGCGTCACAGTGGACGCGTTACGACAAGAAGAAATGCCGAGGATTGATTTGATGACCGCCTCCAAGCTCGACCAGCTCCGCCAGATGACCACCGTCGTCGCCGACACCGGCGACATCGAGGCCGTGCGTCGCCTGAAGCCCGTCGACTGCACCACCAACCCGACCCTGATCCTCAAGGCGGTGGAGACGCCGGCCTACGCCCATATCGTCGACGAGGCGATCGGCTGGGGCAAGAAGCAGGGTGGCAGTGAGAAGGCGGTCCATGCCGTCTGCGACCGCCTTGCCGTGAGCTTCGGCACGGAGCTGACCAAGATCGTCCCCGGCCGCGTCTCGACCGAGGTCGATGCCGATCTCTCCTTCGACACGGCCGCGACCATCGAGAAGGCGCGCGCGGTCATCGCCGCCTACAAGGAGCGCGGTGTCGAGAAGGACCGCATCCTCATCAAGATCGCCTCGACCTGGGAGGGCCTGCAGGCCGCCAAGGTGCTGCAGGCCGAGGGCATCGACTGCAACCTGACCCTGCTCTTCGCCTTGCCGCAGGCGGTCGCGGCGGCCGAGGCCAACGCCTTCCTGATCTCGCCCTTCGTCGGCCGCATCCTCGACTGGCACGTCAAGGCCGGCGGCGGCCCCTACACCGCCGAGACCGATCCCGGCGTCGTCTCGGTCAAGAGCATCTACGCCTATTACAAGGCCTTCGGCATCAAGACTGTCGTGATGGGCGCCTCCTTCCGCAACACCGGCGAGATCGAGGCGCTGGCCGGCTGCGACCGCCTGACCATCGGGCCTAGCCTACTCGACGAGCTCGCCGCCGCGACCGGCGACCTGCCGCGCCGCCTCTCGCCCGCCTCCTCGCCGCAGATGGAAGCGGGCGTCAGCCGGAAGCTCGGCTTCGACGAGAAGGCCTTCCGATTCGCCATGAACGAGGATGCGATGGGCACGGAGAAGCTGGCCGAAGGCATCCGCGGCTTCGTCAAGGACCTGCGCGGCCTGCGCAAGCTCGTCACCGCGAAGCTCGGCTGACCCCGCCATGGCAGAGCGGCGGATCGCCGTCGTCACCGGCGGCGCCAAGGGTATCGGCGCCGCGGTAGCCGAGCGGCTGGAGCAGGACGGCCTCGTTCCCGTCGTCTGGGATATCGTGGCGCCCGCAACGGCCGGGCGCCTGCATCTCGCCTGCGACGTCTCCGACGAGAACTCGGTCGCTCAGGCCTTGGCCGCAACCGAGCGCGAGCACGGTCCCATCGCCGTGCTCGTCAACAATGCCGGTTTGACCGGCCCCTCGACCACGGTCGCGGAGACGCCGCTGGCGCAATGGCAGAAGGTGCAGGCGATCAACCTGACCGGAACTTTCCTCTGCTCGCAGGCGGTAGCCGATGTGATGATACCGCGCGGCCATGGCCGCATCGTCAACATCGCCTCGCTCGCCGGCAAGGAGGGCACGCCGACGCTCTCGGCCTACAGCGCCGCCAAGGCCGGCGTCATCGCCTTCACCAAGGCGCATGGCAAGGAACTCGCCGGCACCGGCGTTCTCGTCAACGCGGTCGCGCCGGCCGCGGTCGAGACCGAGCTGCTCCAGCAGATGAGTGCGGAGACGGTCGCGACGATGATCGGCAAGAGCCCGCTGAAGCGGCTCGGAACTGTCGATGAGTTGGCCGAGCTTGTCGCCTGGCTCGCGAGCGAGCGCTGCAGCTTCTCGACCGGCGCGGTCTTCGATCTCTCGGGCGGTCGCGCCACCTACTGACGGCGCGTCTTGCGGTAGATCATTGACGCGGCCTGCGCGCGGGCTTCTGATAGCGGTCTGCACTGACGAGGCCGCCACGGCTGTCGCGGCCCGCCCAACCGGAGTCGGCCATGACCACGCCTGCAGAATCCGCGCCCCGTCCGGGCTCCTCGCTCGCCACCCATCTCGTCCCGCTCCGGCGCAATTCGGGCTGGCTGATGGCGGCCGGCATCGCCCTCGTCATCCTCGGCATCGTCGGGCTCGGCGCTGTCGCGATGCTCAGCCTCGCCAGCGCGATCTGGTTCGGGGCGATGATCCTCGTCGGCGGCGTCGTCGTGCTGATCGACGCCTTCCGGCATCAGGGCTGGAAGAGCCGCGTGCTGCACATTCTCATCGGCCTGCTCTATGTCGCGGTCGGTCTGATGACCTTCGCCAATCCGCTTCTCGCCACGGCCTCGCTGACGCTGCTGGCCGGCGCTGCCCTGGTCGCGACCGGCGTGTTGCGCCTCGTCGTCGCGTTCCAGAACCGGGAGCTGCCGGCTTGGCGATGGCTGGCACTGTCGGGTGCGCTGTCGCTGCTGCTCGGTGGCATGATCCTGGCGCAATGGCCGGGCTCGAGCGTCTGGGTGCTCGGCACCTTCTTCGCGATCGAGCTGATCTTCCAGGGCTGGGCTGCGATCGCGCTGGCGCGCGCGATCCGCTCGACCTTCGACGGCGTGAAATCGCGCTGAATTCGGCTGCGGCCTACTCAGCCGCTTCGGCCGTAACAGCCGGCTTGGCCGGCGTGCTGAGGTCGTTGAAGCGGGCCCGCCCGCCGGCTGCTGCCGACTGCAATTGCTGTTTCCAGCCCTTGGCATCGCTGCCGCCGAGCGCGACGAAATCGGCGGCGCGCGAGGCATCGGCATCACGGCCCTGATAAACCAGCACGCCGCGGGCCGTGACGACGATATCGCCGCGCCGCAGCGTCGGGTCCTTCAGATACCACTGCTTGTCGGCCTGGGGATCGAGCTGGACGACGGGCGGTTTGGGCTTCGAGGACGCCTCCGGCGCCCGCGCACGCGGCGCCCGCACGCGCGGCTCGTCGTCATATTCGTAGATCGGAGAGGCCCGCAGACGCGGCCCGCCACCGAACAGTGCGCGAGCGAGATCGTCGAACAGGCCGGCAGCTTCCGCCGCAGGCGCGGCCGCCATAAGGAGCGCCGCCGCGAGTCCGAACCGCGCCATCCCGTTGCGTGCCATCGCCTTGCCCTCCGCTACCACCAGCTCAACGCTCAATGGTCGCGAAAGGTTCGGTTCAGGTTCACGGACGAGGTTAAGATTCTCGTCCGGGGCGTTTACTTTTTAGCTTGAGCCGCGAAAGCCTCGGCACGGATCGTCGAAAGCGACTTCGCCGGGGTGATTGCCTCGGGGTCGAGCAGGCAGTGGATGATCGCGGGCTTGCCGCTCTTCACCGCGCGCTCGAAGGCCGGCGCGAATTCCGAGGTCTTCTCGACGCGCTCGCCATGGCCGCCGAAGGCCTTGGCGTAAGCCGCGAAATCCGGGTTCTTCAGCGTCGTCGCCGAGACGCGGCCGGGATATTCGCGCTCCTGATGCATGCGGATCGTGCCGTACATGCCGTTATCGACGACGATGACGATGACGGGAAGGTCGTATTGCACGGCCGTCGCGAAATCCTGGCCGTTCATCAGGAAGCAGCCGTCGCCCGCAAAGGCGATCACCGTTCTATCCGGGAAAATCCGCTTGGCGCCGATCGCGGCCGGCACGCCATAGCCCATCGAGCCGCAGGTCGGGGCGAGCTGCGTCGCGAACTTGTTGAAGCGGTGGAAGCGATGCACCCAGGTCGCGTAATTGCCCGCGCCGTTGCACATAATCGCATCCTCGGGGAGCTGGCTGCGCAGCCAACGCACCATCTCGCCGGGATGGAACTCGCCGGGCACGGGCGCCGGCTGCTCGCTCCAGGCGATATAGGCTTCATGCGCGGCAGCGCCCGCGCCCTTCCAGGCCGGCGCCTTCGGCGGCTCGATCGTCTTGAGCGCGGCGCAGAAGCCGGCCGGCGAGGCATTGATCGCGAGCGTCGGGCGATAGACCCGGCCGAGCTCTTCCGGGTCGGCATGGACATGGACCAGCGGCCGGCCCGGATTGGGAATGCCGAACAGCGTGTAGGACTGGCTCGGCATCTCCGAGAGACGCCCGCCGACCAGCAGGACGAGGTCGCTCTCCTTGATGCGGGCGAGCAGCTTCGGGTTCGGGCCAATGCCGAGATCCCCGGCGAAGTTCGGATGATCGGCCGGGAACAGCATCTGCCGGCGGAACGAGACCGCGACCGGCAGGTCGAAGCGCTCGGCGAAGGCCTGGAAATCGGCGATCGCCTCCGGGCTCCAGCGCGAGCCGCCGAGGATCGCGATCGGCGACTTGGCAGAAGCGAAGCGCTTGGCGAGATCGGCCATCTGCATCGGGGCAGGGTGCTGCTCGGTGACCTGATAGGGTTCGGCGTCGGCGACGTCAGCGATGTCGGTCAGCACGTCCTCGGGCAGTGCGATCACGACCGGGCCGGGGCGGCCGGAGGTCGCGACATGGAAGGCGCGGCTGATGATCTCCGGGATGCGCGCGGCGTCGTCGATCTCGGTCGCCCATTTGGTCATCGTGCCGAAGACGGCGCGGTAGTCGAGCTCCTGGAAAGCCTCGCGCTCGCGCATGCTGCCGTCGATCTGGCCGACGAAAAGGATCAGCGGGGTCGAGTCCTGATCGGCGATATGGACGCCGGGCGAGGCGTTGGTGGCGCCGGGGCCGCGGGTCACGAAACAGATGCCGGGCTTGCCGGTGAGCTTGCCGGCGGCTTCCGCCATCATGCAGGCGCCGCCTTCGGCCCGGCAGATGGTGACCTTCATCGAGGCGTCGTGCAGCGCGTCGAGCACCGCGAGATAGCTCTCGCCCGGCACGCAGAAGGCGTCGGTGGCGCCGTGGATCAGAAGCTGGTCGACGAGGATCTGCCCGCCAGTGCGATTAGCCATGCTGTGGCCCTCCCCAGGCCGGGTCGTTCAAAATGTCGTCGGCATGTTCGCCGAGCCGTGGGCTCGAGCGCCCGGCCACCTGCCGCACGCCGTTCATGACGATCGGCGAGGCGACGGTCGGAATGGTGCCCGCTTTCGCCGCTGCGCTCGGCAGATCGACCTTGACGCCGCGCGCGACGATCTGCGGGTCGGCGAAGACCTCGCCGATATCGTTGATCGGACCGGCGGGCACGCCGACCTTCTCCAGCCCGGCGAGCAGATCGGCCTTGGCATAGCGCTGGCAGAGCAGGTGCAGCTTCGCCGTCAGCGCGACACGGTTCTTCACCCGCGACTTGTTGTCGAGATAGTCGGGATGATCGGCCAGCGCCGGCTCGCCCAGCACTTCGCAGAGCTTGCGCCACTGCCCGTCATTGCCGGTCGCGATGATGATATGGCCGTCCGCCACCGGGAACACGTCATAGGGCACGATGTTCGGATGGGCGTTACCGAGCCGGGGCGGCGGGTTGCCGCCGACGAGATAGTTCATCGCCTGGTTGCCGAGCACGGCGACCTGCGAGTCGAGCAGGGCGAGATCGAGCGTCGCGCCCTCGCCGGTGGCGTCGCGCTGGCGCAAAGCCGAGAGGATGCCGACCGAGGCATAGAGCCCGGTATAGATGTCGGCGACGGCATAGCCCGCCTTCATCGGCGCGCCCGCAGGCTCGCCGGTGATCGACATCGCCCCGCCCATGCCCTGGACGAGGAAGTCGTAGCCGGCGCGGGGTGCATAGGGGCCATCCTGCCCGAAGCCGGTGACCGAGCAATAGACGAGACGCGGGAATTCCTTGCGCAGCGCGGCCGCGTCGAGCCCGTATTTCGAGAGGCCGCCGACCTTGAAGTTCTCGATGACGACATCGGCATGCGCCGCGAGACGCCGGACCAGCGCCCGTCCCTCGGCCGTGCGGAAATCGGCCGTGATCGAACGCTTGCCGCGATTGGCGGCGTGGAAATAGGCGGCGGAGAGATGTTCGTCGCCGGTACCTTCGACGAAGGGCGGGCCCCATTTGCGGGTGTCGTCACCCTCGGGTGCCTCGACCTTGACGACATCGGCGCCGAGATCGGCCAGGAGCTGGCCGATCCAGGGACCTGCGAGGATGCGCGCCAGTTCGAGGACGCGCAGGCCGGTAAGCGGTGGGGTCGAAGTCATCAGGCTCGATCCGCGCAGTCATCCCGGCCGGAGCAAAGCGGAGAGCCGGGATCCATGCCTGACCGCCAAACGGCGATGTTCCAGCATGGATCCCGGGTCGACCTGCGGTCGCCCGGGATGACGCGGAGGGGGGTGGTAGGGCTCAGAAGAACGCCTGCAGGCCGGTGATCGCGCGGCCGAGGATCAGCGCGTGGACGTCATGCGTGCCCTCGTAGGTGTTCACCGTCTCGAGGTTCGCCGCGTGGCGCATCACCTGATACTCGATCTGGATGCCGTTGCCGCCGTGCATGTCGCGGGCCTGGCGGGCGATGTCGAGCGCCTTGCCGCAATTGTTGCGCTTGACCAGCGAGATCATCTCCGGGGCCATCTTGCCGTCGTCGAGCAGGCGCCCGACGCGCAAGCTACCCTGCAAGCCGAGGGTGATCTCGGTCAGCATGTCCGCGAGCTTCTTCTGGTAGAGCTGCGTCTGGGCCAGCGGCTTGTTGAACTGCTTGCGGTCGAGCCCGTACTGGCGCGCGCGGTGGAAGCAATCCTCGGCGGCACCCATCACGCCCCAGGAGATGCCGTAGCGGGCGCGGTTGAGGCAGCCAAACGGGCCGGAGAGCCCCGAGACGTTCGGCAGCAGGTTCTCTTCGGGAACGATGACGCCGTCCATGACGACCTCGCCGGTGATCGAGGCGCGCAGTGAAAGCTTGCCACCGATCTTCGGCGCGGAGAGGCCCTTCATGCCCTTGTCGAGGATGAAGCCGCGGATCTGGTTGTCATGCGCAGCCGATTTCGCCCAGACGACGAAGACGTCGGCGATCGGCGAGTTCGAGATCCACATCTTGGATCCCGTCAGCTTGTAGCCGTCGGCGACCTTCTCGGCGCGGGTCTTCATGCCGCCAGGGTCGGAGCCGGCATCCGGCTCGGTGAGGCCGAAGCAGCCGACCCATTCGCCGGAGCCCAGCTTCGGCAGGTACTTCTTGCGCTGCTCCTCGCTGCCATAGGCATAGATCGGGTACATTACCAGCGAGGACTGCACCGACATCATCGAGCGGTAGCCGGAGTCGATGCGCTCGACCTCGCGGGCGACGAGCCCGTAGGAGACGTAGTTGGCGCCGGCGCAGCCGTATTCCTCGGGGACGGTGACGCCGAGCAGGCCGAGCTCGCCCATTTCATTGAAGATCGAACGATCGGTCTTCTCGTCGAGATAGGCGTCATGGATGCGGGGAGCGAGCTTCTCCTGCGCATAGGCGCGGGCCGTGTCGCGGATCAGCCGCTCGTCCTCGTTCAGCTGCTCGTCGAGCAGATAGGCATCGTCCCAGGTGAACTTCGCGAGCTTGTGGCTGCCGGCCATGGTGTTCGTCTCCCTTGAACCTGTTGCGATGTCATCCCGGGCGACCGGAGGGAGACCCGGGATCCATTCCTGAACGGTTCAGGCATGGATCCCGGCTCTGCGCTTCGCTCCGGCCGGGATGACGGCGCGGATGTTGTTAGATCCTACCGATCACGCATCCACGTCGAAGCTGACGCCCTGCGCCAGCGGCAGGGTGGTGCCGTAATTCAGCGTGTTGGTGGCGCGGCGCATATAGGCCTTCCAGGCATCCGATCCGGCCTCGCGGCCGCCGCCGGTCTCCTTCTCGCCGCCGAACGCGCCGCCGATCTCGGCGCCCGAAGGGCCGATATTGACGTTGGCGATGCCGCAATCCGAACCCTCGTCCGAGACGAAGAGTTCGGCCTCGCGCATGTTCAGCGTGAAGATCGAGGAGGACAGGCCGGCGCCGACGGCGTTCTGGATCGCGATCGCCTCGTCGATGGACGAGTACTTCATGACATAGAGGATGGGCGCGAAGGTCTCGCGCTCGACCGGGCCGCACTGCCTGGGCATCTCGACCAGCGCAGGGCGGACATAGAAGCCACCAGCGCCGACATCGACTTTCTCGCCGCCATGAACCTTGCCGCCCTCGGCCTTGGCCTCGGAGAGCGCCTTCTGCATGCCCTGATAGGCGGCCTCGTCGACCAGCGGGCCGACCAGCACGCCGGCCTCGCGGGGATCGCCGATCTTCACGGAGCCGTAGACCTTGGCGAGCTTCGGCACGAGCGCGTCATAGACGCTTTCATGCACGATCAGGCGGCGCAGCGTGGTGCAGCGCTGGCCGGCGGTGCCCATCGCCGCGAAGGCGATGCCGCGCAGCGCGAGGTCGAGATCGGCCGAGGGGGCGACGATCGCGGCGTTGTTGCCGCCGAGTTCGAGAATGGCGCGGGCGAAGCGCGCGGCGAGCTTCTGGCCGACTTCCTTGCCCATCCGGGTCGAGCCGGTGGCCGAGACGACCGGGACGCGGTGGTCGGAGACCAGGATGTCGCCGATCTCGCGGCCGCCGACGAGGACTTCCGAGAGGCCGATCGGGGCCTCGGGGCCGAAGCGCTTCATCGTCTTCTCGACGATGGCCTGCACGGCGAGCGCGGTCAGCGGGGTCTTCTCGGAGGGCTTCCAGACGACGCTGTCGCCGCAGACGAAGGCGAGCGCCGCGTTCCAGCACCAGACCGCGACCGGGAAGTTGAAGGCCGAGATCACGCCCACGACGCCGATCGGATGCCAGGTCTCCATCATGCGATGGTTCGGGCGCTCGGTGGCGATGGTCAGGCCGTAGAGCTGGCGCGACAGGCCGACGGCGAAGTCGCAGATGTCGATCATCTCCTGGACCTCGCCGAGGCCCTCGGAGGTGACCTTGCCGGCTTCGAGCGTCACCAGCAGGCCGAGGTCGGTCTTGGCGGCGCGCAGCTCCTCGCCGAGCAGGCGGACGAACTCGCCGCGGCGCGGCGCCGGCACCTTGCGCCAGGCGAGATAGGCGGACTGGGCCCGGCCGATCGCGGCCTCGGCCTCGGCCGGCGAGGTCTCGCGCAGGGTCACGACGGTCTCGCCGGTGATCGGCGAGCCGGCCGAGAGGCCGGCATCGGCATAGGCCGAATCGGCGACGCCAAGGCGCTTGAGCAGGGCGAGCGTGTCTTTCGGCAGGGATGTGGCCATCTTTGTCTTCCAGCGGTCGCGAGCGGGGGCCAAAGGGCGCGTGCCCTAGGGCGCATGACATAAAAGCGCGGTAACCGGAGGCCGCCGCGCTTGAGGCCGGAACAATGCCCTCTTTCATGGCGTGACGGCAACCGATATGTTCTCACCACTTGATGAGAATTTTTCATGGATGATGCGCTCGTTCCCGGCCGCTTGTCGGTGCCCTCGCTCTCCGCGCTCGCCGCCTTCGAGGCGGCGGCCCGGCATGGCAGTTTCACGCGTGCGGCAGAGGAACTGAACCTGACGCAGGGCGCGGTCAGCCGGCAGGTCGCGCATCTCGAAAAGGTGCTCGGCGTCAGCCTGTTCGAGCGGGTCAAGAAGCGTGTCAGCCTGACGGCGGCCGGCGCGGCCTATGCCAATGACATCCGCGACGGCCTGTCCCGGCTCGCGGCGGCGACCGTCTCCGCCATGGCCTTTCGCGGTGCGGCCGGCGTGCTCAATCTCGCGACCCTGCCGACCTTCGGCACGCGCTGGCTGATCCCGCGCCTGCCGCGCTTCACCGAGGCCCATCCCGGCATCACCATCAATTTCACCACGCGGCTCGTACCCTTTGACTTCGCCCGCGAGCCGGTCGATGCCGCCGTGCATTTCGGTGCCGAGAACTGGCCGGGCGCGCGGCTTCACCGTCTGATGGGCGAGGAGGTCGTACCCGTCGCCGCGCCCTCGCTGCTGGCGCGCGCCGGCATCACCGAGGCGGCCGACATGCTGCGGGCGCCGCTGCTCCAGCAATCGACACGGCCCCGCGCCTGGGCGAACTGGCTCGAACAGCAGGGGCTGGCGCCGGAGCGCGCCCTGATGGGGCCGCGCTTCGAGCAGTTCGCCATGATCGCGCAGGCCGCTGTCGCGGGGCTCGGACTTGCGATCGTGCCGCGCTTCCTGGTCGAGGAGGAGTTGCGTTCCGGCGCGCTGGTCATCCCGATCGACCGGCCGGTGACCGGCAAGGAGGGCTACTATCTCGTCTATCCCGAGGAGAAGGCCAATCTGCCGACCGTCATCGCCTTCCGCGACTGGTTGCTCGGGGAATGCGCGCCGTCGGGCTAAGCCGCCTCTCGACAAGCGCCTCGCGCTCGTTCATTCATGCGCGAAATTCACCAACCCGGCTTTCTCATCGAAGCCGGCTGCGCGAGGCCTGCCATGCCGCCCGTCTCCGAAAGCGCCGATGTCGTGATCTGCGGTGGCGCCGCGATCGGCTCCTCCGTCGCCTATCATCTGGCCGCCGATCCCGGCTTCACCGGCAAGGTCGTGGTGATCGAGAAGGACCCGACCTATCGCTTCTCGGCCTCCGCGCTCTCGGCAGCCTCGATCCGCCAGCAGTTCTCCAGCGCGGTGAACATCCGCATCTCGCTCTTCGGTATCGATTTCCTGCGCAATATCGGGAAGCATCTCGCTGTCGATGGCGAGGTTCCGGCGATCGACCTGCATGAGGGCGGCTATCTCTATCTCGCCAGCGAGGCCGGCGCGCCGATCCTCGAGGCCAACCAGAAGCTGCAGGCCACTGAGGGCGCCGATATCGCCCTCTACGACCCGGCGACGCTGAAACAGCGTTTCCCCTGGCTCAGCACCGATGATCTCGCCTGCGGCACCTTCGGCGTCAGCGGCGAGGGCTGGTTCGACGGCTGGGCGCTGCTCCAGGCATTCCGCAAGAAGGCGCGCAGCCTCGGCGTCGAGTACCGGCAGGGCGAGGTTGCCCGCTACGTTACGGACAACGGTCGCGTCACCGCGGTCGAACTCGCCGACGGCAGCCGCATCGCCTGCGGTGCGGTGGTCAATGCCAGCGGCACCCATGGCGCGAAGCTCGCCGCGACGGCTGGCATTTCGATCCCGGTGAAGTCGATGAAGCGCTATGTCTTCTCCTTCACCTGCAAGGGCGATGTCGACGGCTGCCCGCTCCTGATCGATACGACCGGCGCCTGGTGCCGGCAGGAGGGCAAGCGCACGGCGGAAGGCCAGCTCTTCATCGGCAGCTGTTCGCCCCTGACACCCGAGCAGGATGTCGAATGGATCGAGAACGACCCCGCCGCCGAGGATGTCGACTGGGGCTTCTTTGAGGAGGTGGTGTGGCCCTCGCTCGCCACCCGCATCCCGGCCTTCGAGCAGATCAAGCCCGGCCGCGCCTGGGCCGGCCCCTACGACATGTGCGGGCTCGACCATAACGCCATTATCGGCCCGGCGGTGGGGATGCCGAACCTCTACCTCGCCAACGGCTTCTCGGGCCATGGCCTGCAGCAATCGCCAGCGGTCGGACGCGGGCTCGCCGAGCATATCGCGCATGGCCGCTATCGCTCGCTCGACCTTGCCGATCTCGGCCACGAGCGCATCGTTGCGAACCGGCCGCTCAAGGAGGCCAACGTCATCTGACGAGGAGGCCGCCATGGTCGATCCCGCTTTCGTCCAGACTATGGCCCGCTACAATGCCTGGCAGAACCGCAGCTTGATGGCGGCGGCGGACGGATTGACCGACGAGGCGCGCAAGCTCGATCGCGGCGCCTTCTTCAAGTCGATCCACGGCACCTTCAACCATATCCTCTGGGCCGACGAGACCTGGCTCAGCCGCCTCATCGGCAGCGAGAAGCCGTCTGTCGGCGGTCGCGACTCGGCGGTCTATTTCGAGGGCTGGGCGCAGTTCTGCGCGCGGCGCCGCATGCGCGACCAGGCCATTCTCGACTGGGCGGAGACCGTCACGGCAGATTGGCTGCGCGGCACGCTGATCTGGTACTCGGGCGCTGCCGGTCGCGAGATGGGCAAGCCGCGCGCCTTCGCACTGGTCCATTTTTTCAATCACCAGACCCATCATCGCGGCCAGATCCACGCCATGCTCACGGCGGCCGGTGTGAAGCCTGACGATACCGATCTCTTCCTCGTCGACGAACCGCGCTAGGCAGGGTCCGCAGCGGGAGAGGCATTCCGGCGTTTGGAGCGCGGGATCGGCTTGTGAGCCACGATCGGGCGATCATTGATTTCGTCGCCCTCATCGTCTTCCCGATCCGGCGGCACCGCTGCCGTTGCGTTCTGGCTGAGCTTCTGGAACAGGCCGAGCCCGATCAGGGCGAATACGGCGAGCAGCATCAGCAAGCCGGGATAGACGACATCGCCCATCGTTTCGCGCGAGGTCTTGGCGATCAGCACCAGCGATTCCAGCGAAAGCGCCACGATCATGATCGACATGAACTTGGTCAGCGATCCCCGCGCCTCGGCCGGGCGGCGCATCTCGCGGTCGGCGATGACCTCCTCCTCGAACAGGAATTTCCCGACATCGGCGACCGCCACCGCGATGATCACGAGGCCGATCCCGTCGAGCATCGTGTCGAGCGCGCCCTCGCCGGTCCAGAAGCCCTGCGACGTCCGCCAGACCGCGACGCCGATCAGCACGATCGAAGCACCCAGCAGCGCGAAGGCGATGACCGTGTAGAGAACCCGGCTGAACAGCGTCATGTCTTCCCCCATCCGCTTGCAGGCGACAACCGCCGGCGAAGCGGCGGGTTCCGTCGCGGCAATGCCGAGAGTACGCGGCGCAGCAACGGCTTGCATGGCCGTTCCCACGATGCAGCCGATTGCCGGCTATCGCGATCCATGGTCCAAGCGCTGAGTTCCGCCGGAGCGCTTCACATGCCCGAGACGACGACCCTCATCACCTTCTCGCTGATCGCGCTCGGCATGGTGCTGACGCCCGGCCCAAACATGATCTACCTGATTTCGCGCTCGATCGCGCAGGGCAGGGGCGCCGGCCTGATTTCGCTCGGCGGCGTGATTCTCGGCTTCTTCGTCTACATGTTCTGCGCCGCCTTCGGCATCACGGCGCTGCTCTTCACCGTGCCCTATGCCTATGACGTGCTCAGGCTCGGCGGCGCGGCCTATCTGCTCTGGCTCGCCTGGCAGGCGGTGCGGCCGGGCGGCAGCTCGCCCTTCCATGTCCGCGATTTGCCCCATGACGGGCCGCGCAAGCTCTTCGCCATGGGCTTCCTGACCAGCCTGCTCAATCCGAAGATCGCGATGTTCTATCTCGCGCTGCTGCCGCAGTTCATCGATCCGGCCGCCGGCAACGTGCTGACCCAGTCGGTCGTGCTCGGCTTCGTCCAGATCGCGATCAGCGGCGGCGTCAACGCCCTCATCGCGACGGCCGCCGGCAGCATCGCGCTGTTCTTGCGGACGCGACCCTTCTGGTCGTTGGTACAGCGCTGGATCATGGGGACGGTGCTCGCCGGCTTTGCGCTGCGGATGGCGATGGAATCGCGGCGCTAGCAAGTCCGGATGTCGACCCTCGAAACCGCATCGGAAGCCCCTCGACCGAGCCTGCAGGACCTGTTCACCGGCTTCCTCAAGATCGGGTTGATGGGCTTCGGCGGCGTCGGGCCGATCGCGCGCCATATCATCGTCACCGAGCGCAACTGGCTCGACGATCGCGGCTATGCCGAATTGATGGGCATCTGCCAGGCGCTGCCCGGCGCCAACACGGTCAATGCGGCGGTGATGCTCGGCGACCGCTTCAGGGGCGGGATCGGTGCCCTGACCTGCGTCTTCGCGCTGATGGCGATGCCGCTCCTTTGCCTCGTCGGGCTCGCCAATGTCTATGGCGCGGTCTCCGGCCACCCGCTGGCACAGATCGCGTTGACCGGCGCGGCTGCCAGTGCCGCCGGGCTCATTCTTGGAACGGCGCTACGGCTGCTGACCAAGGCCGGCCTCGCGCGCTGGGCCTGGGTCATGGCTGCGGCCGCCTTCGTCGCGGTCGGCCTGCTGCGGCTGCCCATGCTGCCGACCCTGCTGGTGCTGGTGCCGCTCGGTCTGGCCGCGGCGACGCTGGGAGCAAGGCGAGTCTGATGGAGCGCAGCGTCTTCTTCCAGCTGATCGTCACCTCCGGCACGATCTCGCTGATGGCGATCGGCGGCGCCAATGCGGTGGTGCCGGAAATCCATCGCCAGGTCGTCGAGATCCTCGGCTGGATGGATGCGCCGACCTTCGCGCGTCTCTTCGCCATCGCGCAGACGGCGCCCGGCCCCAACATCATGCTCGGCAGCATCATCGGCTGGCATGTCGCCGGAACAGTCGGCCTCCTGGTCGCGACGACCGCGCTGCTGCTGCCCTCTTGCCTGCTGGCGCTTGCCTCCAGCCGCGGGCTGCAGCGCTTCGGCGGGCATCGCGTAGTTCGGACCATGACGCTGGCGCTGGTGCCGATCGCGCTCGGCCTGATGCTCGCGAGCGGCGTGGTCGCGACGCTGGCTGCCGATGCCGGTCTCGTCGGCTATGCGATCACGGCCGCGACGGCGCTGGTGACCTATCGTTCCAAGGTCAATCCGCTGGTGCCGATGGCGAGCGGGACGCTCGCCTATGTTCTCGCCTGGTCTGTCGGTATCGCCTGAGCGCGAAGGGCGGCACCGGGTCGTGCATTCGGGGGATGGCATGACGCTGCCCCCCGCCATCATGCTAACATTTCCCAACGTCACTCCGGTGCGTTGTCAGGGAGGTCGGCACCCCCTTGCTCTCGCGGATGGCGTTCCTTGTCCTCATGCTGCCGATGCTCGGCATGCCGGCAGCCATGGCCCAGAAGGCCGGGACGGTGGCGCTCTGCAAGGATGATCGCACGGAGAAGGGGCTCGCCGCTTTTCCGAGGCAGGTCCATCTGATCAAAATCCGCGCGCGTGCGCGGCTGGCGCGCCGCGAATTGCCGGAGGCGCTCGCTGATGCCCAGGTGGTCGCCGAGGCTCAACCGCGCTTCGGCCGCACCAATGCCGAGCGGGCCGCGCTGAACCTGCGCTCCGACAATCCTGCCGCCCTGACCGATATCGCCATGGCCTTGCGGATCGAGCCGAACGAGCCGCGCTGGCAGAGCCTCGCCGCCCGGATCAATCTCGCTACCGGCGATGCCGCAGCGGCGGAACGCTTCGTCACCGCCGCGCCCGCCGCGCCCTCGCCGGAAGCGGACCTGCTGCTGCGTACAAAAGCGAGGCTCGGGCGTTTCACTGATGCGGCGGCGGATGCGACGGCGCGGCTTGCGGCTGCGCCCGCCGATGCCGAGGCCCTGCTGTTGCGAAGCGACGCCCGGCTCGGCCAGGGCGACGCGACTGCTGCGCTCGCTGATGTCGAGACGGCACTTGGGACGGGGGCAAACGACCGCGCCTTCTGCTTGGGCGGGCGGAGCAGAAGGCTAAATTGGGCGATGTGCCGGGCGCTATCGGCGCCTTCGAGGCAGCAGCGGCGAGACCCGAAGCCGCGCTCCAGGCCAACAAGCGGCTGGGCGATTTCTATACTGGGATCGCCTCAGATCAATTGGCGCTCGGCTACTATGCAAAGGCGCTGGAGCAGCCGGCAAGGGCTCCTTCCGACGAAGCCACACGCGATGCTGCCCGCACCGCCCGCGATGTCCTGATCAGGCGCATGGCCGCGCCGAAATAGGCTTTCGGTCGAGGCATGCGCGGCATGAATGGCATGGCCGTCGCCTCCCGCCATTGCCGGCTGTCGCAATGGCGATAAGCTCACCCGCATTGTCCCATCCGGAACGAATGCGAGTGAAACGATGAGCGCCCTGACCCCCGAGGAGAAGAAGGTCACCGAGTGGCTGGCGAGCCGCAAGGAAGGCATGGTCGCGCTGCTGCGCGAACTGGTCGACACCGACTCGGGCTCCTACGACAAGGCTGGTGTCGATCGCGCCGGTGAGGTCGTCGCGCGCTTCCACAAGGCGAACGGCCTCAAGGTCGAGATCGTGCCGGATAGCCGCTTCGGCGACGCCGTTCGGGCGCGCCTGCCCAACCCGGCGGCCAACGACCAGCGCCCGGTCATGCTGCTCGGCCATCGCGACACCGTCTTCCCGCAGGGCGAGCCGACGCGCCGGCCCTTCACCATCAAGGGCGGCCGCGCCTATGGCCCGGGCGTCGCCGACATGAAGGCGGGCGTGATGATCTCGGCCTTCGTCGCCGCGGCTTTCGCCGAATGCGGCGGCCTCGCCGCGCCACTCCTCATGCTGACGACCAGCGACGAGGAGATCGGCTCGCCATCCTCTCGCCCGGTCATCGAGGCTGCCGCACGTGAGTCGCGCTGCGTCTTCAATGCCGAGCCCAGCCGCCTGCCGGCCGGCACCGATTTCGCGAAGGACCAGAAGCAGTCGGTTACCAGCGGCCGCAAGGGTGGAGTCTTCATGCGGGCCGAGTTCACCGGCAAGCCGGCCCATTCCGGCGCGAACTACGAGAAAGGCGCCTCGGCCATTGTCGATCTCGGCCACAAGATCCCGAAGCTGCAGGGTCTGACCGATCTGGAGAAGGGCATCACCGTCAATGTCGGCCTGATCGGCGGCGGCCAGACCGTCAACACCATCGCGCCCAGCGCCTGGTGCGAGATCGACCTGCGCTATGTCACCGCCGCCCAGCGCGACGAGATGGTCGGCAAGATCAAGGCGATCGTCGAAGCGCCCGAGGTGGCCGGCACCAGCGCCGCACTCTCGATCAAGGGCGAGTTCCTGCCGCTGGAGCGCTCCTCGGATTCGGCTGCGCTCTACGAAACCTATCGCGATGCGGCAGCCGCCTTCGGCATCGGCGTTACCGCGGAATTCACCGGCGGCTGCGCCGATTCCGGCTTCACCGCCGCGCAGGGCACCCCGACCTTGTGCAGCGTCGGCCCGATCGGCGGCATGGCCCATACCCCGGACGAATTCCTCGAGGTCGAGAGCATCGTCCCGGCGGCGCAGGTGCTCGCGCTGGCGGTGATGCGCGCAGCTGCGAAGGTGGAGTGAGGGCAGACTGCTTTTGCCGGGCACGCCATATCCCCTCTCCCCTTGCGGGAGAGGGTTAGGGTGAGGGGTCTCGCGACGCCGATCGTGAGCCGAACATCCTACTGGCAAGTTCGGCGCGATCCCTCATCCGTCGGCGCTTCGCGCTGCCACCTTCTCCCGCAAGGGGAGAAGGGCGGGTGCCCTCGGACCTCAGAACGCCTCTTCCCAGTCGCGGCTCAACCGCATCGCGCAGTTGATGAGGCCGACATGCGAATAGGTCTGCGGGAAATTCCCCCAGAGCTCGCCGGTCTTCAGGTCGGCATCCTCCGAGAGCAGGCCGAAGCTGTTGCGTCGCTGCAGGATGCGTCCGAACAGCTCCTTCGCCTCCTCGCTGCGCCCGATCGCGTTGAGCGCATCGACATACCAGAAGGCGCAGATCAGGAAGCCGGTATGCATGTAGCCGAAATCGTCCTGCGTGGCGTAGCGCAGCAGTAGGTCGCCGCGCTTCAGATCGCGGCCGATCGCCTCGACGGTCGCGACGAAGCGGGCATCGTCCGGCTTGACGAAGCCGAGCTCGGCCAGCAGCAGCAGGGTGGCGTCGAGGTCTTCTCCGCCGAAGGTCGAGACGAAATGCCCCTTCGTCTCGTTCCAGATCTGCTCGGCGATGGTGGCCTTCAGGCGCTTGGCCTCACCCTTCCAGAATTCCTTGCGGTCGGCGCGTCCGAGCGTGCCGGCGATGCGGGCAAGCCGGTCGCAGGCCGTCCAGCACATTACGCTGGAGAAGGAATGCACGGCCTCCTTCTCGCGCAGTTCCCAGGGGCCGGCATCGGGCTTGTCGAAATAGGCGATGGCGAGTTCGCCCATGCGTTCGAGCTGTCCGAACAAGGCCTCCTTGCCCGGCTGAATCAGGCGCCGGTCGAAGAAGGAATGTGTCGCCGCCAGCACGACCGCTCCGTAGCCATCGTTCTGGATCTGCGTCGCCGCACCGTTGCCGAATCGCACCGGCTTGTGTCCGCGATAGCCTGACAGGTTGCGGGCCTCGAACTCGGTGAGCGAGCCGCCGCGCGTGATCGGATAGAGCGGCGGCAGGTGCTCGGCGCCGCTTTCGGAGAAGGTGTCGACGATATTGGTGATGAAGCCGAGATAATCCTCCATCGTCCGCGTCGTGCCGAGTCGGTTCAGCGCATGGACGACGAAATAGGCGTCGCGCAGCCAGCAATAGCGATAATCCCAGTTGCGCTGCGTCCCCGGCGCTTCCGGGATCGAGGTCGTGAGTGCCGCGACGATCGCGCCGGTCTCCTCGAAGGAACAGAGCTTCAGCGTGATTGCGGCCCGGATCACCTCCTTCTGGTACTCGAAGGGGATCGAGAGCGAGCGCACCCAGTCGCGCCAGTAATCGGTGGTCTTGTCGAGGAATTCGCGCGAGGTCGTCTCGATCTCGGCGCGCAACGCCTCGTCCGAGCCGATGAAGAAGGAATAGGATTGGTCGACGGCGAAGGGCGTGCCTTCGACGACATAGGAGAGCGGCGCATTGGTCGTCAGCCGGATCGTCTGATCGGCGCCGACATAGCGGACATGGTTGGAGCCGCGCGTGATCTCGTCGGGCTCCTCGCCGATGCCGAGACAAGGCTTGACCAGTACGCGGATGCGCGGCCGGCCGGAGACGCGGCGGACGCGGCGCACCAGCTGCGGCGGCCGGAAGAAGCGCTCGTAGCGCACGAAGCGCGGCGCGAAATCGAGGATCTCGATCGCATTGCCCTGATCGTCGGAGAGCACGGAGGAGAGGATCGCGGTGTTGTCGAGATAGCCCTGCTCGCAACGGGTCATGCCGACGAGTTCGATGCCGAAGAACCCCTTTTCAGGCTCGTCGTCGCCGTCTTCGCCCCGGTTGTCGATCAGCGAGCAGAACACAGGGTCGCGGTCGAAGCGCGGGAAGCAGCCCCAGACGATGCGGGCGCGGCGGTCGATGAGAGCGGCGATCGAGCAATTGCCGATCACGCCGAGGTCGAGCGAGGCGGAGTGATGCCCCGCGGTCGAGGTCGTAACGGTCATGGTCGGTCAGTCCTGCTTGAAGCTGGCAGCGGAAAGATGGCCGCTTTCGGCGGCTTCGAGAAGGATGTGCCGGAGCGCTGTCGGTGAGGCGAGCCGGCAGGTGGCATGGCTCTCGCGATCCGCGCCGATGCGCACGGAGACGCCGCCCATCGCATTGACGGCCTCGAACCCGCCCTCGTCGGTGATGTCGTCGCCGATGAAGACCGGCTGGCGGCCGGCATAGGTCGGCGTCGCCATCAGCCAGGCGATGGCGCTGCCCTTGCTGGCGCCGGCCGGCACGAGTTCCGCGACGGCCTTGCCTTCCTGCAGGCGCATGCCCGGCCCCATCCGCGCGGCGATGCCACGGATCAAGGCCAGGGCCTCTTCCTCCAGCGCGGGGGCCAGGCGCCAGTGCAGCGCGACGGAGATGCGCTTGTCCTCGACGATGATGCCGACATGGCTGTTGGCGAAGCGGACGAGATCGCGCAGCGCCGCTCGCATGCCTTCATGGGTGTCGGCCTGCGAGCGGATTTCGCCGTCGACGCGGATCTGGGCGCCGTGCAGTCCGGCGATGTCGAAGCGGTGCGGGGCCAGCATCTCGTCGAGAAAGCCGATCGGGCGCCCCGAGACGAGCGCCAGCGCGCCGCCGAGCTGCGCGCGCAGCACGGTCAGTGCCGGAGCCACCCGCCGGTCGAGATGGACATCCTCCGGCGAGGGGGCGATTTCCACCAGCGTTCCGTCAAAGTCGAGGAACAGAGCGATTTCGCGATCCGCGGAATCGATCTCGTGAGAGCCTGTGGCGATGTGAGGTTCGATCAAGGTCGTCATCATCTCGTATTTGGGCAGAGAAGGAGGCAGAAGAGCGGCCGCGCAGCCAGGGATATCCTTTCCTGTCTTATCGAATGGTCGTCGCCGTGTCGAAAATTGGGGTCGAGGGGTTGTCTCGATCTGTCGAAAGCCTACCATGGTTGTCACGATTTCACCGCACGGCTGCCATCGCGCTGCCATGTGACCGCGTCCGCACCACGGAAACATTACGCTTTCGGAAGCGTTCTGTTCCTGCCGCCGATGGCGAAATGCGGGCGGCCCCTGTCGGAGAATGCTCGTCCATGCGCCTTGTCGTCGTTTCCAACCGGGTCACGATTCCCGATCGTCATGAAAAGGTGATGGCAGGCGGACTGGCAGTCGCCTTGCGCGAGGCGCTGGAGCAGCGGGGCGGCCTGTGGTTCGGCTGGAGCGGGGCTGTGAGCGAGGGGGCTCCGACGCAGATCCGGCAGGTCGAACACGGCAATGTCACCTATGCCGTGACCGATCTCAGCGAGGCCGAGCGCCAGAGCTATTATCTCGGTTTCTCGAACCGGGCGCTCTGGCCGCTGATGCATTACCGGCTCGGCCTCACCGAGTTCCAGCGCAGCGATTACACGGGCTATCTCGGCGTCAACCGCCGCTTCGCCCGTGCGCTCGCAGGGCTGATCAAGCCCGACGACCTCATCTGGATCCACGATTACCACCTGATCCCGCTGGCGGCGGAGCTGCGCCGGCGCGGCATCACCAACCGGATCGGCTATTTCCATCACATCCCCTGGCCGGCGGCCGATGTCATCGGCGCCTTGCCCTTCAGCGCGACCCTGATCCGCACCATGGCCGCCTATGACCTCGTCGGCATGCAGACCGAAGGCGACGCCCGCAACCTGATCGGCGGGCTGGTTTCGCTCTGCGGCGCCCGCTCGGACGGACAACGCGTCAAGCTGGGCACGCGTGAGACTTCCGTGCAGACCTTTCCGATCGGAATCGATGTCGAGGGCTTCCGCAAGCTCGCTGCCGCTTCCGTGCGCCAGGCGGCGACACCCTTGCGCGCTACGCGGGAATCGCTCGGCGAACGCAAGCTCGTCATCGGCGTCGACCGGCTCGATTATTCCAAGGGCATCGTGCAGCGCCTGGAAGCCTTCGGGGAGTTCCTGCGCGACCATCCCGAGGAGCGTGGCCGCGTCAGCCTGTTGCAGATCGCACCGCCCTCGCGCAGCGATGTCCCGGAATATGCCGATCTCGACCGTCAATCCGACGAGGTTGCCGGGCGCCTCAACGCCCAGCTCGGCGAGTTCGACTGGACGCCGATCCGCGTGGTCAAGAAGGCCTATTCGCGCAAGGCGCTGGCCGGCTTCTATCGCCGGGCCCAGGTCGGGTTGGTTACGCCGATGCGCGACGGCATGAATCTCGTCGCCAAGGAATACATCGCGGCGCAGGACCCGGCCGATCCCGGCGTGCTCGTGCTCTCGCGCTTTGCCGGCGCCGCCCAGCAGATGGGCGAGGCGCTGATCGTCAATCCCTTCGATTCCCATGAGGTGGCGGAGGCGATCCGCACCGCGCTCGCCATGCCGAAGACCGAGCGCATCCGCCGCTTCGAGCGCCTCTATGCCGTCATCGCCGCGACCGATATCGACTGGTGGACGCGCCAATATCTCGCGGCATTGGCGGGAGAGGGCGCAGCCAGCGACGCTGCGGCCGTCGAGGGAACACGCAAGGAGCCGCGCCCCGGCGCGCGGCGGGCCTCCCGGAACGAGGCATCGGCCGCGTCATCGGCGCCTCCGGAAGCCGGTGTACGCAAGATGTCGGCAGGATCGCGCCGGAAGCGGAGCGCTGCGACAGGCTCTCATCTCGCCCTGGTGCGACGTTGAGACTTGGCACTTGGGTCAGGAAAACGACCGAATTCTTGGGGTGATGCTGCGTGTCCCATTCGCGGCCCTTGCCGAATAAGGTCTTTGGTCGCTAGAAGGCAGCAGGGTCGGAGCGGGCGACTCAGGTCTGGACAGGCATCGTATCGTCGATGGCTGAGGAGGCGGGCGGAGGGCTGAGATCGATGCGAGGCGCTCTCGGAGGACCGGGCGTTCTGTTGCGCCGTCTCCGCGAGGTCATGGCGGCTTCGATCAGCCCGCAGGAGCGGCTGGACCGGCTCGTCGTGCTGATCGCCGGCAATCTCGTCGCCGAAGTCTGCTCGGTCTACGTCCTGCGCGAGGACGGCTCGCTTGAACTCTACGCCACCGAAGGCCTCAACCGCGAGGCGGTCCACCTCACCACCATGCGAGCTGGCGAGGGCCTCGTCGGCCTGATCGCGAGCGAGGCCGAGCCGCTGGCGCTGTCGGATGCGCAGGCGCATCCCTCCTTCTCCTACCGTCCGGAGACGGGCGAAGAGGTCTATCGCTCCTTCCTCGGTGTGCCGATCCTGCGCGGCGGCGCTGTGATGGGCGTGCTCGTCATCCAGAACCGGGCGACGCGGCTCTACTCCGAAGACGAGATCGAGACGCTCCAGACCACCGCCATGCTGATGGCGGAGATGATCGCGGCCGGCGGCCTGAAGTCGCTGGCGGCGCCGGGCGCCTCGATCGGCCTCGACCGGCCGATCCACGGGGTCGGCGTGGCGCTGGCCGATGGCGTCGGCCTCGGCCATGTCGTGCTGCACGAGCCGCGCGTCGCGATCACCAATCTCATCGCCGAGAATCCGGCGGCCGAGGTCGGCCGTCTCGAAGCCGCGATCGGCGAGATGCGCGCCTCGATCGACGAGCTGGTCGAGCGCGGCGACGTCGCCCATACCGGCGAGCATCGCGACGTGCTCGAGACCTTCCGCATGTTCGCCCACGACCAGGGCTGGCTGCGCCGCATGCGCGAGGTCGTGCTGACGGGCCTCACCGCCGAGGCGGCGGTCGAGCGCGTCCAGTCCGACACGCGCGCCAAGATGCTGCGCCAGACCGACCCCTATCTGCGCGAGCGGCTGCATGATCTCGACGATCTCGCCAACCGTCTGCTGCGCACGCTGGTCGGCAAGGCGAACGGCGTCGCCCGCGAGAACCTGCCGGAGAACGCCATCCTCGTCGCCCGCTCGATGGGGCCGGCGGCGCTGCTGGACTACGACCGCGCCCATCTGCGCGGGCTCGTGCTGGAAGAGGGCGGGCCGACCAGCCATATCGCCATCGTCGCGCGCGCGCTCGGCATTCCCGCCGTCGGCGAGGTCGTCAACGCGACGGCGCTGGTCGAGGCGGGCGATGCCATCATCGTCGACGGTCAGGCCGGCGAAGTGCAAATCCGCCCGCAGCCCGACGTCGAGAACGCCTACAAGGACAAGGCTCGGCTGCGCGCCCGCAAGCAGAAGCAGTACCAGAAGCTCAAGGAGCTTCCGGCGATCACCCGCGACGGGGTCGACATCACCTTGCAGATCAATGCGGGCCTGATCGTCGACATGCCGAATATCGAGGCGACCGCCGCCTACGGCATCGGCCTGTTCCGCACCGAATTGCAGTTCATGGTGGCGCAGCACATGCCGACCACCGCCGAGCAGCAGGCGCTCTATGCTGCCGTTCTGGAGGCCGCGGCGGAATTGCCCGTCACCTTCCGCACGCTCGATATCGGCGGCGACAAGGTGCTGCCCTACATGGAGCGGGTCGAGGAGGAAAACCCGGCGCTCGGCTGGCGCGCGATCCGCATCGGCCTCGACAAGCCGCGGCTGCTGCGGGCGCAGGTGCGTGCGATGTTGCGGGCCGGCGCCGGCCGCGACCTCAAGATCATGCTGCCGATGGTCGCGACCACCGAGGAATTCCGCCGCGCCCGCATGATCATCCGCCGCGAGCAGGTGATGCTGGAGAAGCAGGGCGTCACGCCGCCGCGCGACCTGCGCGTCGGGGTCATGGTCGAAGTGCCCTCGCTGCTCTTCGAATTGCCCGAGATCGCCCGCGAGGCCGATTTCCTCTCGATCGGCACCAACGACCTCATGCAGTTCCTCTTCGCCGCCGATCGCGAGAACAAGCGCGTCGCCGATCGCTTCGATCCGCTCGGCGTCGGCCCGCTTCGCGCCCTCCGGCGCATCATCGAGGCGGCGGCCGAGACCGGCTGCCCTGTCACCGTCTGCGGCGAGATGGGTGGCAAGCCGCTGGAGACGATGGCCCTGATCGGGCTGGGCTATCGCGGCTTCTCGATGTCGGCGGCCTCGATCGGGCCGGTGAAGGCGATGCTGCGCGCGCTCGATACGGGCAAGCTGCGCGAGCGCATGGACTGGATGCTCGCCTCGCCGGAAGGTGCCACCAGTCTGCGCTCGCAGCTCGCTGCCTTCGCGACCGAGTTCAAGGTCCCGGTCTAGCGACGCTCAAGCTTGCCGTCCGCTGCCGCTTTTCCCTTTCGTTTCACGAGTTCATTGAATGTCCCTCCAGCTTCCCCAGGATCGTCTCGACGTCATCGTGGCGCGCCATGCCGCCGCGACCGACGAGATCAACCATGCGACCGAGGCGGCGCGCACCGTCGAGCTCGCCAAGGAACTGGCGGAGCTCGATCCGGTGGTCGCGGCTATCGCCTCCTGGCGGCAGGCGCAGGTCTCGCTGGAAGAAGCGGAGGCTCTGATCGCCGACCCCGCGACCGATGCCGAATTCCGCGACCTCGCCTATGAGGAGCGCGACACGGCCCGCGCCGAGATCGAGGCGCGCGCCCGCGAGATCCTCGTGGCCCTGCTGCCGAAGGATGCCGCCGATGAGCGCGGCGTCATCCTCGAGATCCGGGCGGGCACCGGCGGCGACGAGGCCTCGCTCTTCGCCGGCGACCTCCTGCGCATGTACCAGCGCCATGCCGCCCAGAAGGGCTGGAGCGTCGATATCCTCTCCGAGAGCGAGGGGACGATGGGGGGCTACAAGGAGGTCATCGCCGAAATCAACGGCCGCGGCGTCTATGCCAGGCTCAAATTCGAATCCGGCGTCCACCGCGTCCAGCGCGTGCCGGATACCGAGGCGAGCGGGCGTATCCACACCTCCGCCGCGACGGTCGCGACGCTGCCGCTGGCCACCGATGTCGACATTGTCCTCAACGAGGCCGATATCCGCACCGACACGTTGCGCTCGGGCGGTGCCGGCGGCCAGCACGTCAACAAGACGGAATCGGCGGTGCGCCTCACCCATATCCCGACCAATACCGTCGTGCTGGTCCAGGACGAGCGCTCCCAACACAAGAACAAGGCGCGCGCCTACGAGCTGCTGCGCGCCAAGCTCTTCGACATGGAGCGCCTGCGCATCGATTCCGAGCGCTCGGCGGACCGGCGTTCGCAGGTCGGGTCGGGCGATCGCTCGGAGCGAATCCGCACCTATAATTTCCCGCAAGGGCGCGTCACCGACCACCGGATCAACCTGACGCTCTACAAACTCGACGAGATGATGCAGGGTCTCGTTCTCGATGAGATCATCGACGCGCTGACCGCCGAGCATCAGGCGAAGCTGCTGGCGGCCGAGGGTATGGCGTGAGGCGGGCGCGATGAAACCAAAAGCCCCGTCCCGCGTTGATCAGGTATCGACACCAGCGAAGGGGGGACCCTCTCATGATCAAGATGTTCTCGACGATGGCGGTGACCGGGCTGATGGCGCTGGCGATGAGCGGCGTCTCGCAGGCTCAGGAGCGCACCTTCCGCAAGATGACCTCGGGTCAGCCGGCGGCGCTGCAGGGCGCGATGACGCAGTCTCAGGCGCGCAAGGCGTGCCAGATGGAGATGGGCAGGACCCGCGAAAGCAAGGCCGCGATCAACAAGAAGATGAAGACCTGCATGGACCTGAAGATGAACGGCAACTAGCCGCCGCTTCGGGGATTGCTGAGCCCGCCATGGGCTTCGCTGGAAACGCACGAGGGGAGGGCGCCGTGCCGACCGTCAGGGAGGCGCGGCGTCGCCTTGCGCAGAGACTCCTGCGCGCTGGCTCGCCCAGTCCCGGTCTCGATGCGCGATTGCTGGTCGAAGGCAGTCTGGGCGCTGAAAACCCGGACCCGGATCTGTTTCTGCCCGGCGAAGCTCTGACGCGGCTGGAAGCGTTCGCTGTGCGCCGCGTCGCCGGCGAGCCGGTCTGGCGCATCCTCGGCGAACGCGAATTCTGGGGGCTGCCTTTCCGCCTCTCGCCGGCAACGCTGGAACCGCGCCCCGATAGCGAGACGATCGTCGAGACGGCTCTTGCCCAGCTCGCCGGGCGTCGCGAGGAGGCGCTGAAGCTGCTCGATCTCGGGACCGGCACCGGTTGCCTGCTGATCGCGCTCCTCAGTGAGTTGCCGCAGGCGCAGGGTCTCGGCATCGACCTGTCCGAAGAGGCCTGCCGGACGGCCGCCGGCAACGCCGCTCTCAATGGCGTCGATGGCCGGGCGATGTTCCGGCAAGGCAGCTGGACGGAGGGGTTGACCGGCCCCTTCGACCTCATCGTCTCGAACCCGCCCTATATCCCATCGGCCGAGATCGCGACGCTGTCCGTCGAAGTCCGTGAGCACGACCCCCTGCTTGCTCTCGATGGCGGTGCTGACGGGCTCGGTCCCTACCGTCTGTTCGCGTCATCTCTCCCGCCCTTGCTCGCGCCCGGCGGCATCATCGTCTTCGAGATCGGAGCAGGGCAGGGGCCGGATGTCGTGGCACTGATGCGGCAGGGCGGCTTCGAATTCCGCGGCAGCCGCAACGATCTGGGGGGGCATGAGCGGGCGTTGATCTTCACGCTCGCTTGATAATGCACAGGCTTTTGGTCGATTTCGCTTGGAGAAGCAGCCAAAAGCAGCTATGCAGCATCCAGCCGAAGCTGGTGGCGTCAGAGCCGGGCCTCTGGGCAGTTCCCGATCGTACAGGATTTGCTCGAGTTCGGCATCGTTTGCAGGCGTGTTCCTGAAGCGGTGCAGCTGACAACCGGATGGAGCCCCGAAGGCGCGTGGCGCCGATCGGCTCATGGGGTTGAAACCCCTTTTTGGAAAAGAGCGCGTGAAGACCAGGAACGGCGTATCGCCCCTTCAGGTCACCTTCGTCCGACACAGCGTCGCAACCCGCTGTGCATCGCAGCGCGCATGACGGCACCACGGTTGCTTTGAACACAGAAGCGCGAGACAGACGCGAATGAGACCAGGTCAGAACCGGCGTATGCGCGGCCGCAACAATAGCGGCGGCGGCAACAACAACGGCAATCGCAAATCTCCGAACCCGTTGCAGCGTAGCTACGAGTCCAACGGTCCGGACGTCAAGGTTCGCGGTACGGCGCAACATGTCGCCGAGAAGTACCTGCAGCTCGCGCGGGATGCTCAGTCTTCGGGCGATACCGTCGCTGCCGAGAGCTATTTCCAGTACGCCGAGCATTACTACCGCATCCTGCTTGCGGCGCAGGAGCAGATGGCTCAGCAGTTTGGCCATTCCTTCCCGCCGAATCGCGCCTTCGTCGAAGATGCGGACGAGGGCGAGGAAGAGGGCGACGAGGACGGTCAGTCCTTCCAGCCCGGCACCGGTCCGCAGCCGGAGATGCGCGCCAACGGCTATCCCAACAACAATGGCTATAACGGCCATGGCGGCGGCCAGCGCCCCGAGGGCGAGGGCGGCGACGGCCAGCAGCAGGGCGGCCAGCGCTTCGACCGCAACAACCGTCGCGAGCGTTTCAACAACGATCGCAACAACAATAACAACGAGCGCCGTTTCGATCGTCAGGATCGTGGCGAGCGTCGCTTCGACCGTAACGCCGAAGGCGGCCAGGGCGCTCCCGGCGGCTATGCGCCGCGCCCCGATGCCCCGCGTTCCGACATCCCGGTCAGCGAAGGCGGCGCCGTTGAGGCTGCTCCCGAGCAGGCTCAGGGTGAACCGCGTCGCCTCGAGCGCCCGGAGCGTACCGAACGGAGTGAGCGTCCGCAGCGCGAGCGCCGTCCGCGCCGTGAGCGCGAGGTCGAGGCCGATGCCGGCGATGACGTCGCCGCCGCGCTGCCGTCCTTCCTGACCAACCCCGTGCGTGTCCCCGCGCCGGAGCCGGTTGAGGCCCCCACCGAGCCGGTTGCCGCTCCGGCGGACCCGGCTGCGGATGACGCTGCGCCGAAGCGCACCCGTCGTCCCCGCTCGCCCCGCGAGGTCATGGACGCGCTGGGCTCGGAGACGGATAACTCGGCCGAGTAATCCGTCTCCGACATCAGGCATTGGATATGGAAAAGGGCCCTCTCGGGCCCTTTTTCTTTATCTGCGCGGATCAGGCGATGCCAAGTTCGACCGGCGCATCCGCCACGGCCAGGCTGTCGCCCTCGACCAGGGCGCCGTCCGCGAGGATGCGGCAATAGATCCCGCAATCGACATGGCCGTAGTTCTTCATCAGCGCCTTCGGGATCTGCATGTCGCGCGCGCCGGTGTCGGGGTCGACATTGGTCGCCGCGCAGCGCTCGATCCGCTTGATCACCTGCAGGCGCAGGCCGCCGGGGCCCGTGAGCTCGCGGTCGACGAGGTCGTTCTCGGCCCAGGGTGCGAGCCCGCTGACCATCAGGTTGCCGCGGAAGCGCAGCGGATCGACCGGCTGCCCGAGGCGCCCTTCGAGATCGGCGACGCTGGCGAGGTTGATGATCGAGACGAAGCCGGAGCGCGAATCGGTGAAACGATAGGTCGGGGGCGCCGTCAGCAGCTTCGGCTCGCCGCGCAATTCCTCGGGCATGAAGCCGGAGAAGAAGCTGGTAATCGCGGCATGGCCCTCGTCGCTGGCGGTCGCCGCGCGCAGCACCTCCTGCCCGCCCTCATGAATGACGAGATCGCCGCTGGCATCGTCATAGCGGGTCTTCAGCCGCGCCAGCGACTCGTTGCGCATCAGCATCAGGTACTTGATCTTGGGCTGGTGCACGGGCTCGGCCGCATCGAAGCCGGAGGGGCCGTTCTCGATGGCGAAGAGCCGGTCGCCCGGGAAGAAGCCACCGGCCGGCAATGCCGCCCGCTTCAGCCGTTCCGGCGAGAGGCCCTTCACGGGGTAGCGGTAGAGCGTTTCGATGCGCATGGTGGATCTCGTTCAGGCAAGGTCGCGGACCATAGCCTTGTCGGCCGGTCCTGACAGATCAAATCTTGTATCTGTTTCGATCAATCGGATGCGTCGTCTTCGCCGTCGCTGACCGAACGCTGACAGCCCCAGCCGGCGAGAATGGCGTCGGTGTCACCCGCGACGAAGAAGCGGGCGGCATCGCGGTCGTAACCCTCGCCCAGCAGGCGCTCGTAATCGGTATGGACGTGTCGAACATGGCTACCCAGCGCGAGCCAGAGCGCCGTCGAGGGCGGAAGGTCCTTCATGTGGCGCCGCTCCGCCAGCGTCACCACGGCCTCGGCGTCGGAGAGCGGAATGCCCGGCGCCAGCGCCCTCAACGCTTTCCGAATCGCCTGCTGTCGCTTGGTCCCGGCCATGCCCGATCTGCGCCTGCGGCTTGCGCCAGGTCAATTCTGGGCCAAGCCTCTTCCGTTGCGTGAAAGCCACACTATCTTGGAGAGCGAGGGGCGGCCCATTGCGGCGCTCCATCTTGATGAAAGGGCAGCAGGTTCACGTTGCTACGGGGCGTGGCCCGCGGGCGGAGATAGCTGAATGAATATCGAGAAATATACGGATCGGGCGAAGGGTTTCCTCCAGGCGGCACAGACGATCGCCTTGCGGGAAGGGAACCAGCAGTTCACTCCCGAACATCTTCTGAAGGCCTTGCTCGACGACAATGAAGGCATGGCGGCCGGTCTGATCGACCGGGCGGGCGGCCAGTCGCGCGTCGCGCTGCAGCTTGTCGACCAGGCCTTGGCCAAGCTGCCGAAGGTCTCGGGCGGTTCGGGCGGCCTCAACCTGACGCCGGGTCTCGCTCGCGTCTTCGACACCGCCGAGAAGGCGGCCGAGAAGGCCAGCGACTCGTTCGTCACGGTCGAGCGGCTCTTGCTCGCGCTCGCGGTCGAGAAGGACAGCGAGGCCGGTAAGGCCCTGTCGAAGGCCGGCGTGACGCCGCAGGCGCTGAACGCTGCGATCGAGGCGATCCGCAAGGGCCGCACCGCCGATTCGGCTAGCGCCGAGCAGGCCTATGACGCGCTGAAGAAATACGCCCGCGACCTCACCGCCGCGGCGCGTGAGGGCAAGCTCGACCCGGTCATCGGCCGCGACGAGGAGATCCGCCGCACGATCCAGGTGCTGTCGCGCCGGACCAAGAACAACCCGGTCCTGATCGGTGAGCCCGGCGTCGGCAAGACCGCCATCGCCGAAGGCCTCGCGCTGCGCATCGTCAATGGCGACGTGCCCGAGAGTCTGAAGGACAAGGAATTGCTCGCGCTCGACATGGGCTCGCTCATCGCCGGCGCGAAATATCGCGGCGAGTTCGAGGAGCGGCTGAAGGCTGTGCTGACCGAGGTCTCGTCCTCGGATGGCGGCGTCATCCTGTTCATCGACGAGATGCATACCCTCGTCGGCGCCGGCAAGACCGACGGCGCGATGGATGCGTCGAACCTGCTGAAGCCCGCTCTGGCGCGCGGCGAACTGCACTGCGTTGGCGCGACCACGCTCGACGAGTACCGCAAATATGTCGAGAAGGACGCGGCTTTGGCGCGGCGCTTCCAGCCCGTCTTCGTCGAGGAGCCGACGGTCGAGGACACCATCTCGATCCTGCGCGGCCTGAAGGAAAAGTACGAGCAGCATCACCGCGTCCGCATCACTGACTCGGCGCTGGTCTCGGCTGCGACCCTGTCGAACCGCTACATCACCGACCGCTTCCTGCCGGACAAGGCGATCGATCTCGTCGACGAGGCCGGGGCACGCCTGCGCATGCAGGTTGATTCCAAGCCCGAGGAGCTGGATTCGATCGATCGCGAGATCGTCCGTCTCAAGATCGAGCAGGAGGCGCTCAAGAAGGAGAGCGATGCCGGCTCGAAGGAGCGGCTGAAGCGACTTGAATCCGAACTGGCCGACCTCGAGACGCGCTCCGACACCATCACCACCAAGTGGAAGGCCGAGAAGGACAAGCTGGGCGCAGCCGCGGAGATCAAGACCAAGCTCGACAACGCTCGCAACGAGCTCGCCCAGGCGCAGCGCAAGGGCGAGTACCAGCGCGCGGGCGAGCTCGCCTATGGCGAGATCCCTGGGCTTGAGAAGCGTCTGGCCGAGATCGAGGAGAAGGGCGACGATGCCGGCATGGTCGAGGAGGCGGTGACGCCTGATCACGTCGCCGCCGTCGTCTCCCGCTGGACCGGCGTGCCGGTCGACCGGATGCTCGAAGGCGAGAAGGAGAAGCTGCTCCGCATGGAGGAGGTTCTCGGTGCTCGCGTCGTCGGGCAGAAGGAAGCGGTGGAGGCGGTCTCGACCGCGGTCCGTCGCGCCCGTGCCGGCCTTCAGGACCCGAACCGTCCGATCGGCTCGTTCATGTTCCTCGGCCCCACAGGCGTCGGCAAGACCGAGCTGACCAAGGCGCTGGCCTCGTTCCTGTTCGACGACGACACCGCGCTCGTGCGCATCGACATGTCCGAGTACATGGAGAAGCACTCGGTCGCCCGACTGATCGGCGCGCCTCCCGGCTATGTCGGCTATGAGGAGGGCGGGGCGCTGACGGAAGCCGTGCGGCGCCGGCCCTATCAGGTCGTGCTGTTCGACGAGGTTGAGAAGGCGCATCCGGACGTGTTCAACGTCCTGCTGCAGGTGCTCGACGACGGCCGCCTGACCGATGGCCAGGGCCGCACCGTCGATTTCCGCAACGTGCTGATCATCATGACCTCGAATCTCGGTTCGGAGTTCCTGGTGAACCAGCCCGAGGGGCAGGACAGCGACGCGGTTCGCGACGAGGTCATGGGCGTGGTCCGCCACGCCTTCCGACCCGAGTTCCTGAACCGGATCGACGACATCATCCTGTTCCATCGCCTCAGGCGGAAGGACATGGACGCGATCGTCGATATCCAGATGGCCCGGCTGCAGAAGCTGCTGACCGACCGCAAGATCACGCTCGAGCTCTCGAAGGAGGCGCGCGAGTGGCTGGCGGACAAGGGTTACGACCCGGCCTATGGCGCGCGCCCGCTGAAGCGCGTGATCCAGAAGTCGGTGCAGGACCCGCTGGCCGAGGCGATCCTCGCGGGCGACATCGTCGATGGCGAGGATGTGCCGATCACCGTCGGCCCGGGTTCGCTGATGCTGGGGGCCGTTCCCGGCGTGAAGGAGAAGCGGCCGGCTGGCGTGGCGTTGAACTGATAGTTGGGAGCGCCGCCTTCGGGCGGCGCTTTTTCGTCATGGTCGGGCTTGTCCCGACCATCCACGTCTTCGCATGTCGAGGACGGTGTTCAAGGCGTGGATGCTCGCCACAAGGGCGAGCATGACGGGTCAGTCCCTCACCCCCGCTTGAGCAGAAATACCGCCTGCGCGCCGAACAGGTTCCAGAACCACCAGGGCGCGTTGACACCGACCCGTCCGCCGGCGGCGTCGAGCGCCACCGCACGCTCCTTCTTGGCGCCGATCTGGTCGCAAAGCGCCACGAAGTCCCGGATCGTGCAGAAATGGATGTTGGGCGTGTCCCACCAGGCATAGGGCAGGGAGTCGGTCACCGGCATCCGCCCCTGGAAGAATACCTGCGAGCGCATCCGCCAATGCCCGAAATTCGGGAAGGAGACGATGGCGTGCCGGCCGATGCGCAGCATCTGCTCCAGAACGAGGCGCGGATTGCGCGTCGCCTGGATCGTCTGGGAGAGGATGACGTAGTCGAATGAGTCGTCCGGGTAGTCGCCGAGGTCGGTATCAGCGTCACCCTGGATCACTGAAAGCCCGCGTGCGACGCAATCGGCCACGCCTTCGCGGGAAAGTTCGATGCCCCGCGCGTCGACCTGACGGCTCTCGGCCAGCAGCGCGAGCAGGGCGCCGTCGCCGCAGCCGACATCGAGCACGCGCGTGCCGGGCTGCACCATCTCGGCGACGAGCCGGAGGTCGATGCGGTTGGTCTGGTTTGTGTCGGGGAGGGTCATGGTAGGCAGCTCGTCATGCTCAGGCTCGCCCCTTGTCATTCCGGGGCTTCGCTGAGCGAAGAACCCGGAACTCACGACTGGGCTCTGTCTCACGTCTTTGCAGCTCGATCGGGCTCACCCGGTTGTGGGTTCCGGGTTCGACCCTGCGGGCCGCCCCGGAATGACAAGGGGCGGCGTTCATCAAAGCCCCCGTGCCCGCGCCGCCGCGCCGATGAAGCCGCGCGTCGTGGCGAAGAGATTGGGCTCTTCCAGCAGGAAGGCGTCGTGGCCCTTGTCGCTCTCCAGCTCGACGAAGGAGACCGAGGCGCCGGCCGCATTGAGCGCATGCACGATCGCGCGCGAATCCGCCGTCGGGAACAGCCAGTCCGAGGTGAAGGAGGCCACGCAGAAGCGCGTCTTGGTGCCGGTGAAGGCGCGCGCCAGCACGCCGTCATGGTCGGCGGCGAGGTCGAAATAATCCATCGCGCGCGTCACATAGAGGTAGGAATTGGCGTCGAAGCGTTCGACGAAGCTCAAGCCCTGATGGCGCAGATAGCTCTCGACCTGAAAGTCGGCGTCGAAGGAGAAGGTCGGCGCCGCCCGGTCCTGCAATTTGCGGCCGAACTTGCGATGCAGCGCCTGCTCCGAGAGGTAGGTGATATGCGCGCCCATCCGCGCGACCGACAATCCCTTCGCCGGGCGCGTGCCCTCTTCGAGATAGCGCCCCTGCCGCCATTCGGGGTCGGCCATCACCGCCTGCCGGCCGACCTCGTGGAAGGCGATGTTCTGGGCCGAATGCTTGGCGCCGGTCGCCAGTGGCAGAGCCGAGAACACGCGGTTGGGATAGCTCGCCGCCCATTGCAGCACCTGCATGCCGCCCATTGAACCGCCGGCGACGCAGAACAGCGTCTCGATGCCCAACGAGTCGACCAGCGCGGCCTGCGCTCGCACCATGTCGCGGATGGTGACGACCGGGAAGGACAGGCCCCAGGGCTTGCCCGTCGCCGGATTGGTCGAGGCCGGCCCGGTCGTGCCGGTGCAGCCGCCGATGACATTGGCGCAGATCACGAAGAAGCGGTCTGTGTCGATCGGTTTGCCTGGCCCGATCATCGCCGTCCACCAGCCGCCCTTGCCGGTGATCGGATTGCGGCTCGCGACATACTGGTCGCCAGTCAGGGCGTGGCAGACCAGAATGGCGTTCGATTTGTCGGCATTCAGCTCGCCGTAGGTCTGGTAGGCGATCTGCCAGTGGTCGAGCACGACGCCGCAATCCATCAGCAGCGGCGTATCAGGGCCGAAGCGCGCGACCGGGCTGGAGGGCTCGTTCGCCTCCTTCTGCGGATCGGCCAGGCTAGGGGAGAGATCGCTCATGTCGTCCGCTTCGGCAGTAGGATTTGTCTTGCCGGTCCAGGCGTTCGGAAAATCGAACTCTAGCGATGCCGTGTCGGTGCGTCGCTGTCAACGCGGGACTGCGCAGCCGGCTTTGCCAAGGCGTTGCGGGAGCGCTAAGGAGCGTGGCCTTGCCGGAAAGCGCGTTGCCCATGACCGAAGCCGCCCCGACCACCCTCGCCGACCTGCGCGCCGGGATCGATCGCATCGACAGCGAGATGCACGCGCTCCTGATGGAGCGTTCGCAGATTATCGAGACGCTGATCTCGATCAAGAAGACGCAGGCCTCCGGCTCCGCCTTCCGCCCCGGCCGCGAGGCCGATATCATGAAGCGGCTCGCGCTCAGCCATAAGGGCCTGCTGCCGCTCGACACGGTCGAGAGCGTCTGGCGCATCATCATCGCGACCTTCACCTATGTGCAGGCGAACTACTCGGTTCACGCCGACACCTCCGGCGGCGACCCGGCGATGCGCGATTCCGCCCGCTTCCATTTCGGTTTCACTGTGCCCTACATTCCGCATGAGGATGCGCGCTCGGTCATCCACGCGGTGGCGGAGTCGGCCGGCGATCTCGGCATCTTCCGCATGGACCAGGGCGCCAGCGCCGGCATCTGGTGGCGCGACCTGATCGGGGCGGATGCCCCCAAGATCATCGCGCGGCTGCCCTTCGTCGAACGGCCGAACCATCCCGCGGGAACCCCGGTCTATTGCATCGCCAAGCCTCTGGCGGATGCCGCCGTGCGCGAGATCGTGCTCTATGCCGCCCGCGTCGAGCGCTGGTCCGAGAACCTGCGACACGGCCTCGCCGAGCATCTGGCTGAGGTCTCGGCTTCCGCCGCCGACGGCTCGCATCTCTCGCTTCTGGTCGCGGCTTCCGGCGAGGTCGACCAGGCCGCGATCCGCCAGGCGCTCGTGCCGGCAGGCCTCAGCGACTTCGCCGAGGTCGGCAGTCACGCCGCCCGCTTCTCCGTCAAATCCGCCCGCTGAACGGGCTGGCTTCCTGCTGCAAGGTCAATCGTCATGGCGACCCGTCCCGTCCCGCGTCCCGGCGTCCTCGATATCGAGGCCTATGTCCCCGGCAAATCCGCCGCGCCCGCCGGCGTGAAGCTGCACAAGCTTTCCTCCAACGAAACCCCGCTCGGCCCGAGCCCCAAGGCCATCGCCGCCTTCGAAGGCCTCGCCGCCAAGCTGGAGCTCTATCCGGACGGCACGTCGACCAAGCTCAAGCAGGCGATCGCCGGTCGCTACGGTCTGGATCCGGCGCGGATCATCTGCGGCAACGGCTCGGATGAGCTGCTGGAGCTCGTCACCAAAGCCTATCTCGGCGCGGGCGACGAGGGCATCTACAGCCAGTACGGCTTCCTGGTTTACCGCATCGCCATCCTCGCCATGGGCGGCAAGCCGGTCATCGTGCCCGAGAAGAACTACACCGCCGATGTCGACGGCATCCTGGCGGCGGTGACGCCGAAGACCAAGATCGTCTTCCTCGCCAATCCCAACAACCCGACCGGCACCTATCTGCCCTTCGACGAGGTCAAGCGCCTGCAGGCCGGCCTGCCGCCGCATGTCCTGCTCGTCCTCGATGCGGCCTATGCCGAATATGTCCGCCGCAACGACTACGCCTCCGGCATCGAGCTCGTTGCCGAGAGCGAGAATGTCGTGATGACCCGCACTTTCTCGAAGATCTACGGCCTCGCCAATCTGCGCATCGGCTGGATGTATGCGCCGGCCCATATCATCGATGCGCTCGAACGCATCCGCGGGCCCTTCAACGTCAACGGCGCTGCGATCGAGGCCGGCGCCGCCGCCGTTACCGACGAGGCGCACGTTGCTGCCGCGCTCGAGCACAACGAGAAATGGCTCGCCTGGACCACGACGGAGCTGGAGAAGCTCGGCCTGACCGTGACGCCCTCGGTAGGCAATTTCGTGCTGATCCACTTCACCAAGACGGCCGGCAAGACCGCCAAGGAGGCCGACGCCTTCCTGACCCAGCGCGGCCTCATCCTGCGCGCCGTCGGCGGCTATGGCCTGCCGGACGCGCTGCGCATGACCATCGGCTCCGAGGAGGCGAACCGCCTCGTCGTCGCCGCGCTCGCCGACTTTCTCAAGGCGTGACCGAGATGGCGGAAAGCTTCGCGCCGCGCCGCTCCGAGCCGGTCTTCGCCCGTCTCGCCATTATCGGCATCGGGCTGATCGGCTCCTCGATCGCGCGCGCGGCGAAGGAGCTGAACCTCGCCGGTACGATCGTGCTGGCCGATCGCGACGAAGCCGTCCGCAGGCGGGCGCGCGAGCTGGGTCTCGGCCATGCCGTTGCGGAGACGGCGGCGGAAGCGGCTGTCGATGCCGACCACATCATCCTCTGCGTTCCTGTCGGCGCCTGCGGCCCTGTCGCGGCCGAGATTGCTAGCGAGCTGAAGCAGGGCGCGATCGTCTCCGATGTCGGTTCGGTCAAGGGCTCGGTCGTGGACGCCGTCCTGCCCCATCTGCCCGAGGGCGTCGCCTTCGTGCCGGCTCACCCGGTCGCGGGCACGGAGAATTCCGGCCCCGATGCCGGCTTCCCGAGCCTCTTCCTCAACCGCTGGTGCATCCTGACCCCGCCCGAAGGGACGGATGCGACAGCCATCGCCAGGACGCGCCAGTTCTGGGAGGGGATGGGCGCGCTGGTCGAGGTGATGAGCGCGCAGCATCATGATCTCGTGCTCGCGGTCACCAGCCATCTGCCGCATCTCATCGCCTACAACATCGTCGGCACGGCCGAAGACCTGGAGGCGGTGACGCAGTCCGAGGTGATCAAGTTCTCGGCCGGCGGCTTCCGCGATTTCACCCGTATCGCGGCGTCGGACCCGACGATGTGGCGCGACGTCTTCCTGCACAACAAGGAAGCGGTGCTGGAGATGCTCGGCCGCTTCAACGAGGATCTCGCCCTATTGACCCGTGCCATCCGCTATGGCGACGGCGAGACCCTGCACAAGCACTTCACTCGCACCCGCGCCATCCGCCGCGGCATCGTCGCGCTCGGGCAGGAGAAGCCGGAGACGGAGAAGCTGCGCAAGGATTGACGGCTGCCGTGTGCAGCCGCGTCGAGACGGTGTGCATGACGGTGAGTTTGGCTTGCCAAGCCATCCGCCTGCTGGTACAGCGCCACCCGTTGCCGCTTTAGCTCAGCTGGTAGAGCACCTCATTCGTAATGAGGGGGTCGGGGGTTCGAATCCCTCAAGCGGCACCATCCAACCGCTTTGGTTGTTGATTCTCCTCGCTAGTTTCGATCTGACGCCGCCCGCAGCGAGGCGCGGACGGCCGTCTTTCACTTCATCGAGCTTTTACGACCCGTCACGCCGCCATTCGACATTGGGCTGCCTCTCGCTCATCGAATACGAAAGGAGGCGTCGCGGGCTGCTCTGATCCGCCCCAGCCATGAACAGTTCACGGAAACGGGGCAACTCCGACTCGGAGCTTCAGGTCTTCCCGGAAGATCGCCCCGGATTGGAGCAAGACCGGCAATGGTGTAAGAATATCGTGAAAGTCTGTGCGGCTCGGCCGTGGACTGTCGGATCGGGTCGCATCCAAATTCGAAGGAGAGCCTTCGATGCTGCGCTGGACCTTGATGGCCTCGTTGATGTTTGCGGCTCTGTCCCACCCGGCCCAAGCGGTCGGCGATCCTGCTGCCGGTGAGAAGATTTTCCAGAGGTGCCGCGCCTGCCACCAGATTGCGGAGGCGGCCAAGAACGCGGTGGGGCCGAAACTGAACGGCCTTATCGGCCGGCCGGCGGGATCGATCGAGGGCTACAGCTATTCAGCCGCTAACAAGAACTCTGGCATCCTGTGGGATGAGCTCACCTTCAGGGACTACATCAAGGCGCCGCAGGTAAAGATCCCGAACACCAAGATGGTGTTTCCAGGCCTCAAGGTCGAGCAGGAGATCGACGACATCGTCGCCTTCCTCAAGCAGTTTGATGCAGACGGAAAGAAAAAATAACCGGGTCGGCGTTCGAATGCAGCTGTTCCGGCGATGGCCTGCGATGCGGGATCGATTGACAACTCCCGCGAGCAGGATGACAACATGATGCGAAGGGCTGAAGGCTTGAAGTTCCTGCAGCCCGGCTGAAAGCTTTTGCATCAGATTCGACGTGTGGTCGTCCAGGCGAACCCAGGGTTCGGCGATGGCGAACAGGAAGCAAAACTTGCAGCCCGAAGGCGCGCTCGCCCGAGCCCGCGCCCCGCAGCGGTCATGTGCCGCAAGCGATGCCTTCAGCCGCGTTCGTTTTGAGCTGGGGCCCGATCCATCGCGGGCCGCGACACTGTTCCCATGCCGAAAGGGAGTTCGTCCACGTAGCGCATGACGCATGCCATGCGCCGCGACATGGCTTGGTTCCTGTTCACGCTGCCCTCGCCAGGAGGAAAGAGGGATGGGCATCGCAATCGTCTTGGTTCTCGTCGTGATCGGCTCGGTCGCCTTCCACTTCCTGAGTCCGTGGTGGTGGACGCCGATCGCCTCCAACTGGCGCTACATCGACGACACCATCATCGTCACGTTCTGGATCACCGGCGTCGTCTTCGCGGCCGTCGTGCTGTTCATGGCCTATTGCGTGCTCCGGTTCCGCCATCGTGAGGGCAACCGCGCCGCCTACGAACCCGAGAACAAGCGGCTGGAATGGTGGCTCGCGATCGGCACCGGTATCGGCGTCGCGGCAATGCTCGCACCCGGCCTCGTCGTCTGGAAGCAGTTCGTGACGGTGCCCGGCGATGCCGCGACCGTCGAGATCGTCGGTCAGCAATGGCAATGGAGCTACCGTCTGCCGGGGGCCGATGGCCGGCTCGGCGCGACCGACGCCGCCCATGTCACCCCGGAGAATCCGCTCGGCCTTGCCCCGAACGATCCGTACGGGCAGGACGACGTCATCATTCAGGGCGATCAGCTCCATCTCCCGCTCGGCAAGCCGGTGAAGCTCCTGCTGCGCTCGCTCGACGTGCTGCACAATTTCTACGTGCCGGAGTTCCGCGCCAAGATGGACATGATCCCGGGCGTCGTCACCTATTACTGGCTGACCCCGACCCGCACCGGCACGTTCGAAGCGCTTTGCGCCGAGCTCTGCAGCACCGGCCACGCCTTCATGCGCGGCGGCGTCGTGGTCGAGCCGGGCAGCAACTACCAGGCCTGGCTGCAGCAACAGAAAACCTTCGCCCAACTGCAGGCGCCGTCCAGGGCGCAGGCGAGGAATTAGGAAGGGGCGGGATCGGCCCTCAACGGGCCGCCCGATCCGACGAGGAGCGGAAGGATGCCCTGATGGCGGATGTGGCGCATGGCGTGGCAGGCCCGGCTCCGGTGGCGGAGCACGACGATGTCGAGCTCTATCACCCGAGGAGCTGGATCACGAAATACGTCTTCTCGCAGGACGCCAAGGTCATCGCTATCCAGTATGCGCTGACGGCGCTGGCAATTGGGCTGGTCGCGCTCGTGCTGTCCTGGCTGATGCGGATGCAGCTCGCCTTCCCCGGCCTGCTGAGCTTCATCGACGCCGAGCGCTACTATCAGCTCATCACCATGCACGGGATGATCATGGTGATCTATCTGCTGACCGCGCTCTTCCTCGGCGGCTTCGGCAACTACCTGATCCCGCTGATGCTCGGCGCGCGGGACATGGTCTTTCCCTATGTGAACATGCTGAGCTTCTGGATCTATTTCCTCGCGGTCATGGTCCTGGTCGCCGGTTTCTTCGTTCCGGGCGGGCCGACCGGCGCGGGCTGGACGCTCTACCCGCCCCAGGCGATCCTCGCCAGCACGCCCGGCCAGCAATGGGGCATCGTCATCATGCTGGCCTCGCTGATGCTCTTCATCATCGGCTTCACCATGGGCGGGCTGAACTATGTCGTGACCGTGCTGCAGGGGCGCTGCAGGGGCATGACCTTGATGCGGATGCCGCTGACGATCTGGGGCATCTTCACGGCGACGGTGATGGCGCTGCTCGCCTTCCCGGCGCTGTTCGTCGGCGCGGTGATGATGACGCTCGACCGGCTGATCGGCACGAGCTTTTTCATGCCCTCGATCATCGCGATGGGCGAGCGGCTGGCCTATCGTGGCGGCAGCCCGATCCTGTTCCAGCACCTGTTCTGGTTCTTCGGCCATCCGGAGGTCTACATCGTCGCGCTGCCGGCCTTCGGTATCGTCTCCGACCTGATCAGCACCCACGCCCGCAAGAACATCTTCGGCTATCGCATGATGGTCTGGGCGCTGGTCGCGATCGGGGCGCTGAGCTTCGTGGTCTGGGCGCACCACATGTATGTCAGCGGCATGCACCCGGCCTTCGGGTTCTTCTTCGCCACGACGACGCTGATCATCGCCATCCCCACCGCGATCAAGGTCTACAACTGGATCCTGACGCTCTGGCGCGGCGATATCCACCTGACGCCGCCGATGCTGTTCGCGCTCGGCTTCATCGTCACCTTCGTCAATGGCGGGTTGACCGGGCTCTTCCTCGGCAATGTCGTGGTCGACGTGCCGCTCTCCGACACCATGTTCGTCGTCGCGCATTTTCACATGGTGATGGGGGTCGCGCCGATCCTCGTCGTCTTCGGCGCGATCTATCACTGGTATCCGAAGATCACCGGCCGCATGCTCAACACGGCGCTCGGCAAGCTGCACTTCTGGATCACCTTCCTCGGCGCCTACGCGATCTTCTTTCCGATGCACTATATTGGGCTGATGGGGGTGCCCCGGCGCTATTACGAGATGGGCGCGATGAGCTTCGTGCCGCCGTCGACCGTGGACCTCAATATCTTCATCACGGTGGTCGCGCTGATCGTCGGCGCGGCGCAGCTCGTCTTCCTGTTCAACCTGTTCTGGAGCCTGAGGCGCGGCGAGTCCTCCGGCGGCAATCCCTGGCGCGCGACGACGCTGGAATGGCAGACGCCGCAGACGCCGCCCGCCCATGGCAACTGGGGCAAGGAGCTGCCGGTGGTCTACCGCTGGGCCTATGACTACAGCGTGCCCGGCGCGGCGCAGGATTTCCTGCCGCAGAACCAGCCGCCCGAGCCCGGCGTGACAGAGGGGGCGCGGCCATGATCGTGATCGTCGCCTTCATGGTCGTCCTGGCGGGCTTTGCCGGCTGGTGGCTCCTGCACCAGGGGCTCGCCGCGAAGCCCTGGCTGGAAGTGGGCATCCCGCAGGCGGCGGACTGGCACGCCCCGGCGCAGCGCCCCATCGCCAAGCTCGGCCTCGCCGCCTTCCTCGCTGTGGCCGGCTCGCTTTTCGCGCTGCTGGTCAGCGCCTATTTCATGCGGATGGGCATGGCCGATTGGCGCATGCTGCCGATGCCGATCGTGCTCTGGTTCAGCACGGGGTTGCTGATGCTGAGCAGCCTCGCGCTGCAGGCCACGGTTGCAGCCGCACGTCGCGGCGAACTCGACGGCATTCGCTCCGGCCTGCTCGCGGCGGGCGTATCGGCGCTGGCCTTTCTCGCCGGCCAGCTGTTGGCCTGGTGCGAGCTTGCCGATGCCGGCTACTTCGCCGCCTCGAACCCGGCGGGCGCCTTCTTCTGCCTGGTCACTGCGATCCATGGCCTGCACATGCTGGGCGGACTGGTCGCGCTCTGCCGCGTCACGACGAGAGCCTTCGTCGTTCCGTTGGGCAGCACGCCACAGGCGATCGGCGCCTTGCGGCTCGGTGTCGAGCTCTGCGCCACCTATTGGCATTTCATGCTCGCGGTCTGGCTCGTGCTGTTTGCCGTGATGATGCGCTGGACGGACGAGCTGATCGCGATCTGCCGGGGGCTGCTGACTTAGAGCGAGGTTGCGAGCGATGAACGAGGTTTTGCCCTACGCCGCGCATAAAGAGGCCGCCGCCTCCGCCGGCCTGCCCGGCCTCGTCTCGGACTGGTCGTCCGACCGGCGGGCCTTCAAGGACATCTCCTGGGGGAAGGCCATGATGTGGGTCTTCCTGCTCAGCGACACCTTCGTCTTCGCGACCTTCCTGATCTCCTACATGACCGCGCGGATGTCGACGACCATAGTCTGGCCCAACCCCAGCGAGGTCTTTGCGCTCGAGGTCGCCGGTCACCATTTCCCACTCCTGCTAATCGCGATCATGACCTTCGTCCTGATCAGCAGCAGCGGCACGATGGCGATGGCGGTCCATTTCGGCTACCGGCGCGACCGCCGGACGACGGCGATCCTGATGCTGCTGACCGCCCTGCTGGGCGCCGCCTTCGTCGGCATGCAGGCCTTCGAATGGTCCAAGCTGATCTCGGAAGGCGTCCGGCCCTGGGGCAACCCCTGGGGCGCGGAGCAGTTCGGCGCGAGCTTCTTCATGATCACCGGCTTCCACGGCACTCATGTCACGATCGGCGTGATCTTCCTGCTCATCATCGCCCGCAAGGTCTGGCGCGGCGATTTCGACGATGGCCGGCGCGGCTTCTTCACCAGCCGCAGGGGGCATTACGAGATCGTCGAGATTGCCGGGCTCTACTGGCATTTCGTCGATCTCGTCTGGGTCTTCATCTTCGCGCTGTTCTATCTCTGGTGAGGTCGCCATGGCACAGGCAGAAGCTCATACCGAGGCTCGGCAGTATCCGATCAGGCTCTATCTTGTCGTCTGGGGCTGGCTGTTCGTCCTCAGCGCCTGCTCCTACCTGGTCGATTATTTCGGCCTTGTCGGCTACCTGCGCTGGTCGCTGATCCTGACCTTCATGATGCTGAAAGCAGGCCTGATCGTCGCAGTCTTCATGCACATGGCCTGGGAGCGGCTGGCGCTGACCTATGCGATCCTCGTCCCGCCGCTGGTGCTCTTGGTTTTCGCCGGGATCATGGTCTTCGAGTCGGAGCACACGCTGTTCACCCGGGTCTTCTACTTCGCGGCCGGTTCATGACGGGCGATCCGGGGGCTCCCGACCGCTGAGCGTGCCGGCGTTTTGGGGGGCGAGGAGGCAATGGCTTGCGCGACAGGGCCGGCCCCATGAACGGCAGGCCGCAGGCTTCGATCCGGCAAAGGGAGGCACTGATGAGAACCTACTGCTTGTTCCAGGCCGCGAACTCCCCTGACCTGCGCGCCTTCGCCGAGGAGCGTACTGGCGGCAGATTGCCTACGGGTCTTGGGCCGTGGACTCTCGTGCGAGAGATCCAGCCCAATGAGGAGTGGGCCATCCCCGTCAGCAGGGCGGTCGTGGCGGCCGGCATCCTCGAGAACGGCTTTTATCTCTGGGGGCCCGCCGAGCGACCGGCTGCGCCGCATCTGATCATCGAAAGTGATCGTGTCGAAGGGACTGCCGTATTTGACCTCAAATATGATCAGATCGGCACCATCAAGCGGCTGTTGATCGAGAAGGTCAGTGGCCGTGTCGTCTTCGTCGACGTGACATTCGGGGGCTTTCTTGGCATCGGCAGCCACCACGTTACGATCCCATGGGACAAGCTCACCTACGACAAGGAGCTGGAGGGTTATCGCACCGACCTCACCGAGGCCCAGATCCGGGGCGCCGCGAGCCTCTACGGGGACAAAGGCGTTTTGCCGGACCGGAAGAGTCAGCAGGAAATGAGCGACTACTGGAACGAGGTTCGCAACTGACCAATCCGAACCCGGTCCGAGGCTGCCTTCGGAGGTCTCGCTATAACCCTAATCTCCGATTCCGGGCGCGCATTCGCCGTCTGGTTGCGGCACCGTTCCGGTTTTCAGTGACAGTCGCAGGCGCCCCGAAAGGGCGGCTTTTTGTTCGGCTTGATCAGGATTTGCGCTGTTACCGTTCAAAGACCGGCTTCGCTGCTCCGCGAATCTCAAAGCGCCTGCCTAGAATGACGCCAATTTTACTCTTCTGGCGCCCCGTGCTCAGGAAATAGGCGTTTCCGGGCCGACATGGCGGGGCGGCGCTATCGTTGAGCACTTGATTGCTCCTTGTACCCCTCGAAAAGGGCCACCAGACCCCGCAAACGGGCGCTGCCACATGGGTTGGCACACCGCTTGCGAAGCTTGGGGACATGGGCCGCACGGTCCGTCGGCGTCGAGGGGCGCCGTCAACAACAATCCTTCGGGAGATGGCCGTGAACAGCAACCGTCGTGAATTCCTCGGCACCGCTCTGGCCGGTGCCGCTTTCCTCGGCTCCTCCCGCCTGCCGGCGGTGGCGCAGCAGGACACCATCAAGGTCGGCATCCTTCACTCGCTCTCGGGCACGATGGCGATCTCCGAGACGACGCTGAAGGACGTCATGCTCATGCTCATCGAGGAGCAGAACAAGAAGGGCGGCCTGCTCGGCAAGAAGCTCGAGGCCGTCGTCGTCGATCCCGCCTCGAACTGGCCGCTCTTCGCCGAGAAGGCGCGCGAGCTGATCACCAAGGACAAGGTCGCGGCCACCTTCGGCTGCTGGACCTCGGTGTCGCGCAAGTCGGTGCTGCCGGTCTTCAAGGAGCTCAACAACATCCTGTTCTACCCCGTCCAGTACGAGGGCGAGGAAAGCGAGCGCAACGTCTTCTATACGGGCGCGGCGCCGAACCAGCAGGCGATCCCCGCCGTCGACTATCTCGCCAAGGAAGAGAAGGTCGAGCGCTGGGTGCTGGCCGGCACGGACTATGTCTATCCGCGCACGACCAACAAGATTCTCGAGGCGTATCTGAAGTCCAAGGGCGTGAAGCCCGAGGACATCATGATCAACTACACGCCCTTCGGTCATTCCGACTGGCAGACCATCGTCTCCGACATCAAGAAGTTCGGCTCGGCCGGCAAGAAGACCGCCGTGGTCTCGACCATCAACGGCGACGCCAACGTGCCGTTCTACAAGGAACTCGGCAACCAGGGCATCAAGGCGACCGACATCCCGGTCGTCGCCTTCTCGGTCGGCGAGGAGGAGCTTGCCGGCATCGACACCAAGCCGCTCGTTGGCCATCTCGCCGCCTGGAACTACTTCCAGTCGATCAAGACGCCGGAGAACGAGGCTTTCATCAAGCAGTGGCAGGCCTTCACCAAGAACCCGAAGCGCGTCACCAACGACCCGATGGAAGCCCATGTCGTCGGCTTCGCCATGTGGGTGAAGGCGGTTCAGAAGGCCGGGACCGTCGATCCCGACAAGGTCATCGACGCGCTGCCCGGCATCGAGGCGCCGAACCTCACCGGCGGCATCTCGAAGATGCTCCCGAACCACCACATCACCAAGCCGGTCTTCATCGGCGAGATCAAGGACGACGGCCAGTTCGACGTGGTCTGGAAGACCGCGGGCCTCGTTCCCGGAGATGCCTGGTCGAAGGAGCTCGACGGCTCGAAGGATCTCGTCGGCGACTGGGTCGAGAAGAAATGCGGCAATTTCAACGTCAAGACCGGCAAGTGCGGCGCCGTCTGAGGTCATGAGGGGGAGGGGCGGCACGGGAAACATCCCGGCCGCCCTTCATTCGCCGCTACGCGGCGCGGCTTTTCCAGGCAATCACCAGCCGACAAGTGAACCGGATCGATGCCGATCTTCCACCGCCTGAAGCATGCGCTCGTCATTCTCGTCGCGCTGGTCGCCGCCTCGTTCGCGTCGATCGCGCAGACCGCAGACGAAGCCTTCACGCGGCTGGCGGCAGACAGCTATTCCGACACGTCCCGCGCCATCGAGATACTGGTCTCGACCGCTCACCCCAATGCCGCGCTGATCGTCGAAGCCTTGAGCGACGGGCGCCTGCTCGCCGGTCCCGGCGGTGTTGCAGTCAAGACGGCGGCAGGTAGCTTCGTCGATGCGAAGACGGGCGCTGCACTCGCAGCCGCTCCTGCCGATGTGAAGCCCGTTCGCCTGAATAATGCCGTCCGTCGCGCGGCACAGGCCGCGCTCGGCGGTCTCGGCCTGCTCAATCCCGATCCGGCGAAGCGCGCGGCTGCGGCGGAAGCGGTCTTCAAATCCCGCGATGCGGGCCTGCTGCCGATCGTCGAGGCGGCCATCGGCAAGGAAACCACCCCCCGTGCGCTTGCCGCTCTGCGCCAGGCCCAGGCCGCAATCCTGATCGCCAAGCCGGACACGCAGCCCCTTGATCGGCACGCCGCGATCGAGGTTCTGCGCGAGCGGGGCGATCAGGACGCCCTCGCGACTTTGCGTGCCTTGCCTGGCGATGCGACGCCGGCCCTCAAGGAAGCGCAGGCCAAGGCGATCACCGCCATCGAAGGCCGTTTGAAGCTCTGGGCCGCCGCTCAGAACCTCTGGTACGGGCTCTCGCTTGGCTCGGTGTTGCTGCTCGCCGCTATCGGCCTCGCCATCACCTTCGGCGTCATGGGCGTCATCAACATGGCCCATGGCGAGATGGTCATGCTCGGCGCCTACACCACCTTCGTGGTGCAGGAGGTGATCCGCTCCAATGCGCCCTGGCTGTTCGACTGGTCGCTGGCGATTGCGCTGCCGGCCGCCTTCATCGTTGCCGGGGCGGTCGGCATCGCCATCGAGCGCGGCGTCATCCGCTTCCTCTATGGCCGTCCGCTGGAGACGCTGCTCGCGACCTGGGGCATCAGCCTGATCCTGCAGCAGGCGGTGCGCACCGCCTTCGGCCCGACCAATCGCGAGGTCGGCGCACCCTCCTTCATGTCGGCCGCCTTCGAACTCGGCGGCCTGGCGATCACCTATAACCGGCTCTGGATCATCGTCTTTGCCGCGCTGGTCTTCGCGACCCTGCTCGCCATTTTGAAGCTGACGCCGATGGGCCTGCAGATGCGGGCCGTCACCCAGAACCGGCGCATGGCCTCGGCGATGGGCATCCGCACCGGCCGTATCGATGCGCTGACCTTCGGGCTGGGTTCGGGCGTCGCGGGACTGGCCGGCGTCGCGCTCTCGCAGATCGACAATGTCAGCCCCAATCTCGGCCAGAGCTACATCATCGATAGCTTCATGGTCGTGGTCTTCGGCGGAGTCGGCAATCTCTGGGGCACGCTGGTCGGCGCCATGACGCTCGGCGTCGCCAACAAGCTGCTCGAACCCTATGCCGGCGCGGTGCTCGGCAAGATCGCGCTGCTCGTCTGCATCATCCTCTTCATCCAGAAGCGCCCGCGCGGTCTGTTCGCGCTCAAGGGCCGGGCGGTGGAAGCATGATCACCCGCTTCCTCCTCCAGAACATGGACCGGCGGGGCGGTATCTTCCTCGCGATCCTGCTGGGCCTGGCCGTGCTGGTGCCGCTGTCGAACCTGCTCCTGCCGGCATCCTCGCCCTTCCATGTCCCGACCTCGACCATGTCGCTCTGGGGCAAATATCTCTGCTACGCGCTGCTGGCGGTCTCGCTCGATCTCGTCTGGGGCTATTGCGGCATTCTGAGCCTTGGCCATGGCGCCTTCTTCGCTCTCGGCGGCTACGCCATGGGCCTCTATCTGATGCGCCAGATCGGCTCGCGCGGCGTCTATGGCAATCCGATCCTGCCGGACTTCATGGTCTTCCTGAACTGGCAGGAACTGCCCTGGTACTGGTGGGGCTTCTCATCCTTCCCCTTCGCCATGCTGATGGTGCTGGCGGTGCCCGGCCTGCTCGCCTTCGTCTTCGGCTGGTTCGCCTTCCGCTCGCGCGTCACCGGCGTCTATCTCTCGATCATCACGCAGGCGCTGACCTATGCGCTGCTGCTCGCCTTCTTCCGCAACGACATGGGCTTCGGGGGCAATAACGGCCTGACTGATTTCAAGGACATCCTCGGCTTCAACGTCCAGGCCCAGACGACACGCGCTGCTCTGTTTGCCATGACCTGCGTCATGCTGGCGGCCGGTTTCCTGATCGCGCGCGGCATCGTCGTCTCGAAGCTCGGCAAGGTCGTGATCGCGATCCGCGACGCGGAATCCCGCACGCGCTTCCTCGGCTACCGGGTCGACCGCTTCAAGCTCTTCGTCTTCACCGTCTCGGCCTGCATGGCGGGCGTGGCCGGCGCGCTTTACGTGCCGCAGGTCGGGATCATCAATCCCAGCGAATTCGCTCCGGCCAACTCGATCGAGACCGTGATCTGGGTCGCTGTCGGCGGGCGCGGCACGCTGGTCGGCGCGGCGCTCGGCGCCGTCGTGGTCAACTGGGCGAAGACGATGTTCACCTCCGGCTTCATGGCGCCGTACTGGCTCTTCGCGCTCGGTGGGCTCTTCGTCGTCGTCACGCTCTTCCTGCCCAAGGGCATTCTGGGCACGGCCGAGGCCTTGTGGGCACGCCGCCGCAAGCGCGATGCAACGCCGGCCGCCGAGCCGGCCCCGGCGGAGTGAAGGCGATGAACGCTCCCGTGCCCGGCGCGCTGACCTCCTCGCTGCTCTATCTCGACGGCGTCAGCGTTTCCTTCGACGGCTTCAAGGCGATCCGTGGCCTGTCGCTCACCATCGAGCCCGGCGAAATGCGCGCCATCATCGGCCCGAACGGCGCCGGCAAGACCACGATGATGGACATCATCACCGGCAAGACGAAGCCGGACGTCGGCACGGTGATGTTCGGCGGCACCGTCGACCTGACCAAGCTCGACGAGGCTGCGATCGCCAATCTCGGCATCGGCCGCAAGTTCCAGAAGCCGACCGTCTTCGACAGCCACACGATCGAGGACAACATCCTGCTAGCCCTGAAGTCGAAGCGCACGGTGGCTAAGACGCTGTTCTGGAAGACGGAAAGCCCGCAGCAGAAGCGCATCGACGACATCCTCGGCATCGTGAAGCTCGCCGACAGGCGGGATCGGCTTGCGGGTTCGCTCTCGCATGGCCAGAAGCAGTGGCTGGAGATAGGCATGCTGCTGGCCCAGGATCCCAGGCTCCTGCTCGTCGACGAGCCCGCCGCCGGCATGACCGACGGCGAGACCGCGCAGACGGCCGTGCTGCTCAAGGAGATCGCACGGGATCATTCGGTGATCGTCGTCGAACACGACATGGGCTTCATCCGCGAACTCGGCGTGAAGGTCACGGTGCTGCACGAGGGTTCGGTGCTGGCAGAAGGCCCGCTCGACCATGTCAGCGCCAATGAGCGCGTCGTCGAAGTCTATCTGGGGCGGTGAGGGATGACCATAACACTCGCCTTGCTCCTCCTCCGTCATCCCGGACAAGCCGCCCTCGGGTCCGACCTTCGGTCGGCCCAAGGACAGGCTCCGCGGCGCCGATCCGGGATCCATGCCGGAGCGTTGCCAATGAAGGTTCCGGCATGGATCCTGGGTCTGCGCTTCGCTCCGCCCGGGATGACCCGCGCTTTTTCCTGCAAGATCAGGGTGGAGGCGACACGATGCTGACCGTCGACGCCATCAACCTGCATTACGGTGCCGCCCAGGCGCTGCGCCGCGTCTCCGTCACGGCCGAGACCGGCAAGGTCACCTGCGTGATGGGCCGCAACGGCGTCGGCAAGACCTCGCTGATGCGCGCCATCGTCGGCCATCAGCCGATTTCCGGCGGCCATATCCGCCTCGATGGAGAAGACATCTCGGTCCTGCGCAGCGAGGATCGCGCGCGGGCCGGCATCGCCTATGTGCCGCAGGGGCGGGAGATATTCCCGCTGCTGACGGTGAAGGAGAATCTGGAGACCGGCTTCGCGCCGCTGAAGCGCAAGGAGCGCTTCGTCCCGGATGAGCTCTTCGACCTGTTCCCCGTGCTGAAGACCATGCTGGGCCGGCGCGGCGGAGACCTCTCGGGTGGCCAGCAGCAGCAACTCGCGATTGCGCGGGCGCTGGTCACCCGACCCAGGCTGCTGGTGCTGGACGAGCCGACCGAGGGTATCCAGCCCTCGATCATCAAGGATATCGGCCGCGCAATCGACTATCTCCGCCAGAAGGGCGGCATGGCGATCGTGCTGGTCGAGCAGTATTTCGACTTCGCCTGCGATCTCGCCGACACGATGTTCGTGATGGATCGCGGCGAGGTCGTGCTGTCCGGTGCGATGGCCGAGCTCGACGGGGCGCAGGTTCAGCGCTTGATTCAGGTCTAGATGCAGCGTCTTCTGCAAACCCTGCTGCATGCGAAGCGGCCCTGACGATGCTGGCGATTGACGATCTCCAGAACTCCGTGACGGCGCGGATGCAGCGCGCCCATGGGCAGGCGAGCGTGAGCTTCCGCTCGCGCGATGGCCAAACCTGCCTCGATCGGCTGTTCCAGGAGGGCTGCGCTAAGCTGCGCTTCCCGCGACCGCTCGGAACCGACGATCCGCAGGCGATCATCATCAACACGGCGGGCGGGCTGACCGGGGGAGACCGCTTCGGTGCCGAGGTGACCCTCGCTGCCGGCGCCGCGGCCGCCGTCACCACTCAGGCCTGCGAACGCATCTACCGCTCGACCGGGGCGGATGCCGCCGTAACCAACCGCCTGCGGCTCGCAGCCGGCGCCCGGCTCGCCTGGCTGCCGCAAGAGACCATCCTGTTCGACGGAGGGCGCCTGTCCCGTTCGCTCGATGTCGATCTCGCCGATGCCGCCGAGTTGGTCGCCGTCGAGGCCGTGCTCTTCGGCCGGCAGGCGATGGGCGAGACCTTGCATAGCGGCCATCTGCACGACCGCTGGCGCATTCGCCGCGACGGCCGACTGCTCTTTGCCGACGATCTGCGCGTCGGGGGCAATATCGCGGCCCGGCTCGCACCGCAGCCCGCCATGGCCGGCTGCCGCGCCATGGCGACGGTGTTGTTTGCCGGAGCCGCGCCCGAGCGCTTTCTCGATCAGGCCCGATCCATCATTGGACCCAACGGCGGCGCCAGCGCCTGGAACGGCAAGTTTCTCGCACGTCTGGTCGAGGAGACCGGGCTCGCGCTCCGGCGACGGCTGGAGCCGCTGCTCACCCTTCTCCTGGGCGGCCGGCCGCTGCCCAAGGTCTGGCAACTCTAGAGGCTTTCATGAACCTGACACCGCGCGAGAAGGACAAGCTCCTGATCTCCATGGCGGCCATGGTCGCCCGGCGCCGGCTCGAGCGCGGGGTGAAGCTCAACCACCCCGAGGCCATCGCCCTGATCTCCGATTTCGTCGTCGAGGGCGCGCGCGATGGCCGCAGCGTCGCCGATCTGATGGAGGCGGGCGCCCATGTCGTCAGCCGCGCGCAGGTCATGGAGGGCATCGCCGAGATGATCCACGACGTGCAGGTCGAAGCCACCTTTCCGGACGGCACCAAGCTCGTCACCGTCCACGAACCCATCCGTTGAAGCCGGAGGCCGCCATGAAGAGATTGTCGATCGCCCTGATCCTGAGCGTCGGTGCGGCTAGCCCGGCCTTCGCGCATCTCAACCCGGCCGAGCACGGCTCCTTTGCCGCCGGCTTCTCGCATCCGCTTTTCGGGGCCGACCATATCCTGGCGATGGTCGGCGTCGGTCTTTGGGCCTTCCTCGTCGGCGGTCGTGCGGTCTGGATGATTCCGACCGCCTTCGTCGTCACGATGATGCTCGGCTTCGCCGCGGCGCTCGCAAACATCGGCCTGCCCTTCGTCGAGCCGGCGATCGCGGCTTCCGTCGTGGTGCTCGGCCTGCTGGCGCTGGTTGCGCTGCAGGTCCCGGTCGCGGTCGGCATGGCCGTGGTTGGATTCTTCGCGCTGTTCCATGGCTATGCCCATGGCGGCGAGCTCGGCGAGGCGACGAGCCTGTCCTTCATGGCCGGCTTCGCGCTGGCGACCGCGCTGCTGCACGCGGCCGGCATCGGCATTGGCCTCGCCGGCAACGCGCTCTCGCATCGCGGCCGGGTTGCTGCACGGATTGCCGGCGGGTTGACCGCGCTCGGCGGCCTCTGGCTGGTCGCGGGAGCCTGAGACGATGATCCCCGGAGAGGTCTTTCCCGCCGCGGGCGACATCGTCCTCAATGCGGGCGCGGAGCAGGTCACGCTGCTCGTCGCCAATACCGGCGACCGGCCGATCCAGGTTGGCTCGCACTATCATTTCTTCGAGACCAACGAGGCGCTCGATTTCGACCGTGCCGTCGCGCGGGGCATGCGGCTCGACATCGCCGCCGGCACCGCCGTGCGCTTCGAGCCCGGCCAGCAGCGCGAGGTCCGCCTCGTGCCGCTTGGCGGCGGGCGCGCCGTCTACGGCTTCCAGCAGAAGGTGATGGGGAAACTCTGATGCCGGCCAAGCTCTCCCACGCCGCTTACGCGCAGATGTACGGACCCACGGTCGGCGACCGCGTCCGCCTCGCCGATACCGATCTCATCATCGAGGTCGAGAAGGACTTCACGGTCTATGGCGAGGAGGTGAAGTTCGGCGGCGGCAAGGTCATCCGCGACGGCATGGGCCAGAGCCAGGCAAGCCGCGCCGAGGGCGCCGTCGACACCGTCATCACCAACGCGCTGATCGTCGACCACTGGGGCATCGTGAAAGCCGATGTGGGTCTGAAGGACGGGCGGATCGTCGCCATCGGCAAGGCCGGCAATCCGGATACGCAAGCGGGCGTCACCATCGTGATCGGTCCCGGCACCGAGGCGATCGCCGGCGAGGGCAAGATCCTCACCGCCGGCGGCGTCGACGCCCATATCCACTTCATCTGCCCGCAGCAGATCGACGAGGCGTTGATGTCCGGCGTCACCACCATGCTCGGCGGCGGCACCGGCCCGGCCCATGGCACGCTGGCGACGACCTGCACGCCCGGCCCCTGGCATCTCGGCCGGATGATCCAGTCCTTCGATGCGGTGCCGATCAACCTCGGCCTCTCCGGCAAGGGCAACGCGTCGAAGCCCGCCGCGCTGATCGAGATGATCGAGGGTGGCGCCTGCGCGCTGAAGCTCCATGAGGACTGGGGCACGACGCCGGCCGCGATCGACAACTGCCTCAGCGTTGCCGACGACCACGACGTTCAGGTGATGATCCACACGGACACGCTGAACGAAAGCGGCTTCGTCGAGGACACGGTCGCGGCCTTCAAGGGCCGCACCATCCATGCCTTCCACACGGAAGGGGCCGGCGGCGGCCATGCGCCGGATATCATCAAGGTCTGCGGCCTCAGGAACGTCATCCCGTCCTCGACCAATCCGACGCGGCCCTACACGCAGAACACCATCGCCGAGCATCTGGACATGCTGATGGTCTGCCATCACCTGTCGCCCTCGATCCCGGAGGACATCGCCTTCGCCGAGAGCCGCATCCGCAAGGAAACGATCGCGGCCGAGGACATCCTGCACGATATCGGCGCCTTCTCGATCATCTCGTCGGACAGCCAGGCCATGGGCCGCGTCGGCGAGGTGCCGATCCGGACCTGGCAGACCGCCCACAAGATGAAGGTCCAGCGCGGGCGCTTGGCCGGCGAGAGCGGCGACAACGACAATCTGCGGGTGCGCCGCTATATCGCGAAATACACGATCAACCCCGCCATTGCGCAGGGGCTGTCCAAGCATGTCGGCTCGGTCGAGGTCGGCAAGCGCGCCGATCTCGTGCTCTGGAACCCGGCCTTCTTCGGCGTGAAGCCGGAGATGGTGCTGGTCGGCGGGATGATCGCGGCAGCCCCGATGGGCGATCCCAACGCCTCGATCCCGACGCCGCAGCCGATGCATTACCGGCCGATGTTCGGCGCCATGGGCCGGGCGCCGGCTATCTCCTCGGTGACCTTCGTCAGCCGGGCGGCGATCGCAAATGGGCTCAAGGAGAAGCTCGGCGTGGCCAAGGGCATGCTCGCCGTCGAGAACACGCGCGGCGGCATCTCCAAGGCTTCGATGATCCTCAACGACGCCACCCCGCATATGGAGGTCGACCCCGAGACCTATGAGGTGCGCGCCGATGGCGAGCTCCTGACCTGCGAACCCGCGACCGTGCTGCCGATGGCGCAGCGCTATTTCCTGTTCTGATCCGAGGCTTGAGCATGCTCCGCGCCATTTCCCATAGCCCCGGCGGTAGCGGCGTTCCGGCCGGCACGCTCCGGCTCGACCATGCCGCCCGCCACCTGCGCCGCAAGTTGGTGACGACCGATCAGGGCGAGGAGATCATGGTCGACCTGCCCGAGCCGGTGCTGTTCGCCGATGGCGATCGGCTCGTGCTCGACGATGGCCGCGCCGTCGCGATCCTCGCGGCGGAGGAGGAGCTTTACGAGGTGCTGCCGGGCACATGTCCGTTGCGTCATCTCGCCTGGCATCTGGGTAACCGCCATTTGCCGGCGCAGATCGACGAAACCCGCATCCTGATCCAGCGTGACCACGTCATCCGGGCGATGCTCGAAGGGCTCGGTGCCTCCGTTCGAGAAGTCGTCGCGCGCTTCCAGCCGGTGCATGGCGCCTATCATGCCAACGGGCATGATCACGGCCATGGCCACACGCATGGACATGGTCACGCACATGGCCACGACCATCATCATCATGACTGAGGCCGTCGCGCTCACGCGTCTGATGACATGGCTCTCTCCGGCCTTTCCGGTCGGAGCCTTCGCCTATAGCCATGGGCTGGAACGGGCGATCCATGACGGGCTGATCCGCGACCGCGCGAGCCTGTGCGAATGGCTGGAAACGCTGCTGGAGCGTGGCTCCGCTTGGAACGACGCCGTTCTTCTGGCCGAAGCTTGGCGCAACGTTGCGGCGGGTGAGAGCCTGAACGCCGTCGCCGAACTCGCCGACGCGATGTCCGGTTCGCGCGAGCGCCATATGGAGACGACCCTGCAAGGCAGCGCCTTCGTCGAGGCTATGACCGCCTGGGGCGGCGAGGCGGCAGGCGGGGAGGGGGCGCTCGCCTATCCGGTGGCCGTCGGTTCCGCCGCAGCGCGCCACGACATCGGGCTCGCCGATGCGCTCATCGCCTATCTCCATGCCTTCGCCTCGAATCTCGTTCAGGCCTGCGTGCGACTGGTGCCGCTCGGCCAGCGCGACGGGGTGGCGACGCTCGCGGCGCTGGAGCCGGTCATCCTGCGCACCGCCCAGCGCGCCGCCGTCTCGACCCTCGACGATCTTGGCTCCTGCACCATTCGCGCCGATATCCTCTCGATGAACCACGAAACGCAGTATTCAAGGGTCTTTCGCTCGTGAAATCCTCAAACGGTCCGCTCCGGGTCGGCATCGGCGGCCCGGTCGGCGTCGGCAAGACGACCCTCACCGAAAAGCTCTGCAAGGCGATGCGCGAGCGCTACTCCGTCGCCGTCGTCACCAACGACATCTTCACCAAGGAGGACGAGCTGATCCTCAACCGGCTGCAGGCGCTGCCGGAAGAGCGCATCATCGGCGTCGAGACCGGCGGCTGCCCGCATACCGCGATCCGCGAGGACGCCTCGATCAACCTCGCCGCCATCGCCGAGATGCGCCGCCGTTTTCCCGATCTCGACGTGGTGTTCATCGAATCCGGTGGCGATAACCTCGCCGCGACCTTCTCGCCCGATCTCGCCGACATCACGCTCTATGTCATCGACGTCGCCGGCGGCGAGAAGATCCCGCGCAAGGGTGGGCCGGGCATCACCCGCTCGGACCTGCTGATCATCAACAAGATCGACCTGGCGCCCTATGTCGGGGCCAATCTCGACGTGATGCGCTCGGACACGCAAAAGCAGCGCCCTGGCAGGCCCTTCGTCTTCTCCGACCTGAACCGGCTCACAGGCGTGGAGGAGATCGTCGCCTTCATCGAGAAGAACGGCGGCCTCGCCGCCGCATAGGCAGCCCCGGTCGTTGCGGCCTTCGCGAAGGCGAGCACCGCTGGCGCTGTGGGCTCCTCACCCTGTCTGCGGGCGGAAAGCCGACGGGGCGTATCGCGCCAGTTCCTGCAGCAGCATCGGCCAGGCTCGGAGCCCCAGCGCGACCGAGGGGATGTGGAAGAATTCGTTGGGCGCGTGCACGTCCTCGTCCGGCAGATTGAAGCCGAACATCAGCGTGTCCAGTCCCATCGCCTCCTTGAAGATCGCGGTGATCGGCACGGTCGCGCCGAGGCGCACATGCACGGGCTCCTGCCCGGAGGTACGGTGCAGCACGGCCGTCGCCGCCTGCACCAGCGGGTGTTCCGCTGCGAGCGTGGAGGCCGGCGAGCCCCCGCCGACCGCCTCGAAGCCGATCCGAACGCCGGGCCTTGCCGCGGCGAGGATATGATCCTTCAGCGCCTGGGTGGCCTGGTCGGGGTCCTGCCCCGGCGCCAGGCGGACGGTGATCTTGGCGCGGGCCTCGTCCGGGATGACGGTCTTGGAGCCGGCGCCTGTGTAGCCGCCCCATAGGCCGTTCACGTCGATTGCGGGGCGCAGCGTCAGTCGCTCCCGGACGCTGTAGCCGGGCTCGCCGGCAGCGATGCCGCCGACATCCGCGACGAAGGCGGCCTCGTCGAAGGGCAGGGCCGCCGTATCGCGCCGGTCGCGCTCTGACAGCGGCCGCACGGCATCCATCAGGGCGGGGATGGCGATGGCGCCGTCGGCATCGTGGAGGGTGGCGATAATGGCGGCGAGTTCATGCAGGGCATTGCGGACCGAACCGCCATAGCGGCCGGAATGCAATTCCTTGTCGGCGGTCCGCACGACGAGCTCGAGCTTGGTCAGGCCGCGCGCGCCGACATTGATCGTCGGCACGGTCGGGCTCGCCCGGCCGCCATCGGCCGAGATCATCGCATCGGCTTGCAGCAGGTCGCCGTAGCGGCGGACGATTTCGTGCAGGCTGGGGCTGCCGGTCTCCTCCTCGCCCTCGATGAACAGCTTGATATTGACCGGGCAGCGCCCCTCGACGGCGAGAAAGGCCGCTACCGTCTCGATCGCGATCGTGGTCGAACCCTTCACATCCGAGGCACCGCGCGCATAAAGGCGCCCGTCACGGATCGTCGGTTCGAAGGGCGGCGATTGCCACAGCGCCAGCGGGTCCGGCGGTTGTACATCGTAATGGCCGTAGACGATGATCGTCGGCGCTCCCGGCGCGCCGAGCCAGGCGCCGTAGACGGCCGGCTGCCCGCCGCCGTCGAGGAGCTGGACGTCGCTCAGGCCGATGCCTCTCAGCCAATCCAGCAGGAAGGCGCGCGTATCGGCCATGCCCTGCGCATAGGCGGGGTCGGTGCTGACGCTCGGCAGCCTGAGGAAGGCGTCGAGGCGCGCCATCACGGCGTCATGGCGTCGCCGCAGGTAGTCGACGACAGGTTCGGCGCTCATCGCGAGCCTCCGCTGATGGCTTCGGGAGATGACTCTTCGGCCGGCATCGGCAGCCCGTCCGGCATCTCGATCACAGCCGAGAGCAGCAGGAAGGAGAGCGTCTTGCCGTGGCCGTCGAGCCCGAGGCTGCCGTTGACGCCGCCATCCAGCACGTCGTCGAGGACGAAGTTGAAGGCGTGGAGATTCGGCACGTCATAGCGCCTGACGGCAGTGGGCTGGCGCTCGCGGAAGACGCGCGCGACAAACTCCTCCGTCAGGCGTTCGCGCAGCGGCTCGAAGAATCGCGGTTCGCGGCAGATGACCGCGATATTGAGCCGGTTGCCCTTGTCGCCGGAGCGGGCATGGGCGAGTTCGTAGAGAGAAATCGCGCGGGTCATGCCATCTCCAGAAACGAGACTTGCGGCGCGACGTGCTTGCGATCCACCAGGCAGGACGCGCTGCGCAGCCGGGGCGTCAGGCGTCTGCGGACGCCGCCGCCCCCGGCCGGGCCGGCGCAATACAGCGCCTCGACCTCGTCGAGCAGGCATTCCGCCGCAGTGCGGTCGGCGGACTCGGCCGCGAACCGGACGCGCAGGTCGCTATCGCCGAAATTCGGGACATCGGCCTTCAGCCGCGCTCCGGCCGTATCGCCGAAGACGCTGATCACCCCGATCAGGTCGGCGCGAACCCGCATTGCGGGATGAAGGCGGGCGACGCGCTTCATCACCGTGTCGATGGCGAGGGTGGCGCGGGATCTGGCGTTTGGGCCGGCATAGGAAATCTCGGCCTCGGCCAGAAATCCGCCGTCGAAGCACACCGTCGCCTTCAGCGTCGCGGGCCGTGTCCGTCCGCGCGCGCCGGTCACCCGGACACGGTCTGGCCCGGCTTCCGCGAGTTCGACCTGCGTGAGGTCGAGGATCACATCCGGCGTCAGATAGGCGGCCGGGTCGTGGATTTCGTAGAGGATCTGTTCCGTAACCGTCCGGCGGTCGACGAGCCCGCCGGTCCCCGCCGGCTTGGTGACGACGAAGGTGCCGTCCGGCTCGATTTCGGCGATCGGATAGCCCAGCACATCCATCCCCGGCACGTCCTTGACGCCGGGATCGGCGAAATAGCCGCCGGTCACCTGCGATCCGCATTCGAGCAGATGGCCCGCCAGAATGCCGGCTGCGAGCCTGTCCCAATCGTCATCCGCCCATCCGAAACTGTACTTGAGCGGGCCGAGGACGAGGGCGGGATCGGCGACGCGCCCCGTCACGACGATATCGGCGCCCTCGCTCAGCGCTGCGGCGATCGCATCCGCCCCCAGATAGGCATTTGCCGAAATGATGGCGGGCTCGTCGCGCAGCAGGGCGCCGTCCGTCTCCATGCGGGCGAAATCGGCAGAGCTGAACAGGCCCCGCAGATCGTCGCCAGCCACTACTGCGATCTTCAGGTCGGGGCAGCCGAGTTCGATGGCCCAGCTCCTTATTTTCGTGGCGGCCCCGAGCGGATTGGCCCCGCCGAAATTGCCGATGATCTTGATGCCCGCGGCGGCGCAGGGCGCCAGCGCCGGCCAGAGCAGGCGCTTGAGAGCCGGAACCTCGCCGCGCGTCGGATCTGCCAGGCGGTCGAGCTGTGCGAGCGCGAGGGTGCGTTCCGCCAGTGTCTCGAAAATCAGGAAGCGCGGGCCATCGTGACGCGCGAGCGTTGCGATCAGCGGCCCCGAAGCGTCGGCGCGATCGCCTGCGAAGCCGGCCGCAGCCCCGATCCAAACCTGCTGTGTCACCACTGCGTTTCCATGCCGTCCGCGTCATTCATGCGCAGGCATGCAAGCGCTCGGACGGCAAAACGTCAAATAATGGCGATTAATTTATACATAGGCTTAGTCTATGAATGGCGTCGCCTTTCCGCCCGGCTTCGCCAATGAACCTGACCCTGCGCCAGCTCGAAATCCTCGTCGCCATCGGCGATACCCTGAGCCTGACCGCTGCGGCGGAAAGGCTTGGCGTATCGCAACCCTCCGTCAGCGAAACCTTGAGGCGCGTCGAGGCGGAACTCGGTTGCAGGCTGGTCGACCGGACGACGCGGCAGCTGGCTCTGACCTATGAAGGCCAGCATGTCGTGGCCAGCGCGCGGGAAGCGATGCGAAGCCTGGCGGGTACTTTCGAAGCGATCGCGCGGCGGGGCGACAGCGTGCATGGCCGCTTGTCCGTCGCCGCATTGCCGTCTGCCGTCTGTACCTTGCTGCCGCCGGCGCTGCGGGCCTTCCGTGATCGTTATCCGGGCATTGCGGTCGCGGTGCGCGATGCCTTGCAGGAGCGCGCGATGGCGATGCTGCAGGATGGCAGCGTCGATCTCGTCATCGCCGGCAGGCCCGACGGCCAGGCCGCTTTCGCCTTCGAAGAGATCGCGAGCGACCGGCTGATGCTCGTCGTGTCGCGCCGGCATCCCTTGTCCGGGCGCGGCAGCGTCGACTGGAGCGAGCTGGCGCCCTTCGACTTCATTGCGATGTCGCCGTCCTCCTCGGTCCGGCGCCTCACCGATGCAGGCTTCATCCACGCCGATCTGCCGGCCGCGCCGGCCTATGAGGTCGATCAGATTTCCTGTGCCGCGGCGCTGGCTGCGGCGGGGCTCGGCGTGACGGTGCTACCGACGATGACCTTCGCCATGTTCAACGCCGACGAACTGGCCATGGTCCCTCTCGTCGCGCCAGTGATCCAGCGCAGCATCGGCATGACCTCGCTGAAGGATCGGCCGCTCTCGGCCAGCGCGATCAAGTTCGTCGCCGTCCTGCGCTCCGCTGGCGCTTAGGTCGGCGGGTCTATTTGAGCTGACTGTCCTTGCTGCCGCGCCGGTTGTAGCCGGAGAGCGCCGCCGATCGGTCATGGCCGGATTGGCAGCCGATGCAGAGCCGCGCGCCGGGCATGGCAAGGCGCCGCGCTTCGGGGATCTCCTCGCCGCATTCCTGGCAGTGGATTTCGCCGGGGCCATTCGGCAGGCGCGAGCGCGCGAGGCGAACCGCGTCCGAAATCGAGCCGTCGACCTGGTCCTGAACCGCTCCGTCCGGAGCCCATCCGCTCGCCATCGCACCATCTCCTTGGCCCTTAAGATGGCCTTGGGCTGCGCGAAATCCAAGAGCTTCGGTTCAGGCGAAGCGCTTCGCCCCGCCGACGCAGAGAACGACGACGGCGGTCGCCGCGATCATGGTCCAGGCGATCGGTTCGCCGAGCAGCCAGCCTGCCAGCGTCAGCCCGAAGAACGGTTGCAGCAGCTGAAGCTGGCCGACCGTCGCCGTGCCCCCGATCGCCAGCCCCCGGTACCAGAACACGAAACCGACCAGCATGCTGAAGACCGAAACATAGCCGAGGCCGATCCAGGCCGGCGTCCCGATGCCCTGCCAGGTCGACGGCCAGAACAGCAGGGTGATCACGGCCATCGCCGGTAGCGACAGGAGCAGCGCCCAGGAGATCACCTGCCAGCCGCCGAGCCGACGCGAGAGCGTTGCGCCCTCGGCATAGCCGAGCCCGCAGAGCAGGACAGCGGCGACCATCAGCAGGTCCCCCGTCAACGAGCCGCTGTCGCTATTGGCGAGCGCGAAGCCGACGACCGTCGCGCTGCCGAGGCCTGAAAACAGCCAGAACACCGGCTTCGGCGTTTCGCCGCCGCGCAGCACGCCGAACAAGGCAGTCGCCAGCGGCAGGAGCCCGATGAAGACGATCGAGCGCGCCGAGGGGATATGCTGAAGGGCGAGCGCCGTCAGCAAGGGAAAACCGAGCACGACGCCGAGCGCGACGATCGCGAGCGGGCGGATATCGGCGCGGCTTGGCCATTGCTGACGCAAGAGCATGAGGCAGGCGGCGCCCAGCAGGGCTGCGATGGCGGCGCGGGCGCCGGTCAGGAACAGGGGCGAGAAGCCGGCCACGGCGACGCGCGTCGCCGGCAGCGAGCCGCTGAAGATCAGCACGCCGAGCAATCCGCTGCCCCAGCCCTTGCCGCCCCAATCCTTCATCATGCGATCTGCCTGCTCCTTCACGCTAAGCCGTGCTCTAGGCGTGGGCAGTCAAGGAAGCCAGCGACAGACCGATACATTCATGGCAAACTGTATGGCTATGGATGACCATACAATCCGACTAAGCGAAGCCGCCGCGACGCGAACGGAGGCGGTGATGGCTGCGATCCGCGGCCGGCTGGCGGCGCGCACGCTCGCACCGGGCGACCGCCTGCCTTCGATCCGCGGCTTCGCGGCGGCGATGAAGGTCTCGCCTTCCACCGTCGTCGAGGCCTATGATCGCCTCGCGGCCGAAGGCCTGATCCGGGCCCGTCAGGGCTCGGGCTTCTACGTCACCGGCGGTGGCCTGCCGCCCTTGGCGTTGACGCAAGCTGCTTCGCCGCAGGAGCTCGCGGTCGATCCCTTCTGGGTCTCGCGCCAGTCGCTCGATGCAGAGCCGGGCGCGCTGAAGCCCGGCTGCGGCTGGCTGCCGGCAGACTGGATGCCGGAGGAGGCATTGCGCCGCGGCTTTCGGGCGCTGGCGCGGGCCGATGGCGCGATTCTCACCGATTACGGCGGCACGCGCGGCGCCTCCGTCCTGCGCCGGCTCCTGCTCGGGCGCTTCGCCGAGGCCGGGCTCGCGGTTTCGCCGGAGCAGCTCATGCTGACCGGCTCGGGCACGCAGGCGCTCGACCTGATCTGCCGCTTCCTGTTGCGGCCGGGCGATGCCGTCCTCGTCGACGATCCCTGCTATTTTAACTTTCAGGCTTTGCTGCGGGCGCATCAGGTGCGCGTCCTGAGCGCGCCCTATACGCCAACAGGGCCGGACATCGCCGCTTTCGAAGCGGTGGTCTCGGCCGAGCGCCCGCGCCTCTATCTCACCAATTCCGGGCTGCACAATCCGACCGGCGCCAGCCTGTCGCCGCAGGCCGCCTATCGCGTGCTGAGCGCCGCTGCTGCCAACGACGTGATCATCGTCGAGGACGACATCTTCGCCGATTTCGAGCCCGAGCCTTCGTCACGATTGGCGGCGCTTGACGGGCTGGAGCGTGTCATCCGGATCGGCAGCTTTTCGAAGACGCTCTCGGCCGCCGTCCGCTGCGGCCATATTGCTGCACGCGCCGATTGGATCGAAGGACTCGTCGACCTGCAGGTTGCGACCAATTTCGGTGGGCCAAGCCCGGTCTCCACTGAGTTTCTGGCGGGTGTCCTCGCCGGCGGCAGCTATCGCAAGCACATGGAGGAGCTGCACCGCCGCCTCGCACAGGCGCGGCGCGAGGTCGCGGCGCGGCTTGAGACGCTCGGGATTCGGCCCTGGCTGATGCCGCGCGGCGGCTTCTATCTCTGGTGCCGCCTGCCTGAAGGCATCGATTCCGCCGAGCTGGCCCAGCTCGCGGTGATGCAGGGCGTTGTGCTGGCGCCGGGCAATGTCTTCAGCGTCGCCCAGGCCGCCGGCAGTTTCATGCGCTTCAACGTCGCCCAGTCGCGCGATCCGCGCGTGTTTGAGGTGCTCCGGCAGGCGATGGTGACCATACGATTGCAGGGTGGGGCCGCCGCCCGCGATTGATCCAGCGCAGTATGGGCATGTGCCGCACTCGTCAGCCCGCCGCCCCGCTGTTATAGACCGCCGCAACAACCGGCCCGGCCGGACAAGACCGAAAGCTTTGAGATCATGCATCTGAGGATCGGCACGCGCCGCAGCCCGCTGGCGATGGCCCAGACCCACCATATCATGGGCCTGATCCGGGAGAAGTTCCCGCAGGCGGAATTCACCCTCTGCCAGATCGCCACCATCGCCGACCGCGACCGCGTCTCCGAATTCCACCAGTTCGGCATGGTCGGCGTCTTCGCGGTCGAGCACGAGCAGCAACTGGTGAAGCGCGAGGTCGACTTCGTCGTCCATTCGCTGAAGGATCTGCCGACCACCCTGCATGAGGGACTCGTCCTGGCTTCGGTGCCGCCGCGCGAGGACCCGCGTGACGCGCTCTGCGGCGCGACCATGGCCTCGCTGCGCCAGGGAGCGCGCGTCGGCACGGGGTCGCTTCGGCGGCGCGCGCAGATCCTGAACCTGCGGCCGGATGTGACCGTTGTTCCGATCCGCGGCAATGTCGGGCCCCGCCTCGCCAAGATCGGCGGAGAGGATGCGCTCGATGCGGTCATTCTCGCGCAAGCCGGCTTGCGCCGGCTGGGACTGGACGAAGCCTCGTCGGAGACGCTCGCCCCGTCCCTGTTCCCTTATGCGGTCGGGCAGGGCGCGCTCGGGCTCGAGGCCCGCGCCGAGGATACGGCGGTGATCGAGGTGCTGAAGGCGATCGAGTGCCCGCAGGCCCGTGCCGAGGCCGAGGCCGAACGCGAGATGATGCATGCGCTGGGGGCTGGTTGCAGCCTGCCGGTCGGCGCCTGTGCGACATGGCAGGACGGCCGCCTGACGCTGCATGCGCAGGTGACCTCGATCGAGGGTACCGAGCGCGTCGTCGCGGATCAGAGCGCGCTGCCGGAACAGGCGCGTGAACTCGGCCTTTCGGTCGCGCAGATTCTGAAGGAGCGCGGCGGCGTCGCGATCCTCGAGAAGAGCTATCGCGGGCATTATCCGAGCTTCAAGTCGCTGTAGCGCTCCGTTCGGGGCGGCCGGTCTTTCGCCACCGCGTCGAGTTCGGCGCGGCGGTGTGTCGTCTATCCCTTTGCTGCCGCTGGAGATTTCGCGGAGGCGGCATCAGCCTCTCGGCTCCTTGCCGTCGTCGAGCATATTCACCACAATTCGACAAGCGCGCAGGTTTCTGGGGATGCATGCGCGAAAATCAGTGGCCAAAATCCAGTTGTCTCGCCAAAACTGTCAAAAAAATTGAACGACACGTTTTGGGGAGATGACGGTGCCGCGCGTTTTGATCGCCGAGTTCATGCATGAGACGAACACTTTCAGTGTTCAGCTTACGGACGAGGCCACGTTCCGGGCGCATGGCGCCTTCCGCGACAACGAGATCCCCGGGGCCTTCCGCGGCACGCGCACCTCGATGGGCGCGGCCTTCGAGGCGGCCGACAAGTTCGGCTGGAGCCTCGTCCACCCGCTGGTGACCGGCGCCAACCCGTCCGGCCGCGTCACCGATGCCGCCTTCGACCTCTTCGCCGGCCAGATCGTCGATGCCGCTCCCGGCGTCGACGGCGTGCTGCTGCATCTCCATGGCGCCATGTCGACGGAAAGCTCTGATGACGGCGAGGGCGAGTTGCTCGCCCGGCTTCGCAAGCGCATCGGCCCTGACGTTCCTGTCGTTGCGGTGCTCGACCTGCATGCCACGGTGACGCAGCTGATGGCCGACAACGCCAACGCGCTGATCTCCTACCGCACCTATCCGCATATCGACCAGTACGAGCGGACCTGGCAGGCTGCCGAATTGCTGCAGCGTGCGATCAAGGGCGAGATCAAGCCCAGGGTCGCGCTCGCTCGCCGCCCGATCCTCTACGCGCTAGACGGCGGCCGCACGACCTCGCCGCCCTTCCTTGAGCTGCTGCGCCGTGGCGATGCGCTCGAAGCTTCCGGCGATGCGCTGGTCGTCAGCGTCCAGGCCGGCTTCTCCTCGGCCGACGTCCACGATATCGGCCCTTCGATCGCGGTCACGGCCGATGATCGCGCCAAGGCGCAAGCCATCGCCGAGGAGCTGATGGACTATGCCTGGGAGCAGCGCCGCTTCTCCTCGATCCATTTCACGCCGCTGGCCGAGGCCATGGCCCGCGCCAAGGCCGGCGAGGCCGATACGGGCAAGCCCGGCTACAAGCCGGTGGTGATCTCGGACTATTCCGACAATCCCGGCTCCGGCGCCTATGGCGATGCCACCAACCTGCTGCGCGCCGTGCTCGATGCCGGGCTGAAAAATGTCGGCTTCCACGCGATCAACGACCCCGAGGCCGTGCTGGCCGCGCAGGCGATCGGCGTCGGCAAGCGTGGCCGGATCAAGCTCGGCGGCAAGGTCGACCCGACCATGGGCGGCGGGCCGCTCGATCTCGACGCCCATGTCGTCGCGATCACCGACGGCTATTTCCTCTGCCATGGCCCGATGGCTGGCGGCGTCTGGCGCAATTACGGGCTCTCGGCGCTGCTCCGCGTCGACGATGTCGAGATCATCGTCATCACCCATAACGGCCAGGCGACCGACCTCGCGCAGTTCACCTCGCTGGGCGTCGATCCGACCCGAAAGTCGACGGTGATCGTCAAGTCGATGCAGCATTTCCGCGCCGCCTTCGAGCCGATCGCGCGCGAGGTTCTGGAGGTCGATACCGGCGCGCTCTCGACCCGCAACTTCAAGGAGCGGCCCTACAAGAAGGTGCGCCGCCCGATCTTCCCGCTCGACGATATCTGACCGCCGCTCGTAAGCGCCGGCGACGACTGAATGTGAGGAGAACACCATGGCGATTCAGGCCGATATCGTATTGCGCAACGGGCCGATCTGGTGCGGGCGCGAGGAGGGCGTCGTCGAGGCGCTGGCGATCTTCCGCGACAAGGTGCTGGCGGCCGGCAGCGATGCCGAGATCAAGCCGCTGATCGGGCCGAAGACCCGCGTCATCGACCTGAAGGGCCGGCTGGCGACGCCGGGCCTCAACGACTCGCATCTGCATCTGGTCTCGCTCGGCATGACCATGGGCTGGGTCGATTCCAAGCCCGAGAGCGCGCCGACGCTGGAGGCGCTGCTCGGCGCGATTTCGGCCCGCGCCGCACAGTCCAAGCCCGGCGAATGGATCCTCTCGCGCGGCTACGATCAGACCAAGCTCGACACCGGCCGCCATCCCTATCGCGAGGAGCTGGACCGCGCGGCTCCGAACAATCCGGTGATGCTGGTGCGCGCCTGCGGTCATATCGCGATCTGCAACTCGGAAGCGCTGCGCCTCGGCGGCATCGACGAGAAGTCCCCGACGCCGCAGGGTGGCCTGATCGAACAGCAGAACGGCCGCCTCACCGGCCTGCTCGCCGAGAATGCCCGCGCCCCGGTCCAGGCTGCGATTCCGGCTGCGACCGAGGAGGACATCATCGCCGGCATCGAGCGCGGCGGGCAGTATCTGCTCTCGCTCGGCATCACCAGCTGCATGGACGCCGCCGTCGGCCAGAAGGGCGGCTTCCGCGAGATCGCGGCCTATCACCGCGCCAAGCGCGACGGCCGTCTGCCGGTCCGCACCTGGCTGACGCTGCTCGGCGACGATGGCCGCTCGATCGTGCCGCAATGCTACGACGCCGGACTGATCTCCGGCACCGGCGACGAGATGCTGATGATCGGCGGCGTCAAACTCTTCCTCGACGGTTCGGCCGGCGGCCGTACCGCCTGGATGACCGAGCCCTATCTCGGCGATGACAAGACCACCGGCGTCTGGATGTGGGAGGATGCCGAGCTCGAGCGCATGGTGCTCGATGCCCACAAGAAGGGCTACCAGCTCGTCTGCCACGCCATCGGCGACGCCGCGATCGAGCAGCTCATCACGGCTTACGAGAAGGCGCTCGCCGCCTATCCCGATCCGGACCGGCGCCACCGCATCGAGCATTGCGGCTTCTCGACCGCGGCCCAGCACGAGCGCATGGTCAAGGCCGGCATCTATCCCTGCCCGCAGCAGGTCTTCATCCATGATTTCGGCGATGCCTATGTGAAGGTGCTCGGCCCGGAGCGCGCGATGCCGAGCTATCCGTTCCGCACCTGGTTCGATCTCGGCCTCAAGCCGGCGACGGGCAGCGACGCACCGGTCTGCGATCCCAATCCCTTCCCGAATTTCCACACCATGCTGACGCGTGAGACCTGGAAAGGCACGGTGATGGACGAAAGCCAGCGCGTCTCGATCGAGGAGGCGCTGCAGGCCTATACCGAGTTCGGCGCCTTCTCGCAGAAGCAGGAGAATGTGAAGGGCCGGCTCGCGCCGGGCCTCCTCGCCGACGTCGCGGTGTTCTCGCGCGACCTGCTGAGCGCCGCTCCCGCCGACATCTTCAAGGACACGCGCTGCGATCTGACCATCCTCGGCGGCGCGGTCGTCTATGAGCGGGGAGCTTGAGGCAGAGCATCTTCGAGCGAAAAATACCGGTTCGCGTGAAGAAAATGCGAAACGGGGCTCCGAACAGCTCTGCGACACCGTGAATCGCAGAGCTGTTCGGGGAATTTGACCGTGCGGGGGAAGACAAGCGCGGCAAAGCCGTTATGGTTCCACTTCAAAGCAAACAACTCCGGATCAGCCGGAGCAGATGGGAAACGGGAGGATTGATCGTGTTGTTGAAGAAACTTGCCTTCGCTACCGCGCTGACGCTGGTAGCCTTCACCGTATCTGCACAGGCTCAGGAGCCGCGTCGCGGCGGAACGATCCGCTTCACGGCGCCCTATGGCGCCTCCTTCGTCAGCAATGACAGCCACGTCTCGAACCAGATCCAGGACGAGATCTACGGCTATGCGCTGCACGGCATGCTGTTCCGCTGGGATTCCAATACCGGCAAGCCGGAGCCCGAGCTCGTCGAGTCCTTCTCGACCTCGGCCGACGGTCTGACGCATACGCTGAAGCTGCGCGAGGCTTATTTCCACAATGGCCGCAAACTGTCGGCCGATGACGTGATCTGGTCGTTCACCCGCCTCGTCGACGGATCGAAGAGCTATCCCGGCGCGCGCCACGTCTCGCGCATCAAGGGCGGCGCCGAGGTTCGCGAAGGCAAGGCGAAGGAAATCTCCGGCCTGAAGAAGATCGACGATCGCACCATCGAGATGACGATGACCGACGCGGTCGATCCGGGCTTCCTGTTCTTCAGCGCCCCCACCGCGATCCTGCCGGCCAAGGAGGCGCAGGAGGCGGACTTCTTTAACAAGCCGATCGGCCTCGGCCCCTTCAAGTTCGTCGAGCATGTGCCCGGCTCGCGCATGGTCTTCGAGCGCTGGGAGAAGTACTACAAGGCCGGCAAGCCCTATGCGGACAAGCTGGTGATCTCGCCGATGGGTGAGGCCGCGGCCCGCGACGTCGCCTTCCGCAACAAGGAGATCGACGTCTCGATTCTCGGCTCGACCCAGTACGTTGCGTACAAGGCCGATCCGAACCTCTCGAAGGGCATCCTTGAGGTCGCGGAGGTCTTCACCCGCAACATGGGCATGAATCCCGAATTCAAGCCCTTCTCCGACAAGCGGGTGCGCCAGGCGATCAACCATGCCATCGACAGCGAGCTGATCATCAAGCGCCTGGTGCGCGACAAGGCCTATCGCGCCGTGAGCTGGCTGCCGCTGTCTTCGCCGGCTTTCGACAAGGGCGCCAAGCCCTACGCCTTTGACCCGGATAAGGCGAAGAAGCTCCTGACCGAGGCGGGCTATCCGGACGGCTTCGAGTTCGAGTGGACAGCCACGCCGAACGAGAGCTGGGGTATCCCGATCGTCGAGGCGACGATCCCGATGCTCGCCAAGGTCGGCATCAAGGTGAAGGTCAAGCCGGTGGAAACCTCGGCTCTCGGTGGCGTCGTCGCGAAGGGCGATTTCCAGGCCTATATCTGGTCGAACACGTCCGGACCGGATCCGCTGACCACGCTGAAGTGCTTCCATTCGGCGACGCCGCGCTCGTCCTGCAACTACACCGGCTTCAAGAACCCGGCCTACGACAAGGTGCTGGACGATGCTGCCGCAGAGAAGGACGCTGCCAAGAAGGTCGAACTGCTGAAGAAGGCCAACGCGCTGCTGCAGGACGAGGCTCCGGTCTGGTTCTTCAACTACAACAAGGCGGTGCTGGCCTATCAGCCCTGGCTGCATGGCCTGCAGGCGAATGCGACGGAGCTCGCGCTCCAGCGCTACGAGGATCTCTGGGTCGACGCGACTTCGCCTGCGGCGAAGTAAGCGCGCCTCAGCGGAGGTTCTCGCCAGCTCGATGACACCCGCACCCCGGACCGGCGGCGATGCTGCTCGTCCGGGGTGACGGCGATTTTCGAGCCTTGACCTGAGTCCGCCTTGCGGCGGCGATCAGGAGTTTACCATGCTGCCCTATGTCATCCGTCGCCTGCTGCAGGCCATTCCGATCCTGCTTGCGGTCGCCGGGCTGATCTTCGTGATGTTCAGCGTCATTCCCGGCGATTTCGCCTCGACTCAGATGTCCGACGGCCGCTCGGTCGTCGATGCCGAGCAGGTCGCGCGCATGAACAAGCAATTCGGCCTCGACGATCCCGTCCATGTTCGCTTCGCGAATTATGCCGTGAAGCTTGCGACGTTCGATCTCGGCACCTCGTTCCGCACCCGCCAGCCGGTGATCAATTCACTGGTCGAGCGAATCTGGCCCAGTCTTCAATTGGCCATCGCCGCCATGACGTTCGCGATCGTCCTCGGCGTTCCGCTCGGCTTCCTGGCGGCACTGAAACCGGGTGGCTGGCTCGACATGCAGTCGATGTTCGTCGCCGTGTCCGGCCTGTCCCTGCCGCAGTTCTGGCTCGGGCTGATGCTGATGTATGCCTTCGCGCTGGTGCTCGGCTGGTTCCCGAGCTTCGGCTATGGTGACGGCAATCCGCGCTACATCGTGCTGCCGGCGGTCGCGCTCGGCGTGGCGCCGCTCGCGTTGCTCGCCCGCACCACGCGCGCTGCCGTGCTCGAGGTGATGAACGCCGACTTCGTCCGCACCGCCCGCGCCAAGGGCAACAGCGAGGTCCGGGTGATGCGCTGGCATGTCGCGCGCAACGCCATGGTCATCGTTCTGACGACGCTCGGCCTGCAATTCGGCTCGATCATGGGCGGCGCCGTGGTGATCGAGAAGCTCTTCGCCTGGCCGGGCATCGGCTCGCTGCTGGTCGACAGCGTGTCGCTGCGCGACATTCCCGTCGTCCAGGCCTGCATCCTGCTGCTCGTGCTTTTCTTCCTCGTCGTGAACATCATCGTGGACGTGCTCTGCGCTCTGATCGATCCGCGCATCAAATACACCTAGGGGCGGGGCACCGATGAAATTCCGGGCTAATCTGTGGATCGGCGGCGTGCTCTTCGCTGCCGTCGTCGTCGGCGGGACGCTGGCGCCCTGGCTGGCGCATACCGATCCCGTCATGGATGCCAATCTGATGAATGCCGAGGTTCAGCCCGGTGCCGAGTTCTGGTTCGGCACGGATGCGCAGGGCCGCGACATCTACAGCCGCGTGCTCTACGGCGCGCGCATCTCGTTGACGGTCGGCATCGTCTCGCAGCTGATCAACACCGTGATCGGCGTGGCACTGGGCATGTCGGCGGGGTACTTCGGCGGTTGGTGGGATGATTTCGTCAACGGCCTGACCAATCTCATGCTGTCGATCCCCTCGCTGGTCTTCGCGCTCGCCATCATGGCGATCCTCCAGCCGGGCCTCACCAGCCTGCTGATCGCGCTCGGCCTGACCAACTGGTCCTATACCTGCCGGCTGTCGCGGGCTGCGACGCTGTCGATCAAGCAGCAAGGCTATGTCGAGGCGGCGCGCTCCTTCGGCTCGAGCAACCTGCGCATCATGCTGCTGCAGATCCTGCCGAACATCGCCGGCCCGATCATCGTCATCGGCACGCTCGGCATGGGCGGCGCCGTGCTGGCGGAGGCGGCGCTCTCCTTCCTGGGCCTCGGCATCCGCCCGCCCTTCCCGAGCTGGGGTTCGATGCTCTCCGATGCGCGCGACCAGATCACCACGGCACCCTGGATCTCGATCTTCCCCGGCCTCGCCATCTTCATGACCGTGCTCGGCCTGAACCTGCTGGGCGACGGCCTGCGTGACATCCTCGACCCGCATTCGCAACTTCGCAAAGCCTGACACTAGAGCCTATGACGACGCCTGACCTGATCGATCCGCCGCTCGAGACCATCCGCTTCCACGGGCTGAAGGCGGGGCCGAAGCTTCTCGTCTTCGGCGCCGTCCACGGCAACGAGACCTGCGGGCCCAACGCCATCGCCCGCGTGATCGAAGATTGCCGCGCCGGCCGGGTTTCGATCCAGCGCGGCGAGGTCACCTTCCTGCCCGTCGCCAATCCCAAGGCCTACAGGCAGAACACCCGCGAGGGCGATCGCAACCTCAACCGTGACCTGCGCGAGCGGCCGCAGCCTGTCGATAACGAGGACAGGCTCGGCAACCGCCTCTCCGCCATCCTGCGCCAGCACGACATGCTGCTCGACGTCCATTCCTTCACCGGGGAAGGCGTCCCCTTCGTCTTCTTCGGCCCGGACGACAATCACGGCACGCTCGAACCCTTCCGGCATGGCGCGGCCGAGGCCGCCTTCGCCCCCAGCCTTGGTGTCGACCTGATGATCCATGGCTGGCTCGACATCTATGTTCGGCTGATCGCGGCGCGCGAGCGCCTGGGCCTGCCACGGCTCGCCGTAACCGAAGGCTTCGGCACGACCGAGTTCATGCGCTTCGCCGGCGGCTATGGCGTGACGCTGGAATGCGGGCGCCACGAGGACCCGGCCTCCGTCGATGTCGGCTACAAGGCGATCCGCAACGTGCTCGCCCATCTCGGGTTGACCGACGAGGCGCCGCCGGCCCCCGAGAAGCGCGTCGTCGTCCATATGGACGACCTCGTCATCTGCGAGGCCGAGGGCGACCGGGTCGAAGGCTCGTGGAAGACCGGTGACCGGGTCGCTGGGGGCACGCCGATCGCGCGCCGCGCCGACGGCACGATCGTGACGATGCCGCGCGACGGCTTCATCATCTTCCCCAATCCCAAGGCCAAGCCGGGCGAGGGCATCTGCTATCTCGGGACGGAGAGCACCCGCCGGTTCTGAGAGCATTTTCGAGCGAAGTGGATACCGGTTCGCGTGAAGAAAATGCGCTAAAGCAAGACTCTGAGGCCGGCTATTGCACGATGCCGCGCTTGGAGCCGAAACCCGGGATATTGCAGCCGCAGCCCGAGCCATAGGGCAGCGGCGGCGTCCGGCAATCGCCCCGGCTGGTCACGCAGATATTGCCGTAGCGTGGCTGCCTGTAATACGGGCGCTCATAGCCGTAGTCGCGGCGGTCATAGCGCCGCCGCGGACGGTCGTCGTCATCATCGTCATCATCGTTATAGGACGGCGCGCCGCGATAGGGGCCGCCGTAATACTGGGCCTGGGCCGGGATTGCGCTGAGCAGGACGGCGCAGGCCAGAACCGAGATCGTGAGTTGGCGACTCAGCATGTTCGTTCCTTTCGATATCCGCGCCGGCAAGCGGGCCGGCGCAGCGTTCGTCCTCTCTCTAGCCGGTTCATCATGAACGGCTTCTGAGGCGGCCTAGAGGCGCGGGAAGGACGCTTCGAAGCGGGCCGATGGGTCGACGAAAAGTGGTCTCGCCGACAGCAGCAAACGGCGGGCGCGGCTATCGCCGATCCAATCGCTAAAATGCCCGGGGTCGGGCTGACGGGTTCTTAGAGCCTCGCGCGTAGAGCCTGCGCCATGCATCTGCTGATGAGGCCCCGCAAACGCGCCGCGCAGCTGCCCGCGGATATCGAGATCGAGATCATCTCGCGTCTCTTCGCGGCCCTGCCACAAATCCTCTGCATCGCGGCCGGGCTGATCGTCGGCTCCGCCATCATGGCCGTGCAGACGGGTGAAACGATCTTCTGGTGGCTGACGGGAGCCGGCGTCGTGACGACGCTGCTGCGCATCGCCAATATCGCCGGCTTCAAGCGGCGCGATCCCGCGCGCAAGCTGACCCTGGCGGAGGCGTGGCGCTGGGAGGCCGGCTATGCCTACACGGCCTTCGCCTTCACGCTGGTCATTGCGGCGTTGACCCTGACGGCTGCGGCTGTCGACCATGCCGAAGGCTTCGTTCTCAGCCTCGGCCTGACCATGGCGCTGACCGCGGGGTCCTATCTGCGCACCTTGCGCTACTGGATCTGCGCGGTGCTCTCGACCATCGCGATCGGCACGCTGGTCGTCGCTTTCCTGAGGTCCGGCGATCCTCTCTATCAGGCGCTGAGCGTGCTACTGCTCGTCTATCTCTATTCGATCTACGAGAGCTCCGATCACATCATCGGCCAGTTCGAGGAATTGCTGATGGTTCGGCGCGAACTCGATTTCGCCGCGAGTCACGACCCTCTGACCGGGCTCCTGAACCGCCGCGGACTGGATAGCGTTCTCGACGAGGCCGGCGATAGTGGAGAGGCGCTGGGGCTTCTGCTGCTCGATCTCGACGGCTTCAAGCTCATCAACGATCGCCACGGCCACCAGGCCGGCGACGACTTGCTCAAGCAGGTCGCGATGCGCCTGAAGGGCGTCGTGCGGCCGGACGACATCGTGGCGCGGCTGGGCGGCGACGAGTTCGCCCTGGTCGTGCGCGGCCTCGAGGATGCAGCTGCGATCTCCGAAGTTGCCAACCGAGCGGTGTCGATCGTCAAGGCGCCGTTCATGCTGATGGGGCAGCTCGTCACCGTCGGCGCCAGTGTCGGGGTCTCCGTCAAGCCGGAACGGGATTCCGGACAGTGGACGGCGGAGGTGCTGACGCGCGCGGCCGATCAGGCGCTCTATGGCGCCAAGCGCGCCGGCAAGGGCCGCAGCATGATCGCCCACTGGGACGACGTCGCCTGACATCACCGCGAACTGCGGGTAGCTTGATCTCGGCGGGCCATTCACCTACCGTCCGGCAGGTAGCTCGCCGATGGCGCTGCGCAGAGACGGGAGAGGGCGATGTCGTCAGGCGGAAAGATTGTCGCGGAAGGCGCGCGCCGCTCGCCTTACTTCACCGAGGAGCATGAGGCGCTGCGCGACCAGGTCCGCCGCTTCGTCGAGACCGAGATCAAGCCGCATGCCGTGCAATGGGAGAAGGACGGTTTCGTTCCGCGCGACGTGCTGCGCAAGATGGGCGAGCTCGGCTTCTTCGGTATCCGCTACCCCGCCGATTATGGTGGCTCCGAGATGGACACGATGGCGACTGTCGTGCTGGCCGAGGAACTGGGCCGCTCGACCTTCTCCGGCGTCGCGATCACCGCGCTGGTCCATACCGACATGGCCTCTGTCCACATCGCCAATGCCGGCAGCCAGGCGCAGAAGGACAAGTACCTGCCCGATATCATCGCCGGCGAGAAGATCGTTGCCGTCGCCGTGACCGAGCCCGATGCCGGCTCGGACGTGAAGGGCATCCGCACCACGGCGCGGCGCGAGGGCGACCATTACGTCCTCAACGGCGCCAAGATGTTCATCACCAACGGCGTCCATGCCGATCTCTACTGCGTCGCCGCCAAGACGGATCCGCAAGCGCGGCCCTCGCAATCGGTCTCGATCTTCCTCGTCGAGAAGGGCATGACGGGCTTCTCGGTCTCGCGCGCCCTCGACAAGCATGGTTGGCGTTCCTCGGACACCGCCGAACTCTCCTTCGTCGATTGCAAGGTGCCGGCCGAGAATCTGCTCGGGCAGGAGGGCCGCGGCTTCTACGCGATCATGAGCAATTTCCAGAACGAGCGCACGGTGATCGGCGCCATGGCGATGGGCGAGGCGCAGGCCGCCATCGACCTGACGCTGGACTATGTGAAGACGCGGAAAGCTTTCGGCGCGCCGCTCTGGGAGAAGCAGGCGATCCGCCAGCGTCTGGCCGAGCTTGCGGGCAAGGTCGAGGCCGGCCGCCAGCTCGTCTATCACGCCGCCTGGCTCGACGCGCAGGGCTTCGACGCCACGCGCGAGGTTTCGATGGCCAAGGCCTATTGCGGCGAACTGGTCAACGAAGTCATGTACGACTGCCTGCAGTTCCATGGCGGCATGGGCTACATGCGTGAGAGCGCGATCGAGCGCATGACCCGCGACGCCCGCGTCCAGTCGATCGGCGGCGGCGCGACCGAGGTCATGCTCGAAGAAGTGGCGAAGCGGCTGTGAGCCAGAGGCGCTGTCATCCCGCACGCGTTGCAACACGCAGTGTTGCTGCGCAGATGCGGGACCGCCCTCAGGAAAAGGCGCCCTCTCGTCGCGCGGTCCCGTGTCTGCGCAGCGGCACTACGCGCCGCAACGCGCACGGGAAGACATCCTATGAGTGAAGCGCCCACGACGCGCACGGCAACCGAAGGTGGCTCGCGCCGCTTGATCCTCGACCATGCTGCGCGGCTGCTGCGTGGCGGCGGCTATCACCAGACCACCTTGCGCGAGATCGCCGAGGCCGTCGGCATCCGCAAGGCGAGCCTCTACTACCATTTCGGCTCGAAGGAGGAGATCGTCGAGGCGGTCGTCAATGACGGTGTGCGCTTCGTCCATGAGGCGGTCGTCGCAGCGCTGGCCGCGGAAGAGGGCGCCTCGCCGCGAGCCCGACTGGAGGCGGCCATCCGAGCGCATCTCTCCACCCTGCACGGCCATGGCGATTACACATCGGCCAGCATCAAGGTCTTCACCTTTGGCGCTGCGCCGGTGCCGGAAAGCGTGCGCGCCGTGCGCCGCGCCTATGAGGATGTCTGGCGCCGCCTGATCGCCGAATGGCAGGAGGCGGGCGGCATGCCGGCGGGCAACTCGCCGGATGTGCTCAGGCTCTTCCTGCTCGGCGCGCTCAACGGCTCGACCGACTGGTACCGGCCGGAACGCTATGCGATCGACACGTTGGCGCGCGAGTTCGTGGCGCTGCTCTCGCCGAACTGAAGCCTGCCCCGCCCTCCACGCAGGGGCGGGCGGCATCACCATGGCTGACCGGCGCGGCGGCGGTTGCTAGCATCGCTCACGCGGGGCTGACGGTCGCCTCGCGATCTGACGAGGATCCTTCGCCCGATGCGCGCCTTCTATCACCCCGACCAAGCCCTTCACGATCCCCAGCAATATATGCGCTTCGGCAAGGTCGTGGCCCCCAAGGACCTGCCGGAACGGACGGAGCGCCTGCTTGGCGCGCTCAGGAAACACGGCATCACGCCGGAGCAGCCGGCGGCGCATGGCACTGAACCGGTTCTGGCGATCCATGATGCCGGTTTCGTCAAGTTCTTGGAAACCGCTTGGGCACGCTGGCAGGACCTGCCGGCCGAGCGCGGCCCGGAAGTCTGGCCGAGCACCTTCCCCTATTGGAGCGGCCGCCCGGACGAGGATGTCCGCCCGCCCTGCCGCCCCACCGGCTTCATCGGCCAGCTTGGCTGGTATCTCGGCGATCTCTCGGTCCCGATCGGCGAGCATTGCTGGCATTCGACGCTGCGCTCCTCGGAGACCGCGGTTTCCGCAGCCGATGCGATCCTGGCCGGCGAGCGCGCCGTCTACTCGCTCTGCCGTCCGTCCGGCCACCATGCCCGCGCCGATCGCGCCACCGGCTTCTGCTATCTCAACAACACCGCGATCGCGGCCCAGCGCCTGCGCTCGCAATTCGGCAAGGTCGCGATCCTCGATGTCGATGCCCATCACGGCGACGGCACGCAGCAGATATTCTACCGCCGCAACGACGTGCTGACGATCTCGGTCCATGCCGATCCCACGAACTACTATCCGTTCTTCACCGGCTATGCCGACGAGCGCGGCAACGGCCCGGGCGAGGGCTTCAACCTCAACCTGCCCTTGGCGCATGGTGCGGGCGGTGCGGCGATGGAGGCGGCCGTCGCCGAGGCCGGCAAGGCGATCCGCGATTTCGGCGCCGAGGTCGTGGTGATCGCGCTCGGCTACGACGCCCACAAGGACGACCCGATCGGCGTGCTGAAGCTGGAAGCTTCGGATTTCGGCACGATCGGCCGGCAGGTGAAGGGTTTCGGCCTGCCGACGCTCGTGGTGCAGGAGGGCGGTTACGCCATCGAGGCGATCGGCGATTGCCTCGACGCGTTCCTGGGCGAGTTCAAGTAACGCTCTTCTTCGTAACCCCATGTGTCTTCCCGTGCGCGCTGCGGCATGAAATGCCGCTGCGCAGACACGGGACCGCATGACGAGAAGGCACTCTTTCCTGCGGACAGTCCCGCATCTGCGCAGCAACACTGCGTGTTGCAACGCGTGCGGGATGACGCCCCACGTCAACGGCCCCCGTGCAGCGTTTGCGACCGCCAACCACCGCGTCATCCCGTGCGCGCTGCGGCATGTGAATGCCGCTGCGCAGACACGGGACCGCGTGACGAGAAGGCGCCCTTTCCTGCGGACGGTCCCGCATCTGCGCCGCAGCACTTCGTGCCGCAGCGCGTGCGGGATGACACCCTTTGGCGATCCTCAGATCGCCGCTTCGATCAGGAACGGCCCCTTGCGGCTCAGCGCGGCCTTGAACAGGCTCGCGAACTCCTCGGCCGTCGTCGCCCGCGCGGCTTCGACGCCCATGCCCTTGGCCATCATCACCCAGTCCAGCGCCGGCTCGTCGATATTGAGCATCAGCGTGGCGTTGCGGCCGAAATCGTTGACGCCGACGGCGCGCATCTCGCCATGCAGGATCTGGTAGGTCCGGTTGGCGAAGACGACGGTGACGATGTCGAGGTTCTCGCGCGCCTGGGTCCACAGCCCCTGCACCGTGTACATGCCTGAGCCGTCGGCCTGCATGCCGATCACCTTGCGGTCGGGGCAGGCGACGGCCGCGCCGATGGCGAGCGGAATGCCTTCGCCGATCGCGCCGCCGGTGAGCTGGATATAGTCGTGCTGCGGCGCGCTGTGGCAATCGTAATAGAAGCTGCGGCCCGACGAGACCGATTCGTCGCAGACGATGCAGTTCTCCGGCAGCAGGGCGGAGACGATGGCGCAGGCCTTGTCGGCATCGAGCTTGCCGGTCGGCAGGCCGAGCTGTTCCTTGCGTGCCGGGGCGATGTAGAGCGGGGCCGTCTTCGTTGCGCCCATCTCCTCGGCGAGCCCGGTGATCGCGGCCGGCAGGTCGTCGCCGGGGATCGCGAGCTTGGCGACCTCGCAGCCGTCATGGATCAGGCGGCCGGGCTTGCCGGGATAGGCGAAGAAGCCGACCGGGACCTGCGCGCCGACGAGCACGAGATAATCGACGTCCTTGAGCTGCTCGAGCGCCTTGTCGATCGGATAGAACACCTTGGGCATGGCGACGCGGCCGGCGCCGCGCTGGATGCGCCCGTTCGACATCTGGCTGAAGATCTGGGCGCCGGTCACCGCGCAGATGCGAGCGGCCATCTCCATCGGCTTTTCGCGGAGCGCGAGGCCGGTCAGCATGATCGCGCCGCGCTTGCCATGCTTGCGCAGCCCGGCTGCGACCTCGCGGATCGTCGCGCCATCGACGCTCTTGAGCGCCGGCAGTTCGGTCGGCTTCAACGTGGCGGGCTCGACGCTGCCCCAGGCGCAGTCGGCCGGCAGGATCACGGTGGTGACGCCGGGCAGGGTCAGCGAGGCGACATAGGCCTCTCCGATCGCCGGGCCGACATCCTCCGGCGTCGCGATGCGGCGGACGAAATGCGACATCGGCTCGGCCAGGCTCTCGATATCGCTGGTCAGCGGCGCATCATGCTGGAGATGGTAGGTCGCGTGGTCGCCGACGACATTGATCATCGGCGTGCGGGCGCGCCGCGCGTTGTGCATGTTGGCGAGCGCATTCGCCATGCCAGGGCCGCAATGCAGCAGCGTAGCCGCCGGCTTGTCGGCCATCCGGGCATAGCCGTCGGCCGCGCCGGTCACCACACCCTCGAACAGGCCGAGCACGCAGCGCATTTCGGGCTTGCGGTCGAGCGCCGCGACGAAATGCATCTCGGAGGTTCCGGGATTGGCGAAGCACGTATCGACCCCGTTGATCAGAAGCGTGTCGCAAAGGCGGTCGGCGCCGTTCATCGGAAAACCTCGACTCAAAGAAATAAGGGCGTCTACGCGCCGGCGGGCGGAAGAGGAGGAAATTCCCTCTGCCCTGTCAAACGAGAGAATGTCATGACTTTCCCAAGCGGCGCTGATCGGCCGCTTGACGTTTTTGCATATGCAATTACGCTGATCTGGAACGAAGGTTGCATCGCACCATGGATGACGTTTAGGCGTCTGAGTGAGGTGTCAGCCAAAAAACAGGGGAAGGGTTTCAATCATGGCAGTTTTCAAACGCGCTGGCGCGGCAGTCGGTTTTGGCCTTGTTGCGCTTCTCGCGGCGGGCGGTGTCCAGGCGCAGACCAAGGTGAATATCGGCATTTCCGGCTGGACCGGCTTTGCGCCGCTGGTGCTTGCCAAGGAGGCCGGCATCTTCGCGAAGAACGGCCTCGACGTGACCATCAAGAAGATCCCGCAGAAGGACCGCCACCTCGCCATCGCATCGGGCGACATCCAGTGCGCCGCGACCACGGTCGAGACCTGGATCGTCTGGGATGCGGCGGGCGTCAAGACCAAGCAGATCTTCCAGCTCGACAAGAGCTACGGTGCCGACGGCATGGCCGTGCGCAAGGATGTCGCGGCGATCAAGGACCTGAAGGGCAAGACGGTTGCGGCTTCCGCGCCCGGCACCTCGCCCTATTTCGCGCTGGCCTGGATTCTCAAGGAGAACGGCCTCTCGGTGAAGGACGTCAAGGTCGTCAACATGGAGCCGGGTCCGGCCGCGCAGGCTTTCATCGCCGGCCAGAACGACGCGGCCATGACCTACGAACCCTATCTCTCCACGGTCCGCGACAATACCGCTGCCGGCAAGATCATCGCCACGACGCTCGATTACCCGATGGTGATGGACACCTTCGGCTGCACGCCGGCTTTCCTCGTCAACGACAAGGCCGCGGCGGCACTGACCCAGAGCTATTTCGAGGCACTCGAGATGATCAAGAAGGACCAGGCCAAGGCCTACGAGATCATGGGCGCCGACGTGAAGCAGACCGGCGAGCAGTTCGGCAAGTCGGCCGGCTTCCTGCGCTGGTCGGATGCCGAGGGCAACAAGAAGTTCTTCGCCGGCGACTGGCAGGCCTTCTCGGCCAAGGCTGCGGACCTGCTCCTCGAGATCGGCCTGATCAAGGCCAAGCCCGATCTCGCCACGCTGGTCGACACGAAATTCGTCACCGGCAAGTGACAGCGACTGCGTGATCGGCGACATCCTCCCGGATGTTCTGGAGCCCGGCCTGCGCGTCGTCTTCTGCGGCACGCAGGCCGGTGCCGCCTCGGCCAGGCGCGGCGCCTATTATGCCGGGCCGGGCAACAAGTTTTGGCCGGTTCTCCACCAGATCGGGCTCGTGCCGGAGAGGCTCCAGCCTGAGGAGTTCCGGACCCTGCTGCGCTATCGGATAGGCCTGACCGATGTCGCCAAGCGCACATCGGGTCCGGATTCCGCGCTGCGTGGCGACCATTTCGATCTGGCCGGCTTCGTCGAGCGGATCGCTGCGAACCGGCCCCGCATCCTCGCCTTCAACGGCAAGCGTGCGGCTCAGGCCGCCCTCGGGATCAGCCAGGGGCGGCTCGCCTACGGGCCGCAGGCGCACCGACTGGCCGATGCCGACATCTACGTCCTCCCCTCGACTTCAGGCGCCGCAGCCGGCTTCTGGTCGATCGAACCCTGGAAGCAACTGGCCATGGCCGTGACCGGAACCCTACCGCGATGAGACCCTTGCAACCCGTCTCGGCCTCGGCCCGCATCGGCTACGGCCTGGCCTTCTTCGCACTCTTCGTCGCGCTCTGGTCGGTCGCGACCTTCGGCGGCTATGTCCAGCGCCTCTTCCTGGCCGATCCGCTGACCATGGTCGGCGAGGGCTACAACCTGATGGTCCGCTACGGCTTCGGGTTCGACATCATGATGACGATCTGGCGCGTCGTCGGTGGCTTCATCCTGGCCGTCCTCGTCGCCCTGCCGATCGGCATCCTTATGGGCGCCTACAAGCCGATCGAAGCCTTCCTCGAGCCCTTCGTCTCCTTTGCGCGCTATCTGCCGGCCTCGGCCTTCATCCCGCTCCTGATCTTGTGGGCCGGCATCGGCGAGACGCAGAAGCTGCTCGTCATCTTCATCGGATCGGTCTTCCAGCTCATCTTGATGATCGCGGTCTCGGTAGGCTCGATCCGTCGCGACCTCGTCGATGCCGCCTATACGCTGGGCGCGACGGACAGCTCGGTCGTGCGCCGCGTCATGCTGCCGAATGCGGCGCCCGAGATCGCCGAGATCTTCCGCCTCGTGCTCGGCTGGGCCTGGACCTATGTCATCGTCGCCGAGCTGATCGGCTCGTCCTCGGGCATCGGCCACATGATCACCGACAGCCAGGCGCTGCTGAACACCGGGCAGATCATCTTCGGCATCATCGTGATCGGCCTGATCGGCCTGGTCTCGGATTTCCTCTTCAAGGCGGTCAACCAGCGCCTGTTCCCGTGGGCGCGCGCATGAGCAAGCTTGTCATCGAGAATGTCGGCAAGGTCTTTCCGGCGCAGCGCGGGGCTGAGCCGACGCGCGCCCTGATGCCGACCTCGCTCAACGTTGCCGACAACGACTTCATCACCATCCTCGGCCCCTCCGGCTGCGGCAAGTCGACCTTGCTGCGCATCATCGGCGGGCTGGAGACCGCGAGCGAAGGCCGCGTCCTGCTCGATGGCTCTGCCGTTTCAGGGCCGGGCGCCGATCGCGGCTTCGTCTTCCAGAGCTACACGCTCTTCCCCTGGCTGACGGTGCAGCAGAACATCGCCTTCGGCCTGCGCGAGAAGGGCGTGTCCGAAGCCGAGCGCCTGAAGGTCGCGCGTGACTGGGCGGTGCGCGTCGGGCTGGGCCAATTCGTCGACCATTTCCCGAAACAGTTATCCGGCGGCATGCAGCAGCGCACGGCGATCGCCCGCGCGCTCGCCAACGACCCCAAGATCCTGCTGCTCGACGAGCCCTTCGGCGCGCTCGATAACCAGACCCGGGCGCTGATGCAGGAAATGCTGCTCAGGATCTGGGAGCGCGAGCAGAAGACCGTGCTCTTCGTCACCCATGATATCGAAGAGGCGATCTTCGTCGGCTCGCGCGTTGTGGTGATGAGCAAGCGCCCGGGACGGATCAAGGCCGACATCCCCGTCGATCTGCCGCATCCGCGGCCCTACACCATCAAGACGACGCCGGAATTCGTCGCCCTGAAGGAGCGGCTGGTCGAGGAGATCCGCGCCGAGGTCATCGCCGCGGATCACTAGTCTAGCGCTAGCCCTGCTTCCCTGGCGGAACTGAATCGCATCGCCTGCGTTGTCATGTCGCAGGCGTGTTGCTGCCTTGCGCTGAGGGGCCGTTACGACGGCGCATTGCGTTGCCATCTTCAGCGAAAGGGGCGCTGCCAAAGGTGGGGCCAATGCATTCGCTGATTGCCAGGATGTTGTCTCGGCTCGCGATCGAGCCACGTATCGATGTCGTATTCCCCGATGGTACATTGCAGTCGGTCGGGCAGGGTGCCGCGCCGCGTTTGCGGATGCGCATCGTCGATTCACCGACGGAACTGAAACTCGCGCTCAATCCCGAGCTCGCCCTCGGCGAGGCGGTGATGGATGGGCGCGTGGTCGTCGAGCAAGGCTCGCTCTACGACCTGCTCGACGCACTGGTCGCAGCCATGCACCGGGCGCGCCCCAAGGGCTGGGGCAAGGTTCTGGAAGGCTTGCGCACGGCGGTTCGGCGCTTCCACCAGCACAACACGCCGGCGCTCGCCCGGCGCAATGTCGCGCATCACTACGATCTCAAGAGCGATTTCTTCCGGCTCTTCCTCGATCCGGACATGCAGTATTCCTGCGCCTATTTCGCCGAGCCCGGCATGACACTGGCGCAGGCGCAGCTCGCCAAGAAGCGCCACATCATGGGCAAGCTCGACCTCCAGCCGGGCCAGCGCGTGCTTGATATCGGCTGCGGCTGGGGCGGCATGGCGCTGTCGATCGCGGGCGAGACCGGAGCCTCGGTCACCGGCATCACGCTCTCCGAAGAGCAACTCGCCATCGCCAGGCAGCGCGGCGCCGAAGCCGGCCTGCCGGTCGAGTTCCGCCTGCAGGACTATCGCCATCTGAACGAGCCCTTCGACCGCATCGTCTCGGTCGGCATGTTCGAGCATGTCGGCGTCGGCTTCTACCGCGACTACTTCCGCAAGATCCGGGAATTGCTCAGCGATGACGGCGTGGCTCTGGTCCACACCATCGGTCGTTCGTCACCGCCCGGCGCGACCAATCCCTTCATCGCCAAGTACATCTTCCCCGGCGGCTATATCCCCGCCATGTCGGAGGTGGCCGCGGCGGTCGAGCAGGAAGGGCTCGTGATCACCGATGTCGAGGTGCTGCGCCTGCACTATGCCGAGACGCTGAAGATCTGGCGCGAGAACTTCCTCGCCCGGCGCGATGAGGCCGTCGCCATGTATGACGAGCGCTTCGCCCGGATGTGGGAATTCTATCTCGCCGCCTGCGAGGCAAGCTTCCGGCATGACGACCTCGTCGTGTTCCAATTCCAGCTTGCCAAGAAGCTCGATGGTTTGCCGATCACGCGCGGCTATATCGCGGAGCGCGAGGGTGAACTTCGACGGAAGATTGCCGAGCCGGCTTAGGCAAGCTCAACGCTTGTCATTCCGGGGCGCGCTACAGGCGCGAACCCGGAACCCACGACTGGGCGGAACATGAGGTGTTCGGTTGTGAGCCGCTCGTCCGGTCGTGGGTTCCGGGTTTTTCGCTGTGCGAAGCCCCGGAATGACAACGATGGTTCAAGCCGGCTCCGGCCCGACATAGCGGGCGCGAGGCCGGATCAGGCGTCCGGTCTCGCCCTGCTCCAGCGCATGCGCGATCCAGCCGGCGCAGCGTGCGGCGGCAAACAATTGGAACGGCACGTCCGGCGCGAGCCCGAGTTCGCTCGCGATCGCCGTCAGCACGAAATCGATATTCGGCTCCTCGCCAGTCAATGCGGTGACGGCCCGGCGCGTCTCCTCATAGGCTGGCGGTAGCGTGAAGGCCGTGAGCAGTGCGCGGGCCCGCGCATCGCCATCGGGATAGAGCGGGTGACCGAAGCCGGGCAGGGGCATGCCGGTGGCAAGCCGGGCGGATACCGCCATCTCGACGCCCTCGCTGGCGATCTCGCGCATCAGCCCAAGCACGCGCGGCGTCATTCCGCCATGCAGCGGCCCGGACAGCGTCGCGAGCCCGGCCAGGATGCAGGCGGCCAGCGAGGCGCGCGTCGAAGCCGCGACCCGGACCGCGAAGGTCGAGGCGTTGAGTTCGTGATCGGCGAGCAGCACCAGTGCGCGGCGGATCAGGTCGGCACCGCGTTCGTCGCAGCCCCAGGCCTGCGCCAACCGGTAGTGAATCGGCCCCTGGCCCGGCCGCCCGGCAATGGCATCGACGAGCGAGTCGATGACGGAGGCGGCCTCCAGATAGAGCGCCTTCTTCGTGCGCCCGGCCATGGCGGGGTCGCTGGCGGCGCGCGTGGCGATCACTGCGAACATGCGCTGCCGGGCCGGTGCCTCCGGCACGATCGTGAACAGCGGCGGAAAGCGCTGCGAACCGCAATCCCAGAGCAGCCGCGCGACATCCTCCAGCTTCGCCGTCTCGGCCAGCACCTCGGCATCCTGCCCGCGATACCAGAGCTTGCCGCGCTGGATCGTGGCGATGCCTGAAGCCAGAATCGGCTCACCGAAGGCGATGGCGTCCTCGGCGATGGCGGCGGGCTTACGCCCGCGCGCCTTGCGATGCTCCAGCCGTGCGACGTCCTCGGCCCGGTAGAGCCGCCGGCGCGAATCGCCCGCGTCGCCGCGCGCCTCGATCAGCCCGCGGCTGACATAGGCGTAGAGCGTCTGCGGCTTCAGCCCGAGCCGCTGCATTACCTGTTGTGCCGTCAGCCGCTCGGTCATGGAAAACACATTGATTATATTGTTCAAGATTGATTCTACTGATGAAGCTATCAATCTTCAAGCCTCAGATGTTGAGGAGAGATCGCCATGTCCGATGGCCTTGAAGATGTCGTTGCCGCCCATACCGTGCTCTCGGAAGTCGATGGGGCGGCGGGTCGATTGGTGATGCGCGGCCATAGTCTCGATGAGCTCGCGGGCCATACCTCCTTCGAGGAGATGGCCGCGCTGATGCTCGACGGCTTCGTGCCGGATCTGCCCGCCATGAAGGATCTGCCGGCGGCGCTCGGCGCGGCCCGGCAGGAGCTGTTCGCGACGGTGGTGCAGGAGGCAGTTATCCCCGTGACGCTCGGGCCGGTCGAGATGATCCGCGCGATGACGGCGCTGGTTCCTGACGGCGAGGATGTCGGCACGGTGCTGCGGCTTCTGGCGGCGCCCGCCGTGTTCACCGCCGCGTCGCTGCGCCTACGCCAAGGCCTAGCGCCGGTCGCGCCCGATCCGTCGCTGTCTCAGGCAGCCGATACGCTGCGCATGCTGACGGGCAAGGCGCCGACGAAGCAGCAGGCCGCCGCGCTCGACACCTATCTCGTCACGGTGGCCGATCACGGCCTTAACGCCTCGACTTTCGCCTCGCGCGTCGTCGCCTCGACCCGCGCCGGCCTGGTCTCGGCCGTGCTCGCCGGGATCGGTGCATTGAAGGGGCCGCTCCATGGCGGCGCGCCCGGTCCCGTCATCGAGATGCTCGATGCGATCGGCGCGCCGGCCAACGCCCGTACCTGGCTGGAGACGGCGCTCGATCGCGGCGACCGGCTGATGGGCTTCGGCCACCGCATCTATCGCGTGCGCGATCCGCGCGCCGATGCGCTGAAGGGCGCGATCCGCCGGCTCGGCGCCGATAGCGGGCGGCTCGCGCTGGCCGAGGCGGTCGAGCAGGCGGCGCTCGCCATCCTGCGCGAGCGCAAGCCGAACCGCACGCTGGAAACCAATGTCGAGTTCTACACGGCGCTGCTGCTGGAGGCGCTCGGCTTCTCGCCGGACAGCTTCACCTGCGTCTTTGCGCTCGGCCGTACGACGGGCTGGCTCGCCCATGCCAAGGAGCAGATCGCGGGCGGCCGCTTGATCCGCCCGCAATCGGTCTATGTCGGCCCGCAGCCGCGTCAGGCGGCCTAGCGCGTCGGTGCCAGCTTTACGACGAACAGCTCGCCGCCATTCCCGGCGGCGAGTTTTGCGGTCACCGGAGCTTGGAGCACGGCGCTGTCCCCGGCGGCGAGCGTCGTGCCGTTCACCAGCCAATCGCCCCGGCGCGCGACCAGAACCAGCAATCCGCGCTCGGCCGCAATCTCATACGCTCCGCCTGTCAGCCGCTCGACGCTGTGACTCCAGGCCCCGTGCCGGCTCATCACGTTGAGGTCGTCGATCGCTCCATCGACCAGCACGCCATCCACTGCCCGGTCGGCGGCGAAGAAGAACGGCGCGGTCGCGCGATCGAGCGCCACCGTCTCGCCATCACCGAAAGCCAGCCGAATGCCGTTTCCGGTCAGCACCGACAGGGTGCGATCAATGCCGTGGAAGGACGAGAACGGCCCATCCTGCCCGACATGTGCCATCGAGATGCGCCAGTCGAAATCGCCGAGCGAGGCTCCTTCCGGCGCTACCGCAATTTCGGTCGTGGTGCCGCCGCCGTTCTTCCACGGCATGACCTTGCAATCGGTGGCGCGGATGATGCGCATGTGCTCTGCCCTTCATTGCAAAAGACGCGGGTCATCCCGGACAAGCCGCGTCAGCGGCGCCGATCCGGGATTCATGCCTGAACCGTTCTGGCATGGATCCCGGGTCTCTCTTCGGTCGCCCGGGATGACACGGTAGAGTGCGAGACTAGCTCAGCCCAGGATACCCGGCAGGTTGAGCCCCTTCTCGCGGGCGCAGTCCAGCGCGATGTCGTAGCCGGCATCGGCATGGCGCATCACGCCGGTGGCCGGGTCGTTCCAGAGCACGCGCGAGAGACGGGCAGCCGCGTCATCCGTGCCGTCGGCGCAGATGACGACGCCCGAATGCTGCGAGAAGCCCATGCCGACACCGCCGCCATGGTGCAGCGAGACCCAGGTCGCGCCCGAAGCAGTGTTGAGCAGGGCGTTGAGCAGCGGCCAGTCGGAGACCGCGTCCGAGCCGTCCTTCATCGCTTCCGTCTCGCGGTTCGGCGAGGCGACCGAGCCGGAATCGAGGTGGTCGCGGCCGATCACGACCGGGGCCTTGAGCTCGCCGTTCCTGACCATCTCGTTGAAGGCGAGGCCGAGGCGGTGGCGATCGCCGAGGCCGACCCAGCAGATGCGCGCCGGCACGCCCTGGAACGCGATGCGCTCGCGCGCCATGTCGAGCCAGTTATGCAGGTGCTTGTTGTCGGGCAGCAGCTCCTTCACCTTGGCGTCGGTCTTGTAGATATCCTCCGGATCGCCCGAGAGGGCGGCCCAGCGGAACGGGCCGATGCCGCGGCAGAACAGCGGGCGGATATAGGCCGGCACGAAGCCCGGGAAGGCGAAGGCGTTCTCGAGGCCCGCTTCCTTGGCGACCTGGCGGATGTTGTTGCCGTAATCGAAGGTCGGGATGCCCATGTCCTGGAAGGCGATCATCGCCTCGACATGCTCGCGCATCGAGGCGCGGGCCGCGGTCTCAACCGACTTCGGATTGGCTTCGCGCGCCTGCTTCCACTGGCCCATGGTCCAGCCCTTCGGCAAGTAGCCGTTGATCGGGTCATGCGCCGAGGTCTGGTCGGTGACCATGTCCGGGCGGATGCCGCGGCGGACCATCTCGGGCAGGATCTCGGCGCAGTTGCCGAGCAGGCCGACCGATTTCGCCTCGCCGTTCTTGGTCCAGCGGGCGATCATCTCCATCGCCTCGTCGAGCGTATCGGCCTTCTCGTCGAGATAGCGGGTGCGCAGGCGGAAATCGATCGAGTCGGGATTGCACTCGACGGCAAGGCAGGACGCGCCGGCCATCACCGCCGCCAGAGGCTGCGCGCCGCCCATGCCGCCGAGGCCGCCGGTCAGGACCCATTTGCCCTTGAGGTTGCCGCCATAGTGCTGGCGGCCGGCCTCGACGAAGGTCTCGTAGGTGCCCTGCACGATGCCCTGAGTGCCGATATAGATCCAGGAGCCGGCCGTCATCTGGCCGTACATCGCGAGCCCCTTCTTATCGAGCTCGTTGAAATGGTCCCAGTTGGCCCAGTGCGGCACGAGGTTCGAGTTGGCGATCAGGACGCGCGGCGCATCCTTGTGCGTGCGGAACACGCCGACCGGCTTGCCGGACTGGACGAGCAGCGTCTCGTCGGCCTCGAGCTGGCGCAGGCTCGCGACGATGCGGTCGAAATCCTCCCAGGAACGGGCGGCACGGCCGATGCCGCCATAGACCACGAGCTCCTGCGGATTTTCGGCGACATCAGGATGCAGGTTGTTCATCAGCATGCGCAGCGGCGCCTCGGTCAGCCAGCTCTTGGCGCTGAGCTCGGTGCCGGTGGCGGGGCGGATGACGCGGGTGTTGTCCAGGCGGGTCATGAGCGGCTCCGTTCGAGTTCCTTGGCCGCGTCCAGAGCGGCGGCGATGATGGCGGACAAGGCGGTTTGCAAGGCGGCGGCCTTCGGCGCGTCGAAGGTCCAGGGCGCGGCTTCCTCGGAGAGATAGGCCGAGAGCGCGATTTCCATCTGGAGCGCGTGAACGCGCTCGAAGGGGCGCCCGTAATGGCGCGTGATCCAGCCGCCCTTGAAGCGGCCATTGGCGATCTGGGTGAGCGGCTGGCCAGCCATCGCTGTGACGGCGGCGGCCTCGATGGTTCCGGCGCAGCTCTGGCCGGAATTCGTGCCGAGATTCAGCGTCGGCAGCGTGCCCTCGAACAGGCGCGGGATCGCCGACTTGATCGAGTGGCAATCCCACAGCACGCAATAGCCGTGCTCGGCTTTGACACGCGCGATCTCCGCAGCTAGCGCCGCGTGATAGGGCTGGAAATAGGCCGCCTTGCGCCGCTCGATCTCGGCCGCGTCCGGCGTAGTCTGCCAGATCGGTGCGCCGTCGAAGGTCGTCGTCGGCACGAGCTCGGTCGTCGCCTGGCCCGGATAGAGCGAGGCGCCGGCCGGGTCGCGATTGAGGTCGATGACGAAGCGCGAAAGCTGCGCCTCGACGATGGTCGGCGCGAACGGCGCGGCGAAGCCGTAGAGCTGGCGCATATGCCAGTCGGTATCCTCGACCAGCTTTCCGCGCGCGTTGAGCTGCGCCGCGACCTCCGGCGGAACGCCGGTGCCGGGATGCGGCATCGAGAGGATCAGCGGGGACGAGCCCCGCGTGATCGTGACGATCTCGGCGCTCATGCGCTGCACTCGGCGAAGCTGTCGAGGCCGGCGGCCTTGCCGACGGCGCCGGAGAGCACGAACTCGGTCGCGGCCGCGAGATCGGGCGCGAGATAGCGGTCCTCGGTCAGCGGCGCGATCTTGCTGCGCAGCAGGGCGAGCACCGGCTCCAGCCGCGCACTGGTCTTCAGCGGGCGGTGATGCTCGATCGCCTCCGCCGCCGCCATCAGCTCGACGCCGATGACGCTGGCGGCATTCTTCGCCATGTCGATCAGGCGGAAGGCGCCATGCGTCGCCATCGAGACATGGTCTTCCTGGTTGGCCGAGGTCGGGATGGTGTCGACCGAGGCCGGATAGGCCTTCTGCTTGTTCTCGGAAGCGAGCGCCGCGGCGGTGACCTGCGCGATCATGAAGCCCGAGTTCAGGCCGGCATCGCGGGCGAGGAAGGGCGGCAGGCCGCTCATCACGGGGTCGACCAGCAGGGCCATGCGGCGCTCGGAGAGATTGCCGATCTCGCAGACGGCCATCGCCAGAATGTCGGCGGCGAAGGCGACCGGCTCGGCGTGGAAATTACCGCCCGAGACGATCTCGCCGGGGCCGAGCACCAGCGGGTTGTCGGTGACGGCGTTGGCCTCGATCGAGAGCGTCGCGGCGGCGTTGCCGATGAGATCGCGCACGGCACCCATCACCTGCGGCTGGCAGCGCAGCGAGTAAGGGTCCTGCACCTTTGTATCGCCATGGCGATGGCTCTCGCGGATCGCGCTGCCGGCGATGAGGTCGAGCAGGATCTTGGCGACCTTGATCTGGCCGGGCTGGCCGCGCAGCGTCTGGATGCGCGGATCGAAGGGCGTGTCCGAACCCTTGAGCGCATCGACCGAGAGCGCGCCGGCGACGAGCGCTGCATCGAACACGCGGCTGATCGCGGCAAGGCCGGTCAGCGCCAGCGTGGTCGAGACCTGCGTGCCGTTGATCAGCGCGAGGCCTTCCTTGGCGCCGAGCGCCAGCGGAGCGAGGCCCGCGCGCTTCAGGGCGTCCGCCGCCGGCAGGGTCTCGCCCTTCAGGCGGATCTCGCCATAGCCCATCAGGGATGCGGTCATATGGGCCAGCGGCGCGAGGTCGCCGGAAGCGCCGACCGAGCCCTTGGCGGGGATCACCGGCAGGGCATCGGCCTTGAGCGCATTGGTCAGGGCCTCGATCACGACGGGACGCACGCCGGAGGCGCCGCGCGCCAGGCTCGCCGCCTTCATCGCCAGCAGCAGGCGGACGACGCCGTCGGGCAAGGCAGGGCCGGTGCCGACGGCATGCGAGACGATCAGGTTGCTCTGGAGCTTGGCGAGATCGGCATCGGCGATGCGGACGCTGGCGAGCTTGCCGAAGCCGGTATTGACGCCATAGGTCACGGTGCCGGCGGCGACGATCTCCTCGACGATCTTCTGGCCGGAAGCGATGTTCTTGGCGCTCTCGCCACCCAGAGAGGCGACGGCGCCGTCGAGGATCGCGCGCCAGTCGGTGAGATGGGCTGCGCCCGGGTTCAGCGAAACCGTGGTCATTGTCCGTTCCAGATGCGGGTGTGAAGGGGATTGAAACCGATGCGGTAGGCGAGTTCTGCGGGGCGCTCGATCTCCCAGATCGCGAGATCGCAGCGCTTGCCGGCTTCGAGCGTGCCGACCTCGTCCTGGAGGCCGAGCGCGGTCGCGGCATGACGGGTGAGCCCGGCCAGCGCCTCCTCCGGCGTCATCCGGAAGAGCGTGCAGGCCATGTTGAGCACGAGCAGTGGCGAGGTCAGCGGCGAGGAGCCGGGATTGGCATCGGTCGCGAGCGCGATCGCCGCGCCATGCTTGCGCATCAGTTCGATCGGCGGCTTCTGCGTCTCGCGCAGGAAATAGAAGGCGCCAGGCAGAACGACCGCGACCGTGCCGGCCTTGGCCATGGCGATGACGCCGTCCTCGTCGAGATATTCGAGATGGTCGGCCGAAAGAGCGCCCATCTCGGCGGCGAGCTTCGCGCCATGCAGGTTGGAGAGCTGCTCGGCATGGACCTTGATCGCGAGGCCCTTGGCCTTGGCGGCCTCGAACACGGCCTTGGTCTCGTCCGGCGAGAAGGCGATACCCTCGCAGAAGACGTCGACGGCATCGGCCAGCCCCTCGGCCGCGACGGCATCGAGCATCGGTCCTGCGACGAGCGCGGCGTAGTCGCCCGAACGGCCCTTGTATTCCGGCGGCACGGCATGGGCGCCGAGGAAGGTGGTGCGCACGGTGACGGGCCGCTCGCGGCCGATCCGGCGCGCGACGCGCAATTGCTTGAGTTCAGCCTGCTGCTCCAGCCCGTAGCCGGATTTGATCTCGACGGTGGTGACGCCCTCGGCCAGCAGCGCGGCGAGGCGCCGGTCGGCGGAGGCGAAGAGCGCATCCTCGCTCGCCTCGCGCGTTGCCTTGACGGTGGAGAGGATGCCGCCGCCGGCCCGCGCGATCTCCTCATAGGTCGCGCCCTGGAGACGAAGCTCGAACTCATGCGCCCGGTCGCCGCCATAGACGAGATGGGTGTGGCAATCGATCAGTCCGGGCGTGATCCAGCGCCCCGCGCAATCGACGGTCTCGGCGGCCTGGAAGGCGGGCGCCTCATCGCGCGGCCCGACATAGACGATGCGCCCGTCGTGGGCCGCGATCACGCCATCCTCGATCGCTCCATAGGGGGTATCGACCGTCGGCGACATCGTCGCCAGCCGCGCATTCGTCCAGAGCTTGTCGCAAGCCAGCGTCTCACCAGGCGCTTTCGCCACCGTGCGTCCTCCCGCTACTCTTTGATGTGAAGCCATGCTATCTAATTGCATATGCAATTGGCAAGTGTTATTTGCATATGCAATTAGACGCCAGCGAGCGACGGAGCGAAACGGTGACCGAGACCCTGCATCTGGCCGAGGCTCTTCTGCCCGAAGGTTTTGCCAGCGATGTGAAGCTGACCGTCACTGAGGGGGCGATCGTTTCCGTCGAGGCGGGGGTGAAGCCGACGGGAGATGTCCGTAGCTTCTCAGGCATCGCGCTGCCGGGCATGCCGAACCTGCACAGCCACGCCTTCCAGCGCGGCATGGCCGGCCTCTCCGAGCGTCGCGGCGCGCCGGAGGATTCCTTCTGGACCTGGCGCGAGGTGATGTATCGCTTCCTCGACCGGCTCGATCCCGACGACGTGCAGGCGATCGCCGCGCAGGCCTTCGTCGAGATGCTGGAGGGTGGCTTCACCGCGCTCGCCGAGTTCCACTATCTCCACCACGACAAGGACGGTCACGCCTACGCCAACATCGCCACGATGGGACAGGCCATCGCCTCCGCCGCGCAGGAAACCGGCCTCGGCCTCACGCTGCTGCCGGTGCTCTATCGCTTCGGCAATTTCGGCCAGGCGCCCTCCGTCCATGGCCAGCGCCGCTTCGTCAACGAGCGCGACGCCTATCAGCGCCTGCTGGAGGGCAGCGCGGCCGCGATCCGCGATCTGCCCGACGCCCGGCTCGGCGTCGCCCCGCATTCGCTGCGCGCAGTTGCACTCGACGATCTCGGCTGGGTCTCGTCGCTGCGCCCGAACGACCCCGTGCATATCCATGTCGCCGAGCAGGTGCCCGAGGTCGAGGCCAGCCTGAAGATCACCGGCAAGCGCCCGGTCGAACTGCTGATGAACACGATCCCGCTCGACCGGCGCTGGTGCCTGATCCACGCGACGCATCTGAGCGATGCCGAGCGTGACGGCATCGCCCGCAGCGGCGCGGTCGCCGGTCTCTGCCCGATCACCGAATCCAGCCTCGGCGACGGCATCTTCGACGGCATCCGCTATGCGCAAGCGGGCGGCGCCTATGGCGTCGGCAGCGATTCCAACATCCAGATCGATGCGGGCTCGGAACTGCGGCAGCTCGAGTACTCGCAGCGCCTGCGCGACCGTCGCCGCGCGCTTTTCGCGGAGGAGAAGGCCTCGACCGGTCTCGCGCTCTGGCAGGCGGCCTGCGCCGGCGGCGCGCGCGCCTGCGGCCGTGCCATCGGCGCCATTGCGCCCGGCCATCGCGCCGATTTCATCACGCTTGACACCGATCATCCGGCCCTCGTCGGCAGGTCGGGTGCCGAGGCTGTCGACAGCGCGATCTTCGCCGCCAACGCGATGCCTTTGCGCGATGCCGTCGTCGGTGGCAGGAGGGTGGTGGCCGAGGGGCGTCATGTCGCCCGCGATTCGGTGCGCACGCGCTTCGCCGGCGTGATGCGGCGCCTGCTCGCAGCCGAATGATCAGGGACGACGATGACGGAGACCCGGCTCGACGCGGTGAAACTGGACGGTGCCGGGCCGGTCTATGACCAGATCCGGCGCGCGATCCGCGATCTCGTCGTCAGCGGGGAATGGCCGCCGGGCACGAGCGTGCCGCCCGAGCATGCATTGATGGAGCAGCTCGGCGCCTCGCGCATGACCGTGCATCGCGCGCTCGTCCAGCTTGCCCGCGAGGGTTTGATCGTCCGCCGCCGCCGCTCGGGGACCGTGGTCGCGACGCCACCGGCGAGCCACGCCATGCTCGACATCCTCTCGATCCCCGAAGAGGTGCGCCAGCTCGGCCAGGCTTATGCCTATGAGGTGCTGGCGCGCACCGATGGCAGGCCTTCGCCGGAGGTCGCCGAGCTTTTCGGTCTGAAGCGCTCCGACAAGGTCGTGCATCTCCTCGTCCTGCACCGCGCCGACGGCAAGCCGCATGTGCTGGAGGAGCGTGTCATCCACGCCGCTGGCGTGACCGGCCTTGCGGATGAGGATTTCGCCGCGACCCCGCCGGGCGACTGGCTGTTGCAGCACAGCCTCTGGTCGCAGGCCGAGCATGCGATCAGCGCGATCGGGGCAGGGGACGAGCAGGCCGCCCTGCTGGAGATCGCGGAGGGCGAGCCCTGCCTGCTGGTCGAGCGGCGAACCTGGAACCAGTCGCAGCCGGTGACGGCCGTGCGTCTGCTCTATCCCGGCTTCCGTCACCGCTTCGTCGGGCGCTTCGGGCCATATGGGGCGGCCTGAGGGCTGGGCGCGCCACGCCATCGCGTACAAATGAAAAGGCCCGCCGGTCAGGCGGGCCTTTGTAGGGTTGCTGTTACCTCAGCAATCGTAGACGAAGCGGCGGCCCCATTCGTCCCGCCCGTAACAGCTTTGACGCGTCGCGGCGCCACCGATGATCGCGCCGCTCGCGCCACCGATTGCAGCACCGGCCAGCGCGCCGCCGGCACGTCCTGTCGCAGCGCCGCCGATGATGGCGCCGGCGCCCGCACCGATCAGCGCGCCCGTGCCGGCATTCTGCTCGCGCGCCGTGCAGGCGCCGAGAGCAGCGCCCAGCGCCGCGACGAGCATAAGCTTCTTGATGATCATGACCTCTCCTCCTCCGTGAGATGACGAGTCGCTCGCAGCAGCAAACAGCGCCGGACGGCTAAGGTTCCGCCGGTTTGTGAGCCGCGAGCGGCCTTTTCGCCGGTCCTCCGTTTTGGAGACGGGTTTTGTGTCCGCACGAAGGCCACGAAAATTCGCGATGCGCCGGAACCTATCGCTGCAGCGCCGGTTGGAAAGGCAAGGGCCGCCGGAGGACGGGGTCTCCGGCATCGCATCGCGAGACAAGGGGGAAGACCATGACCGATGTTCCCATGACAGCCAGCACGACCGCCAACCCGCTGATCGCGGGTGCACGCGTCGCCGGCACCGATGTCTACAACGCCGGCGGCGACCATCTCGGTGAGATCTACGACGTGATGCTCGACAAGCTGACCGGCAAGGTCGCCTACGCGATCATGTCCTTCGGCGGCTTTCTCGGACTGGGCGAGAAATACCATCCGATCCCGTGGAGCGTCCTCGACTACGACACGCAGCGCGGCGGCTATGTCGTGCCGCTGACCAAGGAACAGCTCGAGGCGGCGCCCATGTATGACAGCGAGGGCGAGCCCGACTGGGACGACAAGGCTTATGGCAAGCGTGTCCACGACTACTACGGCACGATGCCCTACTGGATGATGTAGCGGCGAAGCGTTTCGGAGCGAATTCGATGTCGGTTCGCGGGCAGAGCCTAAGGTCCGTGCCAGCGAATGCGCAATAAATCGAAGATTTGAATCGGTTCCGTGTTTCAGGGAAACGTGGAACCGATCAGGGCGCAAGTCGCGGCGGTTGCTATCCCCCCAGCCGAACCGTCGTGGCGGCGGGATGCGGGCCGTAAGGCCCGCATCTTCTTTTTGAGGTGTTCGAGGAACATCTGAATTCTACGGTCGATCGACCATTTTTCGTCGATCCGCGGGAACAGCAGAGCCCCTTTGCGCGTCTCATCGCTGGGGGATTTCGACACCCGACGATCCGCAGCGGCGAGTCCGCGTAGCGGTCCGGCCCTCACATCAGGAGAAGGTGAGATGCGCATCCGCTACGGCTATCGGATCGAGCTTGTCTGCGCCCATGACATGCCCTTGATCACGCTGCTCGACGTGCACCCGTCGCGCCGGCACGATCTGACGGCGCCGGACGAGATGAAGCTGACCGCTCTGGCCGATCCCTCTCTGGCGATCGCGATGACGCAGGATCTCGATGCGTTCGGCAATATTCGTCGACGCATGATCGCGCCATCCGGCGGCATCCGCCTGGAATCGCAAGGCGTTGTCCATGATTCCGGTGAGCCCGATATCATCAACCCGGCCGCCCGCGAGGTTTCGCCGTCGCGTCTCCCCGACTCGGCGCTCGTCTATCTGCTGGGCAGCCGCTATTGCGAGACCGACAAGCTCTACGATCAGGCCTGGGGCCTGTTCGGACAGATCCAGCCGGGCTGGTCGCGGGTGCAGGCGATCGTCGACTTCGTCCACAATCACCTGAGCTTCGGCTATCATTACGCGCGCAACACCCGCACGGCCGCCGAAGCCTTCGAGGAGCGCATCGGCGTCTGCCGCGACTTCGCGCATCTCGCGGTCACGCTCTGCCGCTGCATGAACATCCCGGCGCGCTACTGCAATGGCTATCTCGGCGATATCGGCGTGCCCGCCAATCCGGCGCCGATGGATTTCAACGCCTGGTTCGAGGTCTTCCTCGGCGGGCGCTGGTACACCTTCGATGCCCGCCATAACGAGCCGCGCATCGGCCGCATCGTCATCGCACGCGGCCGCGACGCGACCGATGTCGCGATGATCAGCTCCTTCGGTGCCCACACGCTGCAGCGTTTCGAAGTCATCACCGAAGAGGTCGAGGACGTGCCGATGCCGCTGATGCCGCCGATTCCGGAACAGTTCGACGCCCGCCCGGCGGCTGCGTAAGCGCTCTTGCGCGTGGTCGAGCGCCACCCATCTACCCCAGCACCATGCGCTACACCGTCATCGCCAATGCCCGTGCCGGAACGGTTCTCGAAGCCGGTGCCGATGCGTTCGCCACGCGGCTGGAGGCTGCCTTCGCCGCCCACGGCTGCGGCGCGGATGTCCGCCTCGTGCCGCCGCGCGAGATCGACGATGCGCTTTCGCTCGCGATCGAGGATAGCCATGCGATGCCGGTCCTGGCCGGCGGCGACGGCACGATCAACGGCGCCCTGCCGGTCCTGATCCAGGCCGATCGCCCGATCGGCATCCTGCCGATGGGGACGGTGAATGTGCTTGGCCGCGATCTCGGCCTGTTCGGCACGCTCGAGCAGCAGGTTGCGGCACTTTGTGGGGGCGAGCCGGTCGAGATGGATGTCGGCCGGGTCAACGACCGCCTGTTCCATTCGATCTCCGGCATGGGCTTTTTCAGCTTGATGGCGCGCGAGCGTGAATATGCCCGCCGCCGCTTTCCCTTCAGTCGCGCCGCCGCCTTCGGCATCGCCGCGACGCGCTCGATCCTGTTCACCCGGCCGGTCACGCTCGACATCGCCGTCGGCGGCGATCATCGCATCGTCGAGGCTGATGCCGTGCTCGTCACCGTCAACCGCTTCGAGGGGGCGGACTGGCGCCGCCCGCAACTCGACGAAGGCGTCTTCGAGGTTCATGTCCTGAATGCCGGCGGACTCTATTCGCGCGGCAAGGCGGCGCTCTCGGTGGTCTCGGGCCACTGGCGCGACTCGCACAACCTGACCTCCTTCACCGGCGATGCCGTGACGTTGACCCGGCGCGACAAGCGGCGCGGCCACATCACCTTCGACGGCGAGGTCGAGCGCAAGGCCGGCCCGTTGCGCTACGGCCTGTTGCCCAAGGCTTTGCGGGTGATCGCCGCACGCCCCGCCAGTCATTGAGCGAAGCCGGATCATGGCGGCAGAACGCCGCCTGTTCGATCCCGGCCCATCTCGGATAACCTCCTGTCCCATCCCTCCCGGAGACCGCCTTTCTTGCCCCAGCCTCGTATCCTGGTTCCCGCTGTCGCCGCCTTGGTTTTCCTCGGGCTCGCGCTGCTGATCGTTTCCGGGCGCAGCTTCGCTCTCGATACCACGCTGATCATGCTGTTCCGCGATGCGGCCAATCCCACGATTCCGATCGGGCCGGCCTGGTTCCAGGAGGCGGTGCGCGACATGACGGCGCTCGGCAGCTTCGTCGGCCTGTTCTTCATGGCGCTGACGGCGACGCTGGCGCTCTGGCTCTGCGGCTACCGCCGTCTCGCGGTCGGGCTCGTCGTCAGCCTCGTCGCCGCCTTCCTGGCGAGCACCGGCCTGAAGATCGCGATCGCCCGCGAGCGGCCCGATATCGTCGAGCATGCCGCCCTGACCTTCACCGCTAGCTTCCCGAGCGGCCACGCCTTCCTCTCGGCCGTGACATTGCTGACCATCGCCGGCTTCGTCGGTCTCGCTTCGCGGCGGGCCGATATCGCCCGCTTCTGCATGATCATGGCCGTGGTCATGGTCGGCCTGATCGGGCTGAGTCGCGTCTATCTCGGCGTGCACTGGCCCTCCGACGTGCTCGGTGGCTGGGCCCTCGGCATTGTCTGGTCGAGCGTCGCGACGGCCTGGCTCGGCCGCAGGATGGTGGAAGCCGACCCAGCCTGACCCGGGAGGGTTCAGCGCATGTCGATCGTTGCGTTGACGCCGAGATCGGGCGTGCGGCCGAGGATCTTGGCGGTCGCCAGCTTGAACGCGACGAGCATGCTGCTCGACGGCCCGTCCCAGATTTCGGCCGATGTTGGCGTCAGTGCGAGCAGGGTCGCGTCGGGATCATCCGGCCCGTTCGGGAACCAGGCGCTGGCGATCGGCGTCCAGACCTGCCGCAGCGTCTCGCGGCTCGGGACCTCGGAGGCCGAGCAGGAGATCGCCGCGTAGAAATTGCGGTCTTCATGGCTGATCGCGACGCCGACGGAAGGCGAACGCAGGGCCGCTCCGATGATGCCGGTATGCCGGTGGGTGATGAAGAGCAGGCGGTGATGATCACGGTCGAGATGCCCTGACATCGGCCGTGTCCTGATGTCGCCCTCTGCGACGAGCGAGACCATGTAGACGGGGTGCGCGGCCAGCGCGGCCCAGATGCGTTCCTGCAGTTCGGTGTCTGGCATGGCAACCTCCTGCCGGTGCGATCCTGTCACGGCCGGTCCCGCGTGGAAACCAGCCTGTGCGTCATGGCAACGCCGCGCGTGAGGCAACGTTCCGCGCGCTGCGGGGAACATCGCGACCCGGCCTGCGTTGGGATTGGGCTCGCGGCTCCGCCGCCATATCGGGAATGCTCCATGGCTCTATCGCGTAATCTCCTGGCCGCGCTGGTCCTCATCCTCGTCGCTGCCCTCGCCGTGACCGGCTATTCGCTCTACCAGGAGAAGAAGCAGCCTGATGGCATCGAGATCTCGGTCGGCAAGAACGGTTTGTCGATCAAGGAGAAGTAGTCCCCAGCCATGGTCCGCGATGCGGCTGCGGGAGAGCCGGCTGGGCAAAGGGCATTGGCCTTGCCGGCCCAAAGGCGCTAACACCCGAACCACGAACCTGTGTCGTGGGAGAACAAGATGAACGCGCCCTTCAAGAACCTCATCGCCGGCGAATGGGCCGGCGGCGCCAATGCCTCGCGCAACATCAATCCCTCGAACACCAACGACGTCGTCGGCGAGTACACGCAAGGCTCGGTCGAGGACCTGAACAACGCGGTCGCCGCCGCCAAGGCTGCATTCCCGGCCTGGAGCCGCTCCACCCCGCAGGAGCGCTACGACATCCTGAAGAAGGCCTCCGACGAGATCCTCGCCCGCAAGGACGAGCTCGGCCGGCTGCTCTCGCGGGAAGAGGGCAAGACGCTCGCCGAGGGCATCGGCGAAGCCACCCGCGCCGGCCAGGTCTTCGCCTTCTTCGCCGGCGAGTGCCTGCGCCTCGGCGGCGAGATGGTTCCGTCGGTGCGCCCCGGCGTCGGTGTCGAGATCACCCGCGAGGCGGTCGGCATCGTCGGCATGATCACGCCCTGGAACTTCCCGATCGCGATCCCCGCCTGGAAGATTGCGCCTGCGCTCGCCTGGGGCAATTGCGTCGTCCTGAAGCCCGCCGATCTCGTGCCGGGCTCGGCCTGGGCACTGGTCGACATCCTGCAGCGTGCGGGCCTGCCCAAGGGTGCGCTCAACCTCGTCATGGGCCGCGGCTCGGTCGTCGGCCAGGCGCTGCTCGAGCACAAGGACGTCGCCGCGATCTCCTTCACCGGCTCGGTCGGCACCGGTCGCAAGGTTGCGGCTGCCTGCATCGCCGGCAATCCGATGAAGAAGGTCCAGCTCGAGATGGGCGGCAAGAACCCGCTCGTCGTGCTCGACGACGCCGACCTGAAGGTCGCTGTCGAGGTGGCCGTCAACGGCGCCTTCTTCTCGACCGGCCAGCGCTGCACGGCCTCCTCGCGCCTGATCGTCCAGGCCGGCATTCACGACAAGTTCGTCGAGGCCTGCATCGAGCGCCTGAAGACCGTCGTCGTCGACGATGCGTTGAAGGCCGGCACCCATATCGGCCCGGTGGTCGACCAGAGCCAGCTCGACCAGGACCTGAAATACATCCAGATCGCCAAGGACGAGGGCGGCAAGCTGGTCTTCGGCGGCGAACTCCTGAAGCGCGACACTCCCGGCTTCTACCTTGCGCCTGCGCTCTTCACCGAGACGACCAACGCGATGCGCATCTCGCGCGAGGAGGTCTTCGGCCCGGTCGCGAACATTGTTCGCGTCAAGGATTACGACGAGGCGCTCGCTGTGGCCAACGACACCGAGTTCGGACTTTCCTCCGGCATCTGCACGACCTCGCTCAAGCACGCGACGCATTTCAAGCGTAACAGCGAGGCCGGCATGGTGATGGTCAACCTGCCGACGGCGGGTGTCGACTATCATGTGCCGTTCGGTGGCCGGAAGGGCTCCAGCTACGGCCCGCGCGAGCAGGGCGCCTATGCCAAGGAGTTCTACACCACGGTCAAGACGGCCTACACGCTGGCCTGAGGCTTCGCCGTCATTGCGAGCGTAGCGAAGCAATCCAGGGGCAGCAGAGCTCTACGTCCCCTTGGATTGCTTCGTCGCTTCGCTCCTCGCAATGACGGTTCAGGTTGGCAAAGGCGCCTTCAGCCGACCGGGACCACGTCCACGGCGACGCCGACCTTCTGCGTGCCCGGCCCGATCACCACGCCGTCGAGTGGCGCGACATCGGTATAGTCGCGGCCGAAGGCGGTGACGATATGGTCGTCCGCCACGATCAGGTCATTGGTGGGATCGAGCCCGACCCAGCCGATTTCCGGCCCGCACCACAGCATCGCCCAGGCATGGCTGGCATCGGCGCCTTCCAGGCGCTTCTGGCCCGGCGGCGGGATGGTGCGGATATAGCCGGAGACGTAAGCCGCCGGCAGGCCGAGCCCCCTGAGACCGGCGATCATGATGTGCGCGAAATCCTGGCAGACGCCGTGGCGCTGGTCGAAAGCCTCCGCCAGTGGCGTCGTCACCTCCGTCGCCTCGGGATCGTAGACGAAATCGCGCCTGATCCGGGTCATCAGGTCGCAGGCGGCCTCCAGCACCGGGCGCCCCGCGGCGAAGCTCGACCGCGCATAATCGACCACGGCCGGAACATGCGGCACGAGCCGGCTGGGATAGAGGTGATGCGCCGGCGAATCCGGCTGGAGGCTCCGTGAATCGAGCGCCAGCGTCGCGACATCCTCCCAGTTCCGCGTCAGCCCGGCATGGGGCGGAGGTGGCCGGTCGACCTCGATCCGCGCGCGCATCTCGAGTTTCAGCTCGCGATGCGGCTTGGTGATGGTGATCGTGGTCATGTGGTTGCCGAAGAAGCAGATGCCGTCATTGCGCTCGGCCGGGCGCGGCGTGATCAGCAACTCGCTCTTGAGCACGCGTTGGCCCGCCCCGTCGCGCGGCAAGAGCCGCAGGATGCAGCGCGAAAAGGGCACCGGCCGGCTATAGCCGTAGGTCGTGACGTGGCGCAGCTCGTAGATCACGCGATGCTCGTCATCCGCGAGCCTTCGGGGCCGCTGTTCTGCAGGAAGTAGCGATCGGCGATCGCGCCGGAGAGCCCCATCAGCAACTGCTCGAACAGGAGGATGCTGGTCCGGTCGAGCCGGCTCGCCTCCATCGTCCGGCAATCGGCTGCGAGCCGCAGCACCAGCCGGCGCGGCGCTTCCAGCATGCCGTCATCGGTGAGCGTCGGCAGGTTGGCGATCTCGGTGTCCAACCGCTCGACCTGGAAGGCGACGGAGCGCGGGTTGTAGGGATCCAGCATCACCAGGTCGAGCACCGGCTGCAGGCTGGCGCCGAGCAGATAGCGCGAGCGATAGGTGATCTGCGAATCCGTCAGGTCGAGCAGGGCGTCGAGATTGTCGCCGGAGGCGTTGCTGTCGGCGAGTTGCCGGGCGAAGCGGCAGGTCGCGATGCCGCGCTCCAGGCGACGGCCGATATCGAGGAAGCGCCAGCCATTGCCGCGCACCATGTTCTCCTGGCCGAGGCCGGAGAAGGCGGCGAGCGATTTCAGCGCGCGGTCGGCGATCTCATAGGCCTCGCCCTCGCTCGGCTTGCGGCCTTCCTCGGGATCGAGCTGGTGCTGCAGGTCGCCGAACAGCCGCCAGGCATCGACGGAGAGGCGCTCGCGGATGACCGACGCCGTGCGCCGCGCCTCGCGCAACGAGGCGGCGGCCGAGCCGTAATCGTCGAGGCTGTAGATCGCGGCATAGGCCTGCGCCGCCGGTGTCCGCTTCTCCTGCCCACCGGGGGCGGCGCCCGAGGCCACGAGCATGCCGGCGAGCTGGCGCACCGTGTCGCTGCGCCCCGGCGCGGGATCGGGATCGATCAGGCGGCCGAGCAGCGCCCGCACGAGGCGTAAGGTGGCCTCGCCGCGCTCCAGATAGCGCCCGAGCCAGAACAGGTTGTCGGCCGCACGGCTCGGCAATGTGCCGGTGACGCGGCGGATGCTGACCCGGTCCGGCGTCGGCAGCAGGCTGACCTGCGCGACCGGCTCCTCCGAGGTGACCCAGACATCGCTGGAGCGCACGCCGTTGCGCATGCTGACCGCGCGGGCATCCGGCTCGTCGGAGATGCGGCAGAAACCGCCGGGCATGACCTTCCAGCCGTCCGGCGTCGCCGCGGCGAAGACGCGCAGCGTCATCGGATGCGGTTCGAGCCGGCCATTCTGGAAGACCGGCATGGTCGAGAGCCGGACGACCTCCTGCCCGACATAGTCCATGCCGCGCGCCTCGATACGGTCGCGCAGCGCCGCGCGCTCCGCCTCGGGCAATTCTCCGGCGACGACCTGCGTCGTATCGAGCCCGTTGCCGGCGCTGCGGAAGGCCGGTGCGATGCTCATCTCGCCGAGCCTGTCGAGTACGGCCTGGCGTTCCTGCGGCTGGCCACACCACCAGGTTGCGATATTCGGCAGGATCAGGTCCTCGCCGAGCACCTGCCGGGCAAGCGCCGGCAGGAAGCCCATCAGCGCGCGCGCCTCGACGACGCCGGAGCCAAGCCCGTTGGCGACATTGACCTGGCCCTGCCGGACGGCCTCGACCAGACCGGCGACGCCCAGCGCCGAACCGGAATTGAGTTCCAGCGGATCGGCGAAATCGCCGTCGATGCGCCGCCAGATCACGTCGGCGCGCTTCAGGCCGGCGATGGTGCGAACATGCACGCGGCCGTCGCGCATCAGCAGGTCGCCGCCCTCGACCAGCAGGAAGCCGAGATAGCGGGCAAGATAGGCCTGCTCGAAATAGCTTTCGTTGAGCGAGCCTGGCGTCAGGAGCGCGATGCGCGGCTCGACGCGCTTGGAGCGAGACACCAGTCCCGCTCGAAAACTCTGGAAGAAGGCCGCCAGCCGCTCGATGTTCATGTTGCGGAACATGTCGGGGAAGGCGCGCGCCAGCGCCAGCCGGTTCTCCAGCGCATAACCGGTGCCGGACGGCGCCTGCGTGCGATCCTGCAAAACCCACCAGCGCCCGTCCGGGCCGCGGCCGAGATCGGCGGCATAGAGCTGCAGCGTCCCGCCACCCGCGATCCCGTGAAGCGGGCGCAGGTAGTCGGGGCTGCCGGTGACCACGGCAGCCGGCAGGTGGCCTTCGGCGATCAGCTCGCCCGGCCCGTAGATATCGTCGAGCACGGTCGAGAGCAGCTCGGCGCGCTGCGTCACGCCGGCCGCGATCGCCTGCCATTCCGTCTCGGGGATGACGAGGGGCACATGCGAGAGCGGCCAGGCCCGCTCGCCGACGCCTGGATCGCGCTCGTCGATATCGCCATGGACGCGGTAGGACACGCCGGTATCGCGGACATGCCGGTCGGCCAGCCCGAAGCGCTGCGTCAGCTCCGAAGGCGAGAGCGCGCACCAGGCCGAGAGAAACGGCTCCCAATGCGGGCGCACTTGGCCGTTTCCGTCGATGAACTCATCGAAGACGCCGGGCAGCGGGCGATAGCCGGCAAGCAGCGCGGCGCGCCGCTCGGCCCTGCTGCGTCCCGATCGGGTGCGACCCTGCACCGACATGCTTCGCTCTAAATCCCTGCCGGGCGCCTCAAATCCAGCGTGAGCGGGAATTCGGCGCTGCGTTCTTCCGGCGGAATCGCCAGAGGGCCTGGACTATGCCCGATCGCCTCGAAACGTGCGAGCCGTCTTGCCTCCGCCTCGTAGGAATTGACCGGGGGTGTCTCGTAATTGCGCCCCCCGGGATGGGCGACATGATAGACGCAGCCGCCGAGCGAGCGGCCGGACCAGAGATCGACGATGTCGAAAGTCAGGGGCGCATGCACGGGGATCGTCGGATGCAGCCCCGAGGCCGGCTGCCATGCCTTGAAGCGCACCGCCGCGACGGCCTCGCCGGATGTGCCGGTCGCCGTCATCGGCAGGCGACGACCGTTGCAGGTTATGAGGTGGCGGCCCGGCACCAGTCCGGTCGCCTTGACCTGCAGGCGCTCGATCGAGCTGTCGACATAGCGCACCGTGCCGCCGATCGCGCCTTCCTCGCCCATGACATGCCAGGGCTCGAGCGCCTGCCGGATCTCGATCTCGACGCCGCCATGCGCGACCTTGCCGAAGAACGGGAAGCGGAACTCGGCCTGTGCCTCGAACCAGACGGGGTCGAAGGCGTAGCCGGCGCGTTGGAGATCGCCGAGCACATCCTTGAAATCCTGCCAGACCATCTCGGGCAGCATGAAGCGGTCATGCAGGGCAGTGCCCCACCGGACCAGCTTGCCGTCCAGCGGTTCGCGCCAGAACCAGGCGATCAGCGCCCGTAGCAGCAATTGCTGGGCAAGCGACATCCGCGCATCCGGCGGCATCTCGAAGCCGCGAAACTCGACCAGCCCGAGCCGGCCGGTCGGTCCGTCCGGCGAATAGAGCTTGTCGATGCAGATCTCGGTGCGGTGCGTATTGCCGGAGACGTCGACTAGGAGATTGCGGAACAGGCGGTCGACCAGCCAGAGCGGGATCGGCGCCTCGCCGGGCCCGGGCACCTGCTCCAGCGCGATCTCCAGCTCGTAGAGCTGATCCTGCCGGGCCTCGTCGATGCGCGGGGCCTGGCTGGTCGGGCCGATGAACAGGCCTGAGAACAGGTAGGAGAGAGAGGGGTGCCGGTTCCAGTAGAGGATGATGCTCTTGAGCAGATCCGGCCGGCGCAGGAAGGGCGAGTCGGCCGGCGTCACGCCGCCGAGCACGACATGGTTGCCGCCGCCGGTGCCGGTATGGCGGCCGTCGACCATGAATTTCTCGGCACAGAGCCGCGCCAGCCGCGCCTCCTCGTAGACGCCCTGCGTGATCGCCGCAGCCTCGCGCCATTCCGTCGCCGGGTGGATATTGACCTCGATCACGCCGGGATCGGGCGTGACCTTGATCACGTCGAGGCGCGGGTCGAAGGGGGGCGCATAGCCCTCGATATGCACGGGCTGGCCAAGCTCTTCCGCCACCGCTTCGACCGAGGCGACGAGGTCGAGATAATCCTCCAGCCGCTCGACCGGGGGCAGGAAGACGCAGAGCACGTTGTCGCGGATTTCGAGGCTGAGCGCCGTGCGGACGTGATCGCCGCCGATCTCCTGCTCGCGCCGGTCCTGGACCGGCCCTGAGGCGGTGGCCTGCGCTTCCACGCTCATCTGCGCCGGGCCGGGCCGCTCCTCCGTGGAGGTCGGTTCCGCAGGACGCGCCTCGGGATGATCGGTCCAGCTTGCTCCGGCCGGTCCCGCCGCCGCCAAAGGCGGGCGCGGCTCCAGCGGGTCCTGCGGATGGATATGCGGATATTCGGCCTTGGGCACGACGGGCAGCGAGCCGAGCGGCAGCCGGTAGCCGACCGGAGAATCGCCCGGCACGAGGAAGAGCTTGCCGCGGCGCAGCTTCCATTTCTCGGAGCGCCAGCGCCGGTCGCTCGCGCCCGCCTGCCAGCGCTGAACCGGGATGACATAGCCGCGCGGATTGCCCAGGCCGAGCTCGAAGACCCGCGCCATACGCGAGCGTTCCTCCGGGTCGGAGAGTCGTGAGTCGAGCGGATCGACATTGTCGGGAAGCTGCGCCTCCTTGAGTAGCCAGACGCCGGTATCCTCATAGGCCGGCACCACGTAATCGGCGCCGAGCCCGAGCTTCTCGGAAAGCCCCTGCGCTAGGGCCTCGGCATCGCGGATGGTGGCGCTCACCTCCAGCTCGCGGTCCCCGCCGGTCTGCGCGCCGGGTTCCCGCGCGATCAGGTCGGCATTGCGCCAGATCGGCTGGCCGTCCCGGCGCCAGTACAGAGCGAAGGCCCAGCGCGGCAGGCTCTCGCCGGGATACCATTTGCCCTGGCCGTAATGCAGCATCCCGCCCGGGGCGAAGCGCTGGCGCAGCCGCCGGATCAGCGTGTCGGCCCGCTGGCGCTTGGTCGGCCCGACCGCGGCGATGTTCCATTCCTCGCTGGTCTGGTCGTCGATCGAGACGAAGGTCGGCTCGCCGCCCATGGTGAGGCGGACATCCTGCGCCTTGAGATCGGCCTCGACGGTCTCGCCGAGCGCATCGAGTTCGCCCCAGGAGGCATCGGAGAAGGGCAGGGTGATGCGCGGCACCTCGTGCACGCGCGTCACGCTCATCTGGAAGTCGAAACTGGTCTCGGCATAGCTCGCCAAGCCCGAGACCGGCGCAGCCGAGCGGTAATGTGCCGTCGCGGCCAGCGGCAGATGGCCCTCGCCGGTGAGCAGGCCGGAGGTCGGGTCGAGCCCGACCCAGCCGGCGCCGGGGATATAGACCTCGGCCCAGGCATGCAGGTCAGTGAAATCCTTGTCCGTCCCGCGCGGGCCTTCGAGCGGGTCGATATCCGCCTTCATCTGGATCAGGTAGCCGGAGACGAAACGTGCTGCGAGACCGAGATGCCGGAGCGCCTGGACCAGGAGCCAGCTCGTGTCGCGGCAGGAGCCAGATCCGATCGACAGCGTGTGCTCCGGCTCCTGCACGCCCGGCTCCATCCGGATGCCGTAGGCGATGCGCTGTTGCAGGCGGGCGTTGAGGTCGACGATGAAGTTGACCGTGTTCATCGGCTCACGCGGCAATTCGGCGAGGAAGGCTTCAAGCAGCGGGCCGGCCGGCTCCGTCACCAGATAGGGTGAGAGTTCCTCGGTCTGCTCTGGCGTATAGGCGAAGGGGAAGGTCTCGGCCTGCGTCTCGACGAAGAAGTCGAAGGGATTGATGATCGACAGTTCCGTGACGACATCGACCTCGATCCGGAACTCGGTCACGGGCTCCGGGAAGACATAGCGCGCCAGCCAGTTGCCGGCCGGGTCCTGCTGCCAGTTCACGAAATGCTGGGCCGGCGTCACCTTCAGCGAATAGCTCTCGATCGCGGCGCGACAATGCGGCGCCGGCCGCAGGCGCACGATCTGCGGCCCGAGCGTGACTGGCCGGTCGTAGCGGTAATGCGTGACATGGTTCAGCGCGGCGATGATGGCCAAGTTTCGCCCCCTAATCCCAGGCGAGCGCCGCCTGTAACGTCAGGTTAGCCGGGCGGTTGACGCGCGCAAGGCATCGCCAGCGCCCGGATGGCCTCATGACCCGGCTTCGCTGCTCAAGAGATGTGCAAAATGAGCCGTTCCGCCCTTTCCATGGCCGTTGGTCGACTGGACAGCTGCACCGGACTGGTTGCAGATAGCGCCCAACGGGCGGCAAAGCGCCCGCGCAACACGAACGATGGGGAATCCGATGCGTCACGTAGCCAAATTGATGGCGGTTTCGGCCTTTACGGCACTGATGTCGACCACCGCCGCCTTCGCGCAGACGCCGAAGGACACGATCGTGATGGCCAAGCAGATCGACGACATCATCACGCTCGACCCGGCCGAGGCTTTCGAGTTCTCGGGCGTCGAGGTCGGCGCTAACGTCTACGACAAACTCATCAACATCGACATTTCCAAGAACAACGAGCTGATTCCGGATCTCGCCGAGAGCTGGACCGTCAGCCCCGACAACCTGACCTACACCTTCAAGCTGCGCAAAGGCGTCAAGTTCCACTCGGGCAACCCGATGACGGCCGCCGACGTGGTCTACTCCTTCCAGCGCGCGGTCACGCTCAACAAGTCGCCGGGCTTCATCCTGCGCCAGTTCGGTTTCGTTGCCGAGAACGTGCTCGACAAGGTCAAGGCCGTCGACGAGAACACCGTCCAGATCACGGTCTCGAAGCCCTACGCGCCGACCTTCTTCTATAACTGCCTGACCTCCGGCGTCGCCGCCATCGTCGACTCGAAGCTGGTCAAGGCCAATGAGAAGGACGGCGACTGGGGCAATGGTTGGCTCAAGCTGAACTCGGCCGGCTCGGGTGCTTTCAAGGTCCGCAGCTATCGCCCGAACGAGCAGTACACGCTCGACGCCAACGAGAGCTGGTACAAGGGCGCGCCGAAGAGCAAGCGCATCGTCGTGCGCCATGTCGCCGAGCCGGCCTCGCAGCGCCTGCTCGTCGAGAAGGGCGACGTCGACATCGCCCGCAACCTCTCGAAGGACCAGCTCGCGGCAGTCAAGAACAACAAGGACCTCGAGATCGTCCAGGGCGACAAGGGCTATATCCTCTATATGGGCCTGAACCAGAAGAACCCGAACCTCGCCAAGCCCGAGGTCCGCGAGGCGCTGAAGCTCCTGGTCGATTACGCCTCGATCGAGAAGAACATCCTTGAGGGCACCTACAAGCACCATGAGTCGTTCCTGCCGCAGGGCTTCCTCGGCGCGATCTCGGACAAGCCCTACCAGCTCAACGTCGCCAAGGCGAAGGAGCTGCTCGCCAAGGCTGGTCTCAGCAACGGCTTCACCGTCACCATGGACACCCGCTCGATCTCCCCGATCACCGATATCGCGCAGGCGATCCAGGCGACCTGGGCCCAGGCCGGCGTCAAGCTCGAGATCGTCCCCGGTGACGGCAAGCAGACGCTGACCAAGTACCGCGCCCGCACCCACGACATCTATATCGGCCAGTGGGGCCCGGACTATCTCGACCCGCACACCAATGCCGAGACCTTCGCCATCAACGAGGATAACGGTGAGGATGCGAAGTCGAAGACGCTGGCCTGGCGCAATGCCTGGAACATCCCGGAGATGACCAAGGTCACGCAGGGCGCCGTGCTGGAAGCCGATGCTGGCAAGCGCAAGACCACCTATGAGGGTCTGCAGCGCGACCACCAGAAGGTCTCGCCCTTCGTCATCATGTTCCAGCAGATCGAGGTCTCGGCCGAGCGCAAGAACGTGAAGGGCTGGGTCATCGGACCGAGCTCCGACACCAACCGCTACGCCACCATCGTCAAGAACTGAGCCTTCTGGCTCAGGAGCCCGCCGCGATTCCGAAAGGTCGCGGCGGGCTTCCTTTCATGCTCATTCCGGACATGGCCTGGATTCTGGCGCGGCGTGAAACGCCTGCGGCGATCCCCGGCGCTCCGACGAAAAACACTGGAAATGGAGGCGGGTCATGACAGCCGTGACGCAAGCTCCCACAGGCAAGGCCGCCGCGCCGGGCAGGCTGCGGCGCTGGGGCCGCGCGCTCTCGCGCGAGTTGACGACCGTGGTCATCACCATGTTCGGCCTGCTGCTGGTCACCTTCTTCATCGCCCGCGTCATTCCGATCGACCCGGTGCTAGCCGTCGTCGGCGACAACGCTCGGCCTGAAACCTATGAGGCGGCGCGCATCGAGCTCGGCCTCGACAAGCCGCTCTGGCAGCAATTCGCCATCTATATCGGCAAGGTCTTCACCGGGAATCTCGGCACCTCCGTGCTGACCTCGAACCCGGTCGTCGAGGACATCAAGCGCGTCTTCCCGGCGACGCTTGAACTCGCGACGCTCGGCACGCTGATCGGCGTGCTCATCGGCGTCCCGCTCGGCATCGTCGCCGCCGTCAACCAGGGCCGCTGGCAGGATCAGGTCGCCCGCGTCGTCGGCCTCGTCGGCTATTCCGTCCCGGTCTTCTGGATCGGCCTGATGGCGCTGCTGCTGTTCTACGCCAAGCTCGGTTGGGTCTCCGGACCGGGGCGGATCTCGGTGGTCTGGCAGGACATCGTCACCACCCGCACCGGCGTCATCATGATCGACGCCGCGCTGGAGGGTGAATGGGAGGCGTTCTGGGACGCCCTCTCGCATCTGATCCTGCCGGCTCTGGTGCTCGGCCTGCTCTCGGTGGCCTATATCAGCCGCATGACCCGCAGCTTCATGATCACCGAGCTGCAGCAGCAATATGTCATCGCCGCCCGCGTGAAGGGCGTCTCCGAGACCGCCGTGATCTGGCGCCACGCGCTGCGCAATGCCGCCGTGCCGCTCTTCACCGTGATCGCGCTCTCCTACATGCATCTGCTGGAGGGCTCGGTGCTGACCGAGACGATCTTCGCCTGGCCGGGCCTCGGCCGCTATCTCACCAACGCTCTGCTCAACGCCGACATGAATGCGGTGCTCGGTGGCACTCTGGTGGTCGGCGTCGTCTTCATCGGGGTCAATCTCCTGACCGACATCATCGGCCGCCTGGCCGATCCGCGCGTGCGTTGAGGAGACGGACATGAGCGACACTTCCTCTCCCGGCCTGCACGCCTGGCTGATCAGCGACTCGCCTGAGTCACGCCGACAGGCCCGTCTCGGCCAGCTTTACCGGCAATGGCTTGCCTTCAAGCGCAACCCGATGGCGGTGGCGGGCCTCGCCATCATCGTCCTGCTGCTGCTGATCGCCGCCTTCGCGCCCGTCATCGCGCCCTTCGATCCGATCGCGCAGGCGCTAGACAAGCGGCTGCTGCCGCCGTCGACGACCAACTGGTTCGGCACCGACGCGCTCGGCCGCGACATCTTCAGCCGCATCGTCTACGGCACGCGCATCACGCTGGTGATCGTGCTGCTGGTCGTGGTCACCGTCGGCCCCTTCGGCCTGCTGATCGGCGCGATCTCCGGCTATTACGGTGGTTGGGTCGATCGTCTGCTGATGCGCATCACCGACGTCTTCCTGGCCTTCCCGCGCCTCGTGTTGGCGCTGGCCTTCGTCGCGGCGCTCGGCCCCGGCATCGTCAACGCCATCATCGCCATCGCGATCACGACCTGGCCGCCCTATGCCCGCGTCGCCCGCGCCGAGACGATGGTGATCCGCAACCAGGATTATATCGCCGCGATGCGCCTGCAGGGCGCCTCGCAAGCCCGCATCATCTGGAAGCATGTCGTGCCGATGTGCATGTCCTCGCTGATCGTGCGCACCACCTTCGACATGGCCGGCATCATCCTGACCGCCGCCGGCCTCGGCTTCCTCGGCCTCGGCGCGCAGCCGCCGATGCCGGAATGGGGCGCGATGATCTCGGCCGGCCGCGAGCAGATTTTCGACCAGTGGTGGGTTGCGACCTTCCCCGGCGTCGCAATCTGCATCGTCGCGCTCGGCTTCAACCTGCTCGGCGACGGGCTCCGCGACGTCATGGATGCGAGGTAAGCCGATGGCGAGCGAGCAGCCTCTTCTCGAGGTCGACAATCTCAAGGTCGACTTCCACACGCCGACCGGCATCGTCCGGGCCGTGCGCGGCCTCTCCTTCACGCTTGGCCGCGAGCGGCTCGGCATCGTCGGCGAGTCCGGCTCGGGCAAGTCGATGACCGGCCGCGCCATCCTCGACCTGATCCCGCATCCGGGCGTCGTCAGCGCCGACCGCATGCGCTTCCGTGGTCAGGACCTGACGGCCATGGACAAGGGCGCGCGCCGCAAGCTCCGCGGCCGCCATATCTCCATGGTGATGCAGGACCCGAAATTCTCGCTGAACCCGGTCGAGACCGTGGGCAGCCAGATCGCCGAGGCCTATCGCATCCACCGCAAGGCCGGCTTCCGCGAGGCGCGCGAGCGCAGCCTCGCCATGCTGGAACAGGTGCAGATTCGTGAGCCCGCCCGCGTCTACGACCTCTATCCGCACGAGGTCTCGGGCGGCATGGGCCAGCGCGTCATGATCGCGATGATGCTGATCGCCGAACCGGAGGTCCTGATCGCCGACGAGCCGACCTCGGCGCTCGACGTCACCGTCCAGCTTCAGATCCTCAAGATCCTCGACGATCTCGTCACCGAGCGCGGCATGGGGCTGATCTTCATCAGCCACGACCTGCATCTGGTGCAGTCCTTCTGCGACCGCGTCATCGTCATGTATGGCGGCAAGGTCATGGAGACGCTGCCGGCGGCCGAGCTTGCCGACCCGGCGGCGCGCAGCCGCCGCCATCCCTATACGCTCGGCCTGCTCGAATGCCTGCCGGACCTCGATCATCCCCGGGCGAAGCTCGCCACCCTCAACCGTGACCCGGCGTGGCTGGCATGACGAACACAGCGATCTCCGTCGACAAGCTCAACGTCTCCTTCGGCGATTCCCATGTCGTGAAGGATCTCTCCTTCGACGTCCGCAGGGGCGAGAGCTACGGCCTCGTCGGCGAGTCCGGTTCGGGCAAGTCGACCGTGCTGCGCGTGCTCTCCGGCCTCAACCGGGAATGGAGCGGCAATGTCACGATCGAGGGCGTCGTGCAGCCCAAGGTCCGCGACAAGGCCTTCTATCGCAACGTCCAGATGGTCTTCCAGGACCCCTATGGCTCGCTGCACCCCAAGAAGACGGTCGACGACACGCTGGCCGAGCCGCTCGCCATCCACGGCCTCGACAACGCTGAGGCCCGCATCGGCAAGGCGCTCACGGATGTCGGCCTGCCCGCCTCGTTCCGCTTCCGCTATCCGCACCAGCTCTCGGGCGGCCAGCGCCAGCGCGTCGCGATCGCCCGTGCGCTGGTGCTCGAACCCTCGATCCTGCTCCTGGACGAGCCGACCTCGGCGCTCGACGTCTCGATCCAGGCGGAGGTGCTGAACCTGCTCGCGGCGCTCAGGCAGGAGCGCAAGCTGACCTATATCCTCGTCAGCCACGATCTCTCGGTCGTCGGCCATATGTGCGAGCGCCTGCTGGTCATGCAGTTCGGCCGCGCGGTCGAGGAAATGACGGTCGAGACGCTGGCCGCGCGTCAGCCGCAGACGGCCTATGCCCAGCAGTTGCTGACCGCGAGCGCGGGCTTCCGGCGCGCGGGCTGAACGACGAGGGGATCGGCCCTGCGCCGTCCCCTCTTTGCAGCGCGGCAAAACCGTCCCACTCTGGCCGCAGCCTTTCGGTACGGTGTATCCCGGTTGGCCGCTCCGTCATTGCGAGCGTAGCGAAGCAATCCAGGGGACTGGGTTGAACGGCTGCAACCCGGTCCCCTGGATTGCTTCGTCGCTTGCGCTTCTCGCAATGACGGGCACCGCATTGCGAACCGGCACCGCCTGACGGAGTTGTGAGACCTATGGACGCCATCGTGGACAACGCGCTTCGGCCCGAGACCATTCCCGAGCGGACGCCGGTCCCGCCCTTCGATCTCGTGATCTTCGGCGCGAGCGGCGATCTCGCGCTGCGCAAGCTCTTTCCGGCGCTCGCCCAACGCAACCGCGAGGGCGTCCTGCCCGGCGAGAGCCGCATCCTCGCCATCGTCCGCAAGGAGGAGGATGTCGAGGGGCTGCCGAAGCAGATCGCCAAGCGCCTAAGCGAGGAGGGCATCCCGAAGGATCAGGTCGAGCCCTTCCTGCGCCGCCTGACCATGGTCATGCTCGATGCGGTGAAGCCCGAGACCTATGGCGCGCTGAAGCAGGCCTTGGGAGAGAGCGAGCGCGTCCGCTCCTTCTACCTCTCGACCCCGCCGGACCTCTTCATCCCGATCTGCGAGAATCTCGCCAAGGCCGAGATCCTGACGCCGACCTCGCGCGTCATTCTGGAGAAGCCGCTCGGCCGCGACCTCGCCTCGGCGCGGGCGATCAACGATGCCGTCGCGCGCATCCTGCCGGAAAGCCGCACCTACCGGATCGACCATTATCTCGGCAAGGAGACGGTGCAGAACCTGCTCGTCCTGCGCTTCGCCAACACGCTGTTCGAGCGCTCCTGGTCGAGCCGCGATATCGACCATGTCCAGATCACCGTGGCCGAGACGGTCGGGCTGGAGCAGCGCGCCGGCTATTACGACAAGTCCGGGCATATGCGCGACATGGTCCAGAACCATCTCATGCAATTGCTGACCCTCTTCGCCATCGAGCCACCGAACATGCTGGAGGCCGGCGCCGTCCGCGAGGAGAAGATCAAGGTGCTGAAGGCGCTGCGCCCCATCGTCGGGCCGGATGTCCAGCGCTACACGGTGCGCGGCCAGTACGGCGCCGGGCAGATCGACGGCCAGCGCGTGCGCGGCTATTCCGAGGAACTCGGCCACGGCTCGAACACCGAGACCTTCGTCGCCATCCGCTGCGAGGTCGACAACTGGCGCTGGGCCGGCGTGCCGATCTATCTGCGCACCGGCAAGCGCATGGCGCAGCGCTATTCCGAGATCGCCGTCACCTTCAAGCCGGTGCCGCATTCGATCTTCGGCGGCGGCTCCTGCGACCGGCTCGACGCCAACCGCCTCTTCATCCGCCTGCAGCCGAACGACGGTGTCCAGCTCCAGCTGATGATGAAGGTGCCGGGCTCCGGCCGGCTCAAGATCGTGCCGCGCCAGCTCGACCTGCGCTATTCCACCGCCTTCGACGAGCGCACGCCGGATGCCTATGAGCGCCTCCTGACCGACGTGATCCGCGGCGACCAGACGCTGTTCATGCATCGTGATGAGGTCGAGCAGGCCTGGACCTGGGTCGATCCGATCATCGCCGGCTGGCAGGACTACTACCCGCATCCGCATCGCTACGCCGCCGGCTCCTGGGGGCCGTCGCAGGCGATCGGCCTGATCGAGCGCGACGGCCGCTCCTGGGCCGACCCGGATCTGATCTGATGGCCGGCCCGCTCGCCTGGCATCGCTTCGCCACGCTCGCCGATGCATCGGAGGCTCTGGCGGAGGCGGTCGCGGTCCGGCTGAAGGAGCTGCTTGCGGGGCAGGGCAGGGCGCTTCTCGCCGTGCCCGGCGGCACGACTCCGGCCGGCTTCCTCGCCGCGCTCGGCCGGCATGATCTGGCCTGGGAACAGGTCACGCTGCTGCCGACCGACGAGCGCTTCGTCGCGGCCGATGATGCCGCCTCGAACGAGCGCATGATCCGCGCGCAATTCGCGCCGCTGATCGCGGGGCGTGCGAGCTTCCTGTCCTTCCACGAGCATGGCAGCGATATCGAAGCCGCTGCCGCCCTGCTCTGCGCCAAGCTCGCCGAACTTCCCAAGATCGACCTGCTCGTCAGCGGCATGGGAGCGGACGGTCACATCGCCTCGCTCTTCCCGGGCGCGGAGGCGACGTTTAACGCCGTGCCTGACAGCGGCATCGTCGTCGCCCGCCCACCGGGGTTGCCGCCGCGCCTGTCGCTCTCGCCCGCCCGCCTGCTCGGTGCCGGCTGGGCGAGCCTGCTCGTCTCCGGCGCCGCCAAGGAAGCGGTGCTTCAGGCCGCTCCAGAGCGCGCACAGCAGCCGCTGCCGGTCGATCTTCTGCTCGGCGGCGCGCGAGGGCTCGACGTCTACTGGGCGAAGGAGTAGAGCCGGATTTCCTGCTCAAATCGATTGAAAGACGAGACCATGGACGAGACTGCCGCGATTGCCCGGTTGAAGAGCTGCGGCGTGATCCCCGTCGTGGTGATCGAGGACGCCTCGCGCGCCGTCGATCTCGCTCATGCATTGGTTGCCGGTGGTATCGATGTCGTCGAGGTCACGCTGCGCCGCCCGGCCGCGATGGAAGCCCTCGCGGCCATCGCGAAATCGGTGCCGAAGGCTTTGGCGGTTGCCGGTACCGTCGTGACACCGGCCCAGGCCCAGCAGGTCAAGGATGCCGGCGCGCAGGCCGTGGTCAGCCCCGGCTTCAGCGAGAGCGTCGACGAAGCCTTGCGCAAGGTCGGCCTGCCTTGGCTGCCGGGCGTGGCAACCGCTTCGGATTGCATGCGCGCCGTTGCGGCTGGCCGCACCACCGCGAAATTCTTCCCGGCCGAGCAGGCCGGCGGCCCGCCGGCCTTGAAGGCGCTGTCCGGCCCGTTCCCGCAAATGACCTTCTGCCCGACCGGCGGTGTAGGCCTGAAGAATCTCGGTGATTATCTCGCCTTGCCGCAGGTCATCTGCGTCGGCGGCTCGTGGCTGGTTCCGGCCGATACGATCGCCGCGGGTGACTGGAAGCGGATCGAGACGCTGGCGCGCGAGGCGAAGGAAGCGTTCCAGAAGGCGCGGGCGTAAGGGCGGGAAAAGAAGGGTGTCATCCCGTGCGCGCTGCAGCGTGTAACGCTGCTGCGCAGACACGGGACCGCGCGACGAGAAGGCGCCTTTTCCTGAGGACGGTCCCGCATCTGCGCAGCAGCACTTCGTGCCGCAGCGCGTGCGGGAAGACAGCCTTCACGCCGCGAGCTTCTCGCGCACCATCTCGGCAATCGCCAGCGAACTCGTCAGCCCCGGACTCTCGATGCCCAGCAGGTTGACGAGCTCCGTCACGCCATGCACCTCCGGCCCGTCGATGCGGAAATCCGGCATCGGCTCGGTCGGCCCGTGCAGCTTCGGCCGGATGCCGGCATAGTCCGCGACGAGCGCCTCGTCCGGTAGCCCCGGCCAGTACGTCCGGATCGCCGCGTAGAATTTCTTCGCCCGCGCCGGATCGACGACCAGGTCCTGGTCGCTCTCGACCCATTCGACATCAGGCCCGAACTTCACCCGCCCGCCCATGTCGATCGTGGCGTGGATGCCCAGCCCCGCCGCCTCCGGCACGGGATAGACCAGATGGCTGAAGGGCTGCTTGCCCGTCAGCGCGAAATAATTGCCCTTGGCATAGTGCTGCACCGGCACATGCGCGGCCGGGAAGCCGTCGAGCAGGCCGAGCAGCTTCGGCGCGCCATGGCCGGCCGAATTGACCACGGTCCGAACGCTATAGGTCGCCGGATCGTCGCCGCCGAAATCGACGCTGAAGCCTTCCGCTTCGCGGCGCCAGCCGGTGATCGGCGTGTTCAGCGCAAGCGAACCGCCGGCCGCTTCGCATTCGCCGAGCAGCGACAGCATCAGCGCATGGCTGTCGACGACGCCCGTCTCGGGCGAGAGCAGCGCGATCTCGCAGCGCACCTCCGGCTCCATTGCCTTGGCCTCGGCGCCGGAGAGCCAGCGCAGCGTGTCGACGCCGGACGCCTTGGCGCGGGTCATGATCGTCTCCAGCGCCGGCTTCTGGGCTTCCGAGGTGGCGACGATCAGCTTGCCGCAAGCCTTGTGCGGCAGACTGCGCTCTTGCAGGTAGCGATAGAGCAGCTCACGGCCCGCGACACAGACGCGGGCCTTCAGGGAGCCGGGCGGATAATAGATCCCGGCATGGATGACCTCGGAATTGCGCGCCGAGGTCTGGGTGCCGATGCCCTCGGCAGCCTCGGCGATGACGACCTCGCGTCCGGCCAGCGCCAGCTCGCGGGCAACCGCGAGGCCGACGACGCCGGCCCCGATCACCAGACAATCGATGTCGCTCATCGCCTCAGCCGTCAACCGCGCTGCGGCATGGCGATCTCGATGAGGCTCGCCCAGTAGTTCACGCCGACCGGGATCGCCGCATCGTTGAACTCGTAGGCCGGGTTGTGCAGGCCCGCCGAGTCGCCGTTGCCGATATTGATGAAGGCGCCGGGGCGCTCCTCCAGCATGTAGGAGAAGTCTTCCGAGCCCATGGTCGGCGGCACCTCGGTGTTGATCGCGTCCGAGCCGAAGGCCTCCTTCGTCACGCTGGTGGCGAAATCGGTCTGGCCGGCATGGTTGAAGGTCACCGGATAGCCGCGGCGATAGTTGAGCTGATACTTCATGCCGAAGGCCTTCATCACGCCCTCGACGATCTCGGCGATGCGCTTCTCGGCGAGGTCGCGGGTTTCCGGCGTCAGCGTGCGGACCGAGCCCTTGATCTCCGCGGTCTGCGGAATGACGTTGAAGGCCTCGCCGGCATTGAGCGCGGTCACCGAGACGACGATCGAGTCGAGCGGATCGGCATTGCGCGAGGCGACCGTCTGCAGCGCAGTGACGAGCGCGCAGGAGGCGACGATCGGGTCGTTGACGCGATGCGGCGCCGCCGCATGGCCACCAAGGCCCTCGATCTTGATGTGGAGCTGGTCGGCCGCAGCCATCGCAGGACCCTTGCGGATCTCGAACTTGCCGACCGGCACGCCCGGCTTGTTGTGCATGCCGTAGACTTCCTGGATGCCGAAGCGGGTGATCAGACCGTCGTCGATCATCGCCTTGGCGCCGGCGCCGCCCTCTTCGGCCGGCTGGAAGATGAGCACGGCGGTGCCGTCGAAATCGCGGGTCTCGGTCAGGTACTTGGCGGCGCCGAGCAGCATGGCGGTATGGCCGTCATGGCCGCAGGCATGCATCTTGCCGGGCACGGTCGAGCGGTGCGGGAGATTGGTCTCTTCATGGATAGGCAGCGCGTCCATGTCGGCGCGCATGGCGATGACCCGGCCGGAATCCTGGCCCTTGCCCTTGATGACGCCGACGACACCGGTCTGGCCGACGCCGGTGGCGACTTCGTCGACGCCCCATTCCCGCAGCTTGTCGGCGACGAGGCCGGCGGTCCGATGGACGTCGTACATCAGCTCGGGGTGGCGATGGATGTCGCGGCGGATCGCGGTGATTTCCGGGGTGAGCGCCGCGATGATGTCGGTCTTGGGCATCGTATCCTCTGAGATGGAATGGGGCGACCGCGCAGAAAGCGGGTGCCGTCGCACAGGCTAGCCCAGCCGCGCCCTGCCTGTCCAAGCCGGTGGCGCGCAGGGGATGGGCCTCGGCGGAATGGCGGGCGGGCGCGAAGGCCGATCCACCGGGGCATCCCGTGCGCGCTGCGGCATTCCATGCCGCTGCGCAGACACGGGACCGTTCTCAGGAAAGGGTGCCTTTTTGAGAGGCTGCGCGTAGAGGCGCCTCCTCGTCATGCGGTCCCGTGTCTGCGGAGCACCGCTGCGCGCTGCACCGCGCACGGGATGACAGCTCCCTTTCCCGGCGCCGTTCCAGGCCACCAGCCAGGGGGGATCGACGGCATGACCAAGAGCCATGAACGATCTGGGTAGCGTTAATACAATAACTCGAAAAGGCACCAGCCACGATTTGGCCTTGCTTCACGATTAGAGGCAGCGGCATCCGTTCGGGCCATCGAGCTTATCTGGCCTGATCCTTTCCAGTTCCCCATTACATGTTTGGTAGATGATGCGTCGCTTGTCGTTGCTTGCGTTACTATGCGGTTTCTTGCCTGCTGCTGCCATGGCCGATGGTACGCCCGAGAAAATATCCTTTCAGCCGCAGGTCAAAGGCCTCGGTTGCCTGAAGCCCGAAACCAAGGCGATGATCGCCGAACTCGTCGCGAAGATCGGTCCGATCCAGATCACCTCGACCTGCGGCGGCCGCCATGCCCGGAACTCGCAGCACTACAGCGGCCGGGCGATTGATTTCCGGCCGATGGCGACGTCGTCGCGCAAGGCCGCGGCCGCGGCGCGCGCGATCGACAATGTCGGCGGTGTCGGCACTTATTCCAACGGTCTGGTCCATGCCGATGTCGGCCAGCGCGAGGCATCCTGGTACGGCCACAAGCGCAGCCGTTACGCTTCCGCCAGCAAGCGCAGCCGTTATGCGAGGCTCGCCCGCAACAGCAACTGACGAAACCCGCGCGCTCTCTAGCGGGGCGCGGTCGTGAGCCTGTGCCGATAGACCAGATCATTCGGATCGGGTCTGTCGGCCACGAGGTCGCGGACCGCGCCGAGCCGCTCCGCCACGGCGACCGAGGCTGCGTTGTCCGGCGCGATATAACTCACCAGTTCGGAGACCCCGAGTGCCTGCGCGGCCCAGTCGCGTAAGGAGCGGGCGGCCTCGGTGGCGTAACCCTGTCCTTCGTTGCCCTCGTAGAGCAGCCAGCCCAGCTCCTTCTCCGGGAAGAGCGGGCCGTGGCTGATGCCGACCTGGCCGATGCAGAGGCCGTCCGTGCGTCGGTCGATCATCAGCCCGCCATGGCCGTACAAGCTCCAGCAGGCGATGTCATGGCAGAACAGGCCCCAGGCTTGTTTTCGTGACAGTGGCCCGCCGAACCCGCCGGAGCGGGGCGAGGCCAGGAGGGTGGCATAGGCTGGAAAATCCGCCTCTGTCATGGGGCGCAGCGCGAGGCGCTGCGTTTGCAGCGTCGGGATCGATCGGTCGTTCATGGCCGGTTCCGGAATGGCAGTGGGATCGGCATCAGACGCCGAAGCTCGTGCGCCAGCTCGCGATATCCTCGAGCGCGACATTCGAGCCGCAGAGTACGAGGCAGACGCGCTCGCCCTGCTGGAAGCTGTCCTTGCGCGCCGACGCGGCGGCGACCACGCAGGCCGCTGCCGGCTCCAGCAGCACCCGCCCGTTCTGGAGCACCCAGACGAGCTCGCGGACGGCGTCCGCGTCGGGCACCACGATGATGTCCTCGAGGAACTGCCGTGCCGCTGCCATGGTGCGCTTCGTCGCGAAAGGAGCGCCGAGCGTGCGGGCGATCGAGGTCGGACGGATCGCGACAGGTTCGCCGGCCGCCAGCGCCTGCGTCATCGTTGTGGCGCCCTCGGTCTCGACGCCGTGCAGGCGTAGCGCCGGATCGAGTCCCTTGAGGGCTGTGCCGACACCGGCCGAAAAGCCGCCGCCGCCGACCGAGATGAAGACATGGTCGAGCCGCCCGCCGGCATCGGCCGCCAGTTCGAGGCCGAGCGTGCCGTGCCCGGCGATGATGGCCGGGTCGTCATAGGAATGGACATGCGTCATGCCTTGCGCGGCGTAAGTCTCCGCCTTCGCAAAGGCGGCGAGGGAATCCTCGCAGAGCTCGACTTGCCCGCCGGCCTCTTCCGTCAGGCGGATATTCAGCGCCGGCGTCGCCTTCGGCATCAGCACCAGCGCCCGCGTCCCGACGGCGCGCGCGACCAGCGACACGGCGATGGCATGGTTTCCGCCGGAGACGGTGACGACACCGCGCTTCAGTTCGGCCTCGCTGAGCCCCATCAGCTTGTTGTAGCAGCCGCGGACCTTGAAGGAGCCTCCGAGCTGCAGGCTCTCGACCTTCACCCAGGCCTCGACGCCAAGCCGCGCCGAAAGCCCCGCGCTATAGTAGGTCGGCGTGCGGCGGACCTTGCCGGCGATGCGCGCCGCGGCGGCCTGGACGTCGCCAAGGGTGACGTCGAATGCGGTGACGTCGAATGTCATGGGGCTGGTCCTCTGCCGGGGCGATTCCGATCCGGCGGCACGAGAGCGCGGCGGATGCCCGCCCGTCAAGCGTCGGCTAACCCCGTGAGGGCGTGGTTGAAAGCAGCCGTCAGGGAGCCGACGGCGGGCTCGCCTTCGGGCGCGTATGGTTGACCGGGCGCGTCGGCAGCGGCACGGCGGGCCGGTCGGTGCGATACTGGCCCCGCGCGATGGCGCCGAACAGCAGCATCACGGCGGTCAGCGTCATCAGCCACCACGGCAGCAGCGGCGCGAAGCCGAAGACGCTGAGCGCGAAGGCGGTGGTGAAGGCGGCGACGCCGCCGGCGGCGAGCGCCCCGGTCATGCGGCCGGCAGCGCGGATCGCGAAATAGAGGCAGGCGGCCGCGGCAGCAGCGCCGACCAGCCCGAGCTCATACCAGGTTTCGAACAGCAGCGTCGCCGGAGCGGGCTGCGGCAAGGTCCCGTTCATCTGTCCGCGGACCACGGTGTCGAGGCCGTGGCCGGTGATCAGCTCGATCGGCGATTGCCGGATCACGTCGGCCCAGATCGACAGCATCTGCGCGAAATCATCGGCGCTGTCGGGCAGGATCGTGACGAGCGGCGCCATCAGGAAGGGCAGGACCGGCGCGAACAGCATCAGCCCGGCGACGATCGCCGCGATGATCTGCGCCGCGCGCTCGGGGTTGGCCGTGACCGCGCCGAAGGCGACGGCGCCGAAGATCATCGCCAGAGTCTCGCCATCCTCGAACCGCGTCAGCGCCAGCAGCGTCACGACGAGCGCCAGCCCGAGCGCGCTGAGACCGCGTTCGCGCGACAGCAGCCAGGCCAGCGCCGGCCAGGCCATGATCAGAATGATCGAAACGCCGCGCTCGACGGCGCCGGGCGGCGTCTCGGCATGGCGCAGCGCCGCGACCGCGATCAGCCCGAGCGCGAAGATGCCGGCGCTGCCGGTACCCAGCGCGACGAGGTTGAGGTTCGAGGAGCGCATCCGCTCGGGCAGGGCGGAAAGGCCGACGAAGCCGAGCACGGCTGCGAGCAGCAGATTGGCGGCCTTCTCGGCGGCCGCTGCCGGGAACGGACTCCAGACCAGCGACAGGAAGGCCCATCCGATCAGGCCGATCAGGATCAGGCCGGGGCGGCTGACCAGAAGCGCCCGGAGCATGCCCACGAATCTGCGGGGGTCCTCGATCAGGGTCGCGATGATCAGCAGCACGACGCCGATCGGCACCAGCACGACGGCGGCCCGGCGTGAGACCAGCGCGGCCAGCGGCAGGACGAGCGCCAGCGTGCCGAAGCCGATGCGCCGCAGCAGCAGCGCGGCATCGGTGGCCGGGTCGAGCGGAGCTTGGGCGTTGTTGCGGATCATGCGTTCCGGCGGGTCCTGACAGCCTCTCGGCCTGCCCGGCCGCCCGGGATGAGCCGCCGTCACCCTAGCGGGCGCAAGCGCCCGCGACTGTAGGTGCGGGGCAACACTGTCGCGACATCTCTCCGGCGGGATCGCGGGGGGCGTGGCATCGTCGCCTCTGGTGGAGCGGCGGCGTTCGTGAGAGAAACCGGCATGATCATGCTGGCAGCCATCCCCTTCGCGAGCGGCTTTCCGATCGATGCCTTCATGCACGGGCTCGTCGCGCGGCTGAAGCGGCAGGGCCTGCGCCTCGGCGGCGTGGTCCAGCATAACGATGCCACCTGCGACGACAGCTGCATGGCGATGTCGCTGGAGGACGTCGCCAGCGGCCGGCGCTTCCCGATCAGCCAGGATCTCGGCGCCGGCGCCTCGGGCTGCCATCTCGATGCGGCCGGATTGGCCGCCGCCGCCGTTGCCTTCTCCGATGCACTGGCCGGAGGCGTCGATCTCGTGATCGTCAACCGCTTCGGCAAGCAGGAGGCTTTGGGCGAGGGCCTGCGCCAGGAGATCGCCGGCGCGCTGCTCGCCGGCTTGCCGCTCCTGATCGCCGTGCGCAGCGATTTCCTGCCCGCCTGGCGCGCATTCGCCGGCGACGACTGGCTCGAACTGCCGCCCGACGAGGAGGCCGTCGAGCACTGGGCGCAGGCAGTGACGGCCGTCGCGGCCTGAGGCCCGTGGGGTGATCTTCCCGGGCAGGGTGTCGGAATGACAGGGCGTGCGGAAACGCCGACCATCGGCCTGATCCTTGCGGGCGGCCTCGCCCGGCGGATGGGCGGCGGCGACAAGGCGCTGAAGCCGCTCGCCGGCCGGCCGATCCTCGCCCATGTCGTCGATCGCCTGCGGGGCCAATGCGATGGGCTCCTGCTCAATGCCAACGGCGATCCGGCTCGTCTGGCCGCATTCGGCCTGCCGGTCGTCGCCGATACAGTGCCGGACTTCGCCGGTCCGCTCGCAGGTGTTCTGGCCGGGCTCGACTGGATCGCCGCGCATAGGCCGCAAACCGGTTGGCTGCTGAGCGTCGCGGCCGATACGCCCTTCATTCCGGATGATCTCGCCGCGCGATTGCATCATATGCGCCTCGCCGCCGGCACGCCGCTCGCCTGCGCTGCCTCGGCTGGACGGCAACACCACGCCATCGGTCTCTGGCCGGTCACGTTGCGGGAGGATTTGCGCGCGGCATTGGTTGCGGGCGAACGCAGGCTCGGCCGCTGGACGCAAGGCCATGGCGTTGCCGTCGCCGAGTGGCCGGCAGAGCCGATCGACCCCTTCTTCAACGTCAACACGCCGGAGGACCTCGCCGAAGCCGAGCGCCTCGCGGCGGGCGCGAGCTGACGGCGCCTATCCCTCCAGCAGCGCCTTCAGCGCCGCGAGGTCGCGGCTGACCATGGCGGCATCGCGTGCCATCTCGTCGTCGGACATGCCTTCGCGCTGGAACAGCGTGAAGACGAGTTCGGCCCCGTCGCCATTGGCAACGACCCGCATCGGATTGTGCATGGCCGGGCCGTGCTCGGGGATGACGGCATGGTCGAGCACGCCATGGTTGTTCGGCTCGCTGAACAGGATGCGCATCGGCCCCATCGGCGTCTCGGCGCGCCAGGTCATGCCCTCGACCGGCACGAAGCTGTGGCCGAGGCCCTCGGCCCAGCGCGGGAAATTCACGGGGTCGGCGAGGAAGGTGTAGACCTCCTCCACCGGGCGATCGATGCCGATCCCGATATGGCGGGCACGATGGACGGCCATGGCTTTCGTCCTTTTCACATCAAAACGCGGGTCATCCCGGCCGAAGTGAAACGAAGAGCCGGGATCCACGCCTGAACCTTTGCCGGAAGCACTCCGGCATGGATCCCGGATCGGCGCCGCCATAGGCGGCTTGTCCGGGATGACCGCGCGGTTCCACGCAAAGTCGATAAATGGTGAGAACAAAATAGGAACATTTATGGCGGCCTGTCAAGCCGCCCGTGCCGTGGTGCCGCTTTACTCGATCACGATGCGCGGCGCCGCCCGGACCGCGCCCCCGAGGCTGGCCTGCACCTGCCGCGCCAGCGCGACATAGGCCTTGGCATGGGCGCTCGACGGATCGCTCGCGACGATCGGCCGGCCGCCGTCCGAGGTCTCGCGGATCGGCATGGCCAGCGGGATCTCGCCGAGGAAGGGGATGCCGAGCCGCTCGGCCTCGTGACGGGCGCCGCCATGGGCGAAGATGTCGGAGCGATGTCCGCAGGCCGGGCAGGTGAAATAGCTCATGTTCTCGACGAGGCCGAGGATCGGCACCGCGACCTTCCTGAACATGGCGACGCCGCGGCGTGCGTCGAGCAAGGCGAGGTCCTGCGGCGTCGAGACGATGACGGCGCCGGCGAGCGGCACCTGCTGGGCCATGGTGAGCTGGGCGTCGCCGGTGCCCGGCGGCATGTCGACGACCAGCACGTCGAGCTCGCCCCAGGCGACCTCGCGCAGCATCTGGGTGATCGCCGAGATCACCATCGGCCCGCGCCATATCATCGGTGTTTCCTCGTCGACGAGGAAACCGATCGACATCACCTTGAGGCCATAGGCTTCCATCGGCGCGAGCGTCCGGCCCGAGACGATCTGTGGCTTGCCGGTGATGCCGAAGATCTTCGGCATGGACGGCCCGTAGATGTCGGAATCGAGCACGCCGACCTTGAGGCCGAGCGTCGCGAGCGCCACCGCGAGATTGGCTGCGGTCGTCGACTTGCCGACGCCGCCCTTGCCGCTGGCCACCGCGATGATCTGCTTCACACCCGGCACGCCGGCAGGCTTCGGCGCGCCGCCCGGTCCGGGGCGCTGCGCCTGCTGGCGCGCCTGCATGCCGGCGGAGGGGGCGGCCTTGTCGGCGGTCAGCCCCACCAGAACCTGCGTCACGCCCGGCAGGCCGCCGACGGCGCTCTCGGCCGCCTTGCGCACCGGCTCCATCGCTGCGGCTTCCGTCGCGTCGATGCCGATGGCGAAGATCACCTTGCTGCCATCGACGAGGATGTCGCCGATGCGGCCGGAGGCGGCGAGCGACTGCCCGCTCGCCGGCAGCTTCACCAGTTCGAGCGCCCGCAGGACATCGGCTTGGGAGACGGTCACGTCGTTGGACTCCGTTGGCTGGTCTGTCGCGGCTAGGCCGCCTTGCGGATATGGAAGACGAGGGCGCCGTCCGCATCCCCCTGTTGCTCGATGATGTCGCCGGTTTCGCGGACGAGATTCGGCAGGTCGATGGCGGCCATTGGATCCGTGCAGTGCACGATGAGCAAGCTGCCGGCCGGTGCGGCAATCAGCGCCTTGCGCACGCGCAGCACCGGGAGCGGGCATTTCAGGCCGCGCAGGTCGAGCGGAATGGTGTCCAGGGTCGTGCCCGTCGTCGTCATGCTGCTTCATAGGACGGCAGTTCGGGAGCGGGCAACCGCCGCCGTGCCGCAGGGTGCTTGACCCCGTCTGCGGCGGCGACGATGAAGAATGATCGATCGGGAGGAAACGGGCGGCGATGCGCTCAGGCAGCCGAAGCAGGCGGGGACCGTGATGGCGCGGCTGGGCGGTGGCCGGACCGATTCCGGGCTCGTCACGCTTGATGCAGCGGCGGCCGATGCGGTCTCGCGCGTGCATCCCATCGCCGGCACGGTCGAGTTGCCGCTCGCCGAGGCCGACGGTCGTGTGCTGGCGCAAGCGCTGATCGCGCCGCGCGATCTCCCTCCCTTCGCCAATTCCGCGGTGGATGGCTATGCCATCCGCTTCGCCAATCTCGCGGCTGGAGCGGCGACCAGCCTGCCGGTGCTGGGCAGGACGATGGCCGGTGAAGCCCCGGCGCGATTGGAGGGAGGTGCCTGGCGCATCTTCACCGGCGCGCCTGTCCCGGCGGGCGCCGATACCATCGTGATGCAGGAGGATGTCGTCGCAAGCGATGGCGCGGTTATCCTGCCGGCGGGAATCAAGCGCGGCGCCAATCTGCGCCTGGCGGGCGAGGATGTCGCGCGCGGGCGGGAGGTGCTGCCGGCCGGCCGGCGCCTGCGCCCGCAGGATCTCGGGCTGCTGGCGGCGCTCGGGCTGGCTGACGTCACGGTGCATCGGCGCCCGCGCGTCGCGCTGTTCTCGACCGGCGACGAACTCGCCGAGCCCGGCCAGCCGCTTGGCCCCGGCGCGATCTACGACGCCAACCGGGCAATGTTGCGCGCGATGCTGACGCGTGCCGGTGCCGAGGTCGCCGATCTCGGCATCCTGCGCGACGAGGCAACGGGCCTCGAGCGGCGGCTGCGCGAGGCGGCGGCCGATTGCGATCTCGTCATCACCTCCGGCGGCGTCTCGGTCGGCGAGGCCGATCATGTCAGGGATGCTGTGCTCGCTTGCGGCGCGCTCGATCTCTGGCGGGTCGCGATCAAGCCGGGCAAGCCGATCGCGATCGGCAGCGTCGCCGGGACGCCCTTCGTCGGACTACCCGGCAATCCCGTCGCGGTCTTCGTCGGCTTCGCCTTCGTCGCCCGCCAGCTGCTGGCCCGGCTCGCTGGCGAAACCTATGCTCCACCGACAGCCCGGCCGGTCCGGTTGGGCTTCGCCTGTGCCAGGAAGTCGGGCCGTCGCGAGTTCCTGCGGGTGTCGCTGGAGCAGGATGCCGAAGGCGGGATCATCGCGCGCAAGCATCCCGGCGAGGGAGCCGGCTCGCTCGCCTCGCTCGCGCAATCCGATGGGCTCGTCGTGTTGGCCGAGGACGTCGTGCGGGTCGAGGTGGGCGATTCTGCGCCCTTCCTGCCCTATGCGGAATTGCTCTAGAGCATTTTCGAGCGAAGTGGACACCGGTTCGCGTGAAGAAAATGCTATAAAACAAATACCTAGAGTAATTTCATGATTCGAAGAATTACGAAATTACTCTAGTCGCGCCGGAAGATCACGCTCGCGCCCCAGCCGAGGAACAGCGCCAGCAGCACCGTGACGAGACCGTACAGGACGGCCCAGTCATAGGCGCCCTGAGCCAGGCGCTGCTCGATGCCGGTCTTGATCACCTCGAAATTGGTTTGCTGGCGCGCCAGCGGAACGCCGCCGGAGTAAAGCACGATGTCGACGGTGTAGGCGCCGGTCGGGGCTGTCGCGGGGATGTCGACGGGTGCGCTGAACAGCGCGCTCGACAGGAAGGTGACGCCGCGTTCCTCGTAGCCGTAGAGGTCCTTGCCCTGCATGATCCGGACAAGGCTTTCGCGGAAGCGCCGCGCGCCGGGATCGAGATCGACCCAGCTGCCGGAGGGCCGTTCCGCATTGACGAGGCCGATGCGGTCGCGCTGCGCCGTCTCGTTGCTCATCATCTCCGCGATCGGCCGGTTGGTGGCGACATGCAGGAACACCGGATTCTCGGGAAAGCGCCGTTGCGTCCGGTTGATCCAGATCGGGCCGAACTGCTCCTTTTCGCGCACCAGCAGCATGCGCCTGGGGCCGCGCACCGTGACGATGATGTCGTAGGGATCGCCGCGCGCGACCGTCCGTCCATCGCGCTCGACCAGTCCGAACACGGTGAGCTGGCTGCCGGTATAGTTCGAGGTGATCTGGATCTGGTGGCTCGACATCGCCGCGATCAGTGTTTCGGCGCGGGCGGCGCCGGTTGCGAGACCGATCGCGAGAGCGGCGAGGAGTGCGGCGAGCCACCTCATCGTCCGCTCTCCGGCACGACCACCGAGAAGGGCTCGCTCGGCGGGATGAACAGCTCGATGGCGAAGCGCAGACCGACCGACAGGATCAGCAGCGCCAGCAGCAGGCGGAAGGATTCGACATTGAGGTTGCGCGCCGCCCGCCCGCCGAACTGCGCGCCGATCACGCCGCCGACCAGCAGCAGCACGGCCAGCACGATATCGACCGACTGGTTGGTGACGGCGTGGAGCACGGTCGCGCCGGTCATCGTCACCAGGATCTGGAACAGCGAGGTGCCGACCACCACGGCCGGCGGAATCCGGAAGAAGTAGATCAGGCCGGGCACGAGAATGAAGCCGCCGCCGACGCCGAGGACCGCGCCGATGAAGCCGATCACGATGGCGAGCAGGGCGATCGGGATCACGCTGCAATAGAGGCCTGAGCGATAGAAGCGCTGGCGGAAGGGCAGGCCCATCCACCAGGGATGCATGCCGCCGCGCCGCTTCAGCCGGGCCGGCTTGCCGGCCCGGACGCGCAGCATCGCGCGCAGCGCGTCGTAGAGCATCAGCCCGCCGATGATCGAGAACAGCGTGACATAGGACAGCGTGATGACGAGCTCGAGCTGGCCGAGCCGGCGCATGGCGTTGAAGAACAGCACGCCGAGCACGGTGCCGAGGATGCCGCCGCTGACCAGCACGCCGCCGAGCTTGAGGTCCAGCGCCTTGCGCCGGAGATAGGTGAGGACGCCGGTCATCGAGGAGCCCGCGACCTGCGCCGCGACCGTCGCGACGGCGACCGCCGGCGGGATGTCGAGGAAGATCAGCAGCGGCGTCAGCAGGAAGCCGCCGCCGACGCCGAATAGGCCGGAGATGAAGCCCACCGCGCCACTCAGGCCGAGAACCATCAGGACGCTGATCGGCAGCTCGGCGATCGGCAGGTAAATCTGCACGCTTACCCCTCGCAAGGCTGGCGCATGGACATGGACCTGCGCCTGATGGGTCCCAGACTACGCTGTCCGGGTTAAGACGAATTTCCGAAAGGAAAAGGCGGGCCGCTTCCGGCCCGCCTCAGGAAACGATCGTTCTTCCTGCCGCGTCAACACGTCGAAAGCATGACGTTGCGCAACGCGGCTCAGGTCCGGGACGGTTTGCCGGGCTTCGGCGCCGCTGCGGTCGGCTGGGGGTCCCAGCCCTTGGCGGGTGGCGTCACCTCGTTCGAGGCGGCGTCGAGCGTCTTGGGCTTCCAGCTCGCCGCCAGCCCCTTGGCCGCGGCGAGGTCCTCCGGCTTCAGGCGCTGGGCCACCTCGTCGCGCTTGCGGCCGGCATCCTCGTCGCCCTGGCCGGCCGCGACCGAGAACCAGAGGAAGGACTGGGCGAGATCGGTCGGGGCGCCGAGGCCGCGTCCGAGCAGAACGGCGAGATTGTACTGGCTGTCGCGGACGCCGAGCTCGGCGGCGCGGCGGAACCATTCGGTGGCCATGGCATAGTCCGGCTTGCCGGAAGCGCCTTCGGCATGGAGCACCGCGAGGTTATGCATGGCCTTGGCGTTGCCGCGCTCGGCGGCGCGTTGGTACCAGATCCGGGCGAGCGACAGGTCGCGCTGCGTGCCGATGCCCTTCTCGAACATGTTGCCGACGCGGAACTGGGCAGGCGCGAGGCCGGCGACCGCCGCACGCTCGAACAGGCGCAGCGCCAGCTTCGGGTCGCGCTGGTTGGCCGGGCCGTCGGCGGCCTTGGTCGCCAGCTCGTAGACGGCACGGGCATCGCCGTCCTGAGCCGCCTTGCGCAGGCCGGCACTGCCGAACCCGGCCGGCAGGTCGCCGATCCCGGTGACGAGCTGGGTCTGCTCGGCCGGTGCCGGCGGAGCCGCTTCAGTGGCTGCCGGAGTGGCGGGCGCGGCCGAAGCGGTGATGGATCGCTCGGGCGCGGCGTTGCTGGCGGGGGGCTGCGCATCCTGCGGGGCGGTGGGCAGCGCCGAGGACTGGTCCTTGGCGGGAGCCTGTGCCGGCGCGGCCGGTGCCTCGGGCTTGGCGGCGGGCGGCGTGATCAGGCTGCGCGCTTCGCTGTTGGCGGTCTTGGCACCGCCGCGCAGCTGGGTCGTCACGAGATGTGCGGTGCCCATGGCGAGGATCAGCGCGGCGAGGCCGAGCAACAGGGGGCGCTTGCGCTTCTCCAGAATCTCCTTGAGGCGGCCGGGGCTCTTCGCCGACGGCTCCACGGCGGGCGAGGGCGTCGCGGCGGCGGCTTCGCTCGCGGCCTTGGCCGAGCGCCGCGCGGCGGCGATCAGGCTCTGGCGGACCGATTGCGGGTCCTGCGCACCGCCGATCGCAGTCTCGGGGCGCGGACGCCCGGAGCCGGGCTCCAGCGGGATGTCGAAGGCCGTGCTCGCCGGCAAGGTCGGCTCGGTGCGGGCGGGCTCGCTTGCCGGAGCGCCGAAACGGTCCTGCGCGGCGGCGCCGAGCGAGATGTTCGAGCCGTCGCGAGCCGGAACGGGATTGGAGCGGACGACGCCATCCCCGGAGCGCATCGCTGCGGCCAGCCCGTTCGTCTGGGGGCGCCGCTCGCCCTGCAATTCGGCTTCGAGGCTCGCGAGTCGCGACATGATCGCCTCGAGCGAGCCGTGGACGGCGCCGAGCGCGTTCCGCGTCTGGCTGTCGGACGAGACATGGGTGTCGCGCAGGCCCGTGACCAGGCTCGACAATTCGGCGATGCCCTGGCCGGACGCCGTGCTGGCGGCCTGAGTGAGAGCGGCGCGTTCGGCCGCCGTTTCCTCGCGCATGGTGCGCAGGTGCACGACGAGATCCTGCAGCGTGCGCTCCATGCCGTTTTCGGCGGAACGGGTCGCGGACGCCTCGTCGAGACGGCTGGCGATGCCGGAAATCTGCCGTTCGAGGGCATCGAAGGATTCGGCGTTCGCGCCGGGCGCGCCGGCCTCGTCGATCTTATCGGCGAGGTGGCGCAGCATCTGCTCGATCGGGTTGAGGTCGACCGAAGCCGGACCCTCTCCGACCATCCGGGTCAACTGGCTCGAGGCCGCGAGGCTCTCGATCCGGCCGGAAAGAGCCTCGATCTGCCGGGTGACGGCCGACGGCCCCTGTTCGGCCAGGACCTCGATCTGCTGCTGCAGCGAGTCGATGCGGCTGGCGAGGTAGTCGCTCTGCCGCGTCCCATGGGCCTCGTCGAGCTTCTGGGAGGCGATCGCGTCGAACTTGTGCGAGAGGGCGTCGATCTGGGTGCCCAGCGACGTCAGCAGGCTGGCGCCGGGGAAGTCGCCGCGCTGCGACAGTACGGCGCCGCGCACGTCGTCGATCGCGCTCGCCAGGCTGCGCAACTCGCTCATGTCGGGCTGGACGTCGCGCAGCCGGCCGATCTCGAAGCCGAGCGTGGCGACCTGCTGGGAGAGGTCGTCGAGCTTGTGGTCCTGCGCGCCGGCGCCGAGCAGGTCGCGCAGTTCCGCGATGTCGCGCCGGACAGGGTCGAGATTGCTGACCTGGCCGCCGCGGGTCGCGAGCGCATCGACCTTGGCGGCGAGATGCGCGATTTCGAGCTGGAAGCGCTGATAGCTCTCGCCTGCCCGGTCCTGCGACAGCCGCGAGACTTCCGCCTCGATGCGGGTGAGGGGCTTGAGCAGGGGTTCGAACTGGTCGCGCCGATCGAGCCGGTCGAGGCGATCGGCCAGGAGACCGATCTTGGCCTCGATGGCGCTGGTGTCGACACGCACCGGGGCGGCAGGCCGCTGCGGTTGCGGCGGGCGGCGGCCGTCATAGGAGAGGCGCGAGCCGATCTCGCGCAAATCCTCGCGCAAGGCCGAGATGCGCTCGGGCGCGACCGCAGTCGGGCGGGCGGCCACGGCCTCGTCGGTATCGAGGAAGCGCTGGCGCGTGCGGATATCGGTGACGGCGGCGGCCAGCCCCTCGCGGCTGAAGGCGAGGCGGGGCGCCTGCTCGGCGCGGACCTGCTGGGCCTCGAGATCGCGGCGCTCGATCTCGGCGATGCGCTCGCCCATCGTCTTGATCGCGTCGGCGATGACGTTGGTGGCGCGCTCCTGCCGCTCGGCGGAGCCGCGCTCGCTCGACGACAGGCGGTCCTCGGTCTTCTCGATCCAGCGGGTGATCGAATCCAGAGCGCCAGCGGTCCGGGCATTGGCTTCGCGGGTCATGCTTTCGAGCGCGGCCGCCTGGCCGACGAGGCTGTCGATAGCCTCGCGTGACGGGGCTGGGGTGGGAGGGGCCTGACGCGGCGCTGTGTCGGTCCGGCCCTGTGACAGGCGGGCCAGCCGCTCGGACAGCGCGGCTATGTCGAGCTGCTCCGGTGCGGACGGAGCAGGGCCCACGTCGCTCTCGTCGCGAATCTTGTGGTCGAGCCATTCGCCCAGCGTCATGCCCGCCCGGCGGGCTGCCGCCTTTGCCGCATCGCGCGTCCGGGGATCGACGCCCTTCACGCTCCAGGGCAAGCTATTGGCCATGATCTCGCTCGCCTAAGGGGACCTTGTCTGCGGCAAGCGAGGCCCCCTGATGCCGTCGCCTTCCGCGCGAACCTCGGCTGATCGTGAAGATACCGTTGACGAAGCCACGAGGCCGATGCGCGTTCCCGACATTTGGCCGGCATGGTAAACAGCAGGTTAATAACCGGGGTCCCGATCGTTAATTTTCTCCGAATGCCCCATGGGAGGACGCCTTTCCGGGGCATGTAACGGTAACTTACCCCGCCAGGGCGACGTATTACCTGACGCTGCGGGAGGACCTTGCCTATCACTTGGGTATCGGTCGATGCCGTCAGAAGGTCGGCGATTCGATCCCATCGCAAGGATTGCAGCTTTCATGTCACGCCAAAGCTTGGCTATGGCGGGTTCCTCGATTCATGAAACCCGCTCCGCCGCCGCCTCTGCCGACGCCGACCAGACCGGCGATTTCACCATCAGCGACCTCGCCCGCGATTTCGGCGTGACGCTGCGCACGCTGCGCTTCTATGAAGCGCGCGGCCTTATCGCGCCGAGCCGCTCCGGGATGACGCGCATCTATTCGGCGCGCGACCGGGCCCGGCTCGCCCTGATCCTCAAGGGCAAGCAGCTCGGTTTCACGCTCGTCGAGATCCGCGCCATGCTCGCCAACGAGGACAAGAAGGGCGGGGCCGGCGATAAGGCGGCCTCCGTCGGCGGCCTTCAGCTCAGCCGCGAGCAGATCGTCGAGCAGCTTGAGCTGCTGCGCAGCCAGCGCGCCGAGATCGAGAGCGCGATCACCGAGCTCGAAGCTTCGCTCTCGCGGCTCGGCAAGGCCTGAGCGGCGGTTTTCCGGCGCAAGCTCAAGCGCGTCATCCCCAAAGCCCCGGCTCCGCCGGGGCTTTTTTTATGGCCGCGTCACGCTCCCGCCATCCCGAGGACCACAAAGTCACAACGTTGCAGTTGCAACTTCGCTCAGATTGTTTATATATGAACTATCTTGATGCGGCGGCAGGGTTCAAGCGCCGCCTTTGCGACGAGAGGGAGGATCCGATGCCGGTCTACAAGGCGCCCGTCGACGACACGCTTTTCCTGCTCAACGACGTCTTCAACATCGAGCGCTACAACAACCTGCCGGGCTTCGCCGATGCGTCTGCGGACGTGATCGAGGCCGTGCTCGGCGAGGGCGCGAAGCTCTGCGAGGAAGTCCTCCAGCCGATCAATTATTCCGGCGACCAGGAGGGCTGCACCCGTCATCCCGAAGGCGGCGTGACCACCCCGAAGGGTTTCAAGGAGGCCTATCAGGCCTATGCCGGCGGCGGCTGGATTGGCCTCGCCATGGACCCGGAATATGGCGGCCAGGGCCTGCCTTATACGCTCGGCGCCGTGATGAACGAATACGCCTCGGCCGCGAACATGGCCTTTGCGATGTATCCCGGCCTGACCATGGGCGCGATCGCAGCGCTCTATGTCCACGGCTCCGACGAGATCAAGCAGACCTACCTGCCGAAGATGATCGACGGCACCTGGTCGGGCACCATGAACCTGACCGAGCCGCATTGCGGCACCGATCTCGGCCTGCTCAAGACCAAGGCCGTGCCGAACGGTGACGGCTCCTACGCCATCTCCGGCACCAAGATCTTCATCTCTGCCGGCGAGCAGGACATCACCGAGAACATCGTCCACCTCGTGCTCGCCCGCATCGAGGGCGCGCCGGCCGGCGTGAAAGGCATTTCGCTCTTCGTCGTGCCGCGCAACAAGTTAAGCGGGGATGGCTCTGTCGGAGAGAACAACCACGTGTCCTGCGGCTCGATCGAGCACAAGATGGGCATCCACGGCAACGCGACCTGCGTCATGAACTATGACGGCGCCCAGGGCTGGCTGGTCGGAGCCGAGAACAAGGGCCTCAACGCCATGTTCGTGATGATGAATGAGGCTCGCCTCGGCGTCGCGATCCAGGGACTCGCCCAGTCCGAGGTCGCCTATCAGAACGCTGTCGCCTATGCGAAGGAGCGCCTGCAAGGCCGCGCGCTGACCGGCGCCAAGGAGCCGGCCAAGCCGGCCGATCCGATCATCGTCCACCCGGATGTGCGCCGCACGCTGATGTCGATCAAGGCCTTCAACGAGGCCGCGCGTGCCTTCGTGCTCTGGAACGCGCTGAAGTCCGACATCGCCCATCGCTCCGGCGATGCGGCCGAGCGCCAGGCGGCCGACGACCAGCTCGGCCTGATGACCCCGGTGCTCAAGGGCGTGCTCACCGATGTCGGCTTCGACAACGCGGTGAAGGCGCAGCAGATGTTCGGCGGCCACGGCTACATCGCCGAGACCGGCGTCGAGCAGTTCGTTCGGGATGCCCGCATCGCCATGATCTACGAGGGCGCCAATGGCGTGCAGGCGATGGATCTCGTCGGCCGCAAGCTCGGCCGCGACGGCGGCCGCGGCATCATGGCCTTCTTCAACGAGGTCGGCGGCTTCCTGAAGGAGAATGCCGAGGACGAAGCGCTGAAGCCGCTGCTTGGGCCGCTCCAGGTCTCGCTCGGCCATCTCCAGCAGGCGGCGATGTGGTTCATGAACAATGCGCTCGCCAAGCCCGACAATGCCGGCGCCGGCGCCAGCGATTTCATGCACCTGCTCGGCCTCGTCTCGCTCGGCTACATGTGGGTCAAGATGGCCAAGGCGGCGCAGGAGAAGCTCAAGGCCGGTGCCGACGAGCGCATGAGCGGCAAGCTGGTCACCGCCCGCTTCTTCATGGAGCGCACCTTGCCGGAAACCGCCGCCCATCTGGCGCGCATCACCTCCGGCGCCGACACCACCATGGCGCTGAGCGTCGAGCAGTTCTGATCGAGTTACCGTCATGCCCGGGCTCGCCCCCGGGCATCTCTTGATGAGTTCGCTGGATAGGAAGATGGTCGGTTCAAGACCGACCACGACGTCCGGCACGACAACAAGCCGCCGGTCGCGGCAGGCCAGGGAGATCCCTCGATGGCAGACGCATTCATCTACGATCACGTCCGGACGCCGCGCGGCAAGGGCAAGGCCGACGGCTCGCTTCACGAAGTCACGGCGATCGAGCTCGGCACTCAGGCCCTGCGCGCGATCAAGGACCGCAACGGTCTCGATCCGCTCCTCGTCGAGGATGTGGTGATGGGTTGCGTAGACCCGGTCGGCGAGGCCGGAGCCGACATCGCCCGCACCGTGGCGCTCAAGGCCGGCTACGGCAAGGAAGTTCCGGGCGTCCAGATCAACCGCTTCTGCGCCTCGGGCCTCGATGCGGTGAACCTTGCCGCAGCGCAGGTCATGTCCGGCCAGAAGGAGATGGCGATCGGCGGCGGCGTCGAGTCGATGTCGCGCGTCGGCATGGGCGCTTCGGGCTTCGGCATCGCGGTCGACCCCAGCGTCGCCATCGACACCTACTTCATGCCGCAGGGCGTCGCGGCCGATCTGATCGCGACCAAATACGGCTTCTCGCGCGACGATGTCGACGCTTTCGCCGTACGTTCGCACCAGCGCGCCGCCAAGGCCTGGACCGAAGGCCGCTTTAAGAACTCGGTGATCCCCGTCACCGACGTCAACGGCCTCGTCATCCTCGACCGCGACGAGACGATCCGTCCCGGCACCGACATGCAGACGCTGGCCGCGCTCAAGGCCTCCTTCGTCCAGATGGGCGAGATGGGCGGCTTCGATGCCGTCGCGACCTCGGCGCACCCGGATGTCGAGTTCGTCAACCACGTCCACCATGCCGGCAATTCGTCGGGCATCGTCGATGGCGCGGCCGCCGTGCTCGTCGGCTCCAAGAAGGCCGGCAAGGCCGCTGGCCTGAAGCCCCGTGCCCGCATCAAGGCCTTTGCCACTGTCGGCTCCGATCTCGCGCTGATGCTGACCGGCCCGGTCGACGTCACCGAGCGCGTGCTGAAGAAGGCCGGCATGTCGATTGGGGATATCGACCTGTTCGAATTGAACGAGGCGTTTTCCTCGGTCGTGCTGCGCTACCAGCAGGCGCTCGACATCGACGACGCCATCCTGAACGTCAACGGCGGCGCCATCGCCATGGGCCACCCACTCGGCGCGACCGGCGCGATGGTGCTGGGTACCGTGCTCGACGAGCTGGAGCGGCAGGACAAGCAGACCGCTTTGGTGACGCTTTGCGTCGCCGTCGGCATGGGCGTCGCCACCATCGTCGAGCGGGTCTAGCGCTGTCTTCCCGTGCGCGCCGCGGCGCGAAGTGCCGCTGCGCAGACACGGGACCGCGTGACGAGCTAGCTCCCAGCACCGCCTTTTCCTGATGACGATCCCGGATCGCCGCGCGGCGGCGTCCGGGATGACCCGACCCACCGGAGGGAACGTCCATGAACCTCACCAATTTCCGCTTCGAGACCGACGCCGACGGCATTGCCGTCGCGACCTGGGACATGCCGGGCCGTTCGATGAACGTCATCACCCCGCAGGTGATGGAAGAGCTCAACCAGATCGTCGACAAGGTCGCGGGCGATGAAGCCATCAAGGGCTGCGTCATCACCTCCGGCAAGGAGAGCTTCTCCGGCGGCGCCGACCTCACCATGCTTCAGGGCCTGCGCGATCTCTATGTGACGCTCGCCAAGGAGAAGGGCGAGGCGGTCGCGATGCAGAGCTTCTTCGACGAGAGCCGCAAGCTCAGCCAACTCTACCGCAAGCTCGAGACCTGCGGGAAACCCTTCGCCGCGGCGATCCATGGCGTCTGCCTCGGCGGCGCCTTCGAGCTCTCGCTCGCCTGCCAGTACCGCGTCGTCTCTGACGATGCCTCGACCCGCGTCGGCCTGCCCGAGATCAAGGTCGGGCTGTTTCCGGGCGCCGGCGGCACCCAGCGCGTGGCGCGCCTGATGCAGACCGGCGACGCGCTCCAGATGATGTTCAAGGGCGAGCAGGTGAAGGCATTGCCGGCGCGCAATTCCGGCCTCGTCCACGCCGTCGCTCCGCGTGCCGACATCGTCCAGAACGCCAAGGACTGGCTCAAGGCCAACCCGCAGGCGACTCAAGCCTGGGACCAGAAGGGCTTCAAGCTGCCCTCCAACAAGGTGCATTCGCCGGCCGGCATGCAGATTTGGCCGCCGGCCAGCGCGATCTATCGCCGCGAGACCAACGACAACTACCCGGCCGCACGCGCCATCCTCTGCGCGGTCTATGAGGGCTTGCAGCTCCCGATCGATCTCGGCCTCAAGGTCGAGAGCCGCTATTTCGCCAAGATTCTCCGGACGAAGGAGGCGGCCTCGATGATCCGCTCGCTCTTCGTCTCGATGCAGGAGCTCAACAAGGGCGCCCGCCGCCCGGCTGACGTGCCGCCGTCCAAGCTCAAGAAGGTCGGCGTCATCGGTGCCGGCTTCATGGGCGCCGGCATCGCCTATGTCACCGCCAATGCCGGCCTTGAGGTCGTGCTCGTCGACCGCGACATCGAGGCGGCTGAGAAGGGCAAGGCGTACTCGCACAAGCTGGTCTCCGACCAGATCATGAAGGGCCGCGCCAAGACCGCCGATCGCGACGCATTGCTCGGCCGCATCAAGGCCTCGGCCGACTATGCCGATCTCAAAGGCTGCGACCTGATCGTCGAGGCGGTCTTCGAGGACCCGAAGGTCAAGGCTGAGGTCATCGCCAAGGTCGAGGCCGTGGTCGGTCCTCGCACCATCTTCGGCTCCAACACCTCGACGCTGCCGATCACCGGCCTCGCCGAGACCAGCCAGCGGCCGAGGAATTTCATCGGCATCCATTTCTTCTCGCCGGTCGAGAAGATGCTGCTGGTCGAGGTCATCATGGCCAAGAAGACCGGCAAGAAGGCGCTCGCCATGGCGCTGGACTTCGTCCGCGCCATCAAGAAGACGCCGATCGTCGTCAACGACGTCAGGGGCTTCTATGCCAATCGCTGCGTCGGCAACTACATCCGCGAAGGCCACCTCATGCTGATGGAGGGCGTGCCGCCGGCGATGATCGAGGCCGCCGGCAAGCAGGCCGGCATGCCGGTCGGCCCGCTATCGCTCAATGACGAGGTCGCGGTCGATCTCGCCTACAAGGTGCTGAAGGCGACCCAGGCCCAGCTCGGCGAGGGTGCGGTCGATCCGGCGCAGGAGAAGCTGCTCGCCGACATGGTCGAGAAGCACGGGCGGCTGGGCCGCAAGAACCGGAAGGGCTTCTACGATTATCCGGAAGCCGGGCCGAAGCGGCTCTGGCCGGGTCTCGCCGACCTCGTCGGCAAGCGGCTCGACCCCGAGAGCGTCGACATGGAGGAGCTGAAGCACCGCCTCCTGGTGACGCAGGCGCTCGAAGCCGCGAAGACCTATGAGGAAGGCGTCGTCACCGATCCGCGCGAGGCCGATGTCGGCTCGATCATTGGCTTCGGCTTCGCGCCTTACTCGGGCGGCACGCTGTCCTATATCGACAATATGGGCGCGGCCGGTTTCGTGAAGCTTTGCGAGAAGCTGGCCAAGGCCCATGGCGAGCGCTTCAAGCCGAACCGCCTGCTGAAGCGCATGGCCAAGACCGGCGAGAGCTTCTACGGCACAGCCGAGAAGAAGGTGGCCTGAGCCTTCCGGCTCACGCCGCTAATCTCGTGCGCAATAGCGCCACGAGCCAGTCCGCGAAGACCTGCAGCCGGCGCGACAGGTGCCGGCGGTGGGGATAGAGCAATGTCATCGGCATCGGCGCAGCCCGGTGCCGGGGCATCACCTCGACGAGCTCGCCCGCCGCGAGATGCTCGGCGACATCATAGGCCGGGATCTGGATCAGCCCGAGCCCGGCGAGGCAGCAGGCGATGTACGCCTCTGCGCTGTTGACGGTGACGCGGCCGGGCAGCGCGCGGCTGTAAACCGCGCCATCCTCCAGCCATTCCCAGGGTTCGATCCGCCCCGTCGACGGCGAGGCGTAGTTGACGGCCTTGTGTCCGTCGAGTTCGCCGGGATGTCCGGGCGTGCCATGGGCGGCGAGGTAGCTGGGAGTTGCGACATTGATCAGCGGCAATTCCCCGACCGCACGCGCGATCAGTCCTGAATCGCTTAAGGGACCGACGCGCAGCACGCAGTCGATGCCGTCCTCGATCAGGTTGCTTGCCCGGTCGGTGACGCTGAGGTCGATATCGATCTCGGGATAGCGGGCGAGGAAATCCGGCAGGGCCGGCGCGATGATCAGGCGCCCGATCCGGCCGGGCACATCGATCCTCAGGCGCCCGGCAGGGCTCGCCGTGCCATGACGGAACAGCGCCTCGGTTTCCTCGACATCGGCGACAAGCCTTGCGCAATGCTCGTAGAAGGCTGCGCCATCTTGCGTCGCCGAGACCCGCCGCGTCGTCCGGTGGAGAAGCCGCGTGCCGATCCGTTGTTCGAGGGTGGCGACCGCCGCCGAGACCGAGGAACGCGGCAGTCCGAGCGCCTTGGCAGCCTGGGTGAAACTCTCGCATTCGACGACGCGGGCATAGATGCGGAAGAGGTCGATGCGGTCCAAATCGGCGCTCCATATTGTTCGCGATTCTTGACCAGTGATGTCCTGATCAAAATCTTTATAGCCGATTTCGGGACGATATGTTGTGGCCATCGATTGCAGCGAACAGGAGCATGCGATGGCCGATCACGGCATCAAGGGTAAGACGGTCCTGATCGCCGGTGGCGCCAAGAATCTCGGCGGCCTGCTGGCGAAGGACCTGGCGGTGCAGGGCGCGAAGGCCGTCGCCATCCACTACAACAGTGCTCCGGCCAAGGCCGAGGCCGAGCAGACCCTCGCGGCGATCAAGGCTGCCGGTGCGGCGGCCCATGCCTTCCAGGCTGACCTGACCTCGGCGGCTGCGATGGAGAAGCTCTTTACCGACGCCAAGGCGGCGATGGGCTCGATCGACATTGCGGTCAACACGGTCGGCAAGGTGCTGAAGAAGCCGATGGTCGAAATCAGCGAGGCCGAGTTCGACGAGATGAGCGCGGTCAATTCGAAGACGGCGTTCTTCTTCCTCAAGGAGGCCGGGAAGCATGTCAGCGACAATGGCAAGGTCTGCACGCTGGTGACCTCGCTGCTCGGTGCCTACACGCCCTTCTATGCGAGTTATGCCGGCACCAAGGCGCCGGTCGAGCATTACACCCGCGCTGCCTCCAAGGAGTTCGGCGCCCGCGGTATCTCGGTGACCGCGATCGGCCCCGGCCCGATGGACACGCCGTTCTTCTACCCCGCCGAAGGCGCCGACGCGGTCGCCTATCACAAGACGGCCGCCGCGCTCTCGCCCTTCTCGAAGACCGGGCTGACCGACATCCAGGATATCGTCCCCTGGGTCCGCTTCCTCGTCTCGGATGGCTGGTGGATGACCGGCCAGACGATCCTGGTGAATGGCGGCTACACGACGAAGTGAGAATGCTCCGCTGGGGTCGGGACCCGCGATCCGTTAGGAAGCGGGAACCGAACAGGGATAGCGAAGACCGAGCCTACGCATGCCTCCACGACCGATCCTGAGCTTTCCCGATCCGCGCCTGCGCGTGGCGGCCGCGCCCGTCACGCGCTTCGACGCCGATCTGCGCGAGCTCGCGGCCGATCTTCTCGACACGATGCGGGCGGCGCCCGGCATCGGCATCACCGCGCCGCATGTCGGCGTGTCCCTGCGGCTGGTCGTGCTGGAGCTGACGCCCGGCGACGTCCGGACCTATGCCAATCCGGTGCTGGACGGCGTCTCGCGGGAGACCATCCGCCATGTCGAGGGCAGCGTCTCGATGCCGGGCGTCACCGACGAACTGGAGCGCCACGCCCATGTCCGGGTGCGCTATCACGATCTCGACGGGGTGGAGCATGTCGAGGAGGCGAACGGCCTGCTGGCTGTGTGCCATCAGCACGAGATCGACCAGCTCGACGGCGTCTTCTGGATCGACCGCCTGTCGCGGCTCAAGCGCGACAGGCTGATCGCCCGCTACAACAAGCTCCGGCGCGTCTGAACGGCACGCCGCCTATTGGGCGAGGGCGCCGAAGACGAACTCGCTCGCCACGCGCAGCGGCAGCCGCGAATTGCCGGGGAGATTGTAGTTCCCCGCCGTCACGGCGATGACGATCTGCTGCTTGGGCGCGATGATGAGGCGTTGCCCGCCATTGCCTTCGGCGCCGTACCAGGCATTTCCGGCACGGTCGCGGCCGAGATACCATTGATAGCCGTAGCCGGTCCCGTCCTGTCGCTGCGCGCGCTGGGTGAGGGCCTGCTCCACCCAGTCGGCCGGTATGATCTGCCGGCCGCCATGGCTGCCCTTGTCGAGCAGAAGCTGCCCGATCGCGGCAAGGTCGCGCGGACGCAGGCGCAGGCCCGAGGCCGCGGCTTCCTCCTTCCCATCCATGCCGTTCGTCCAGACGAAATTGCCGATTCCGAGCGGCGCGAACAGGCGGCTCGAAGCATAGGCGCCGAGGCGCTGGCCGGAGCCCTTGGCGACGAGATGGCCCAGCAGGGCCGTGGCGCCGCCGCTATAGGTCCAGGTCTCGCCGGGCGGGCGGGTAATCGGCTGCTCGAGGATGAAGCGGTAACGATCGGCCGCCCGCTCCATCGCGATCTCGCTGTTGCGCGGATCGGTGTAGGGCAGGCTCTCGTCCCAGGCGAGGCCCATGCTCATGGTCAGCACATGCTCGATCTTGATGCGCTGCCGGTCCGCATCGGCAGCGAGATCGCGATAATCCGGGAAGCTCGCCAGCACCGGCGCGTCCGGCTTCGGAACGTGTCCCTCGCCGAGCGCGATGCCGTAGATCAGCCCGACGATGCTCTTCGAGACCGAGCGGAGATCGTGGAGCTCGTCGGCGTTGAAGGCTACGGTGCCACGGCTGTCGCCCCAGATCTCGTCTGGGCCGGTGAAGTAGTGCTCCATCGCGATCTTGCCGTGCCTGAGCACGACCAGCCCGTGAAGCCCCTTCAGTTCGCCGTCGGCGAAGGCTTTCTCAAGGCGCTCGCTCGCATCGGGTTTGAATCCCGCCTCGGTGAGAGACTGGGATTGCCATTGGCGAGTCGGCGCTTGCGCCGTGGCCGAGCGCGCCACGAGGGCCGCGCTCGCACCGGTGAGGAACGTGCGTCGATCCATGTTCAGCAAATCCCAGCCTATCGCTGCCTCAGTTCGCCACCGCCCGGATCGCCCGGCGCAGCTTGTCGATCAACTCTTCGATCTGGCTCTCCGAGATGATCAGCGGGGGCGAGAAGGCGATGGTGTCGGCGGCTGTCCGCACCATCAGGCCTTCTTCGCGGAAGAGGCGGTCCATCGCTTCGAACGCACGCTTGCCGACGCCATCGGCCCGCGGCGCGAGATCGACGGCGCCGACAATGCCGAGCGTGCGGATGTCGACGACGTTCGGTTCGCCCTTCAGGCTCATCACCGCATCGGCCCAGGCGCCTTCCATCGCGCGCGCCCGCTCGAACAGGCCTTCGTCGCGGTAGATGTCGAGCGTCGCCAGGCAGGCGGCGGCCGCCAGCGGATGGCCCGAATAGGTGTAGCCGTGGAACAGCTCGATCACGTTGTCCGGCCCGCCCATGAAGGCGTCGTAGATGTGCTTGCGCACGATGACGCCGCCCATCGGCACCGTGCCGGAGGTCACGCCCTTGGCAAAGGTGATCATGTCCGGGATCACGCCGTAGCGCTCGGCGGCGAAGGCGAAGCCGAGGCGCCCGAAGCCGGTGATGACCTCGTCGAAGATCAGGAGGATGTTGTGCTTGTCGCAGATCTCGCGCAGGCGCTTGAGATAGCCCTTCGGCGGCGGCAGCGCGCCGGTGGAGCCCGCCATCGGCTCGACGATCACCGCGGCGATGGTCGAGGCGTCGTGCAGCGCGACGATGCGCTCGAGATCATCGGCGAAATGCGCGCCGTATTCCGGCTCGCCCTTGCTGAAGGCCTGCTTTTCGCGGTCATAGGTATGGGCGAGATGGTCGACGCCGGTGAGCAGCGAGCCGAAGAACTTGCGGTTGTTCGACATGCCGCCGACCGAGATGCCGCCGAAGCCGACGCCATGGTAGCCGCGCTCGCGGCCGATCAGGCGGGTCTTGGCGGCCTTGCCGGTGACGTTCCAGTAGGCCAGCGCGATCTTGAGCGCGGAATCGCCGGCTTCCGAGCCGGAGCCCGCGAAGAAGACATGGTCGAGATCGCCCGGCGCCAGCGCCGCGATGCGGGCGGCTGCGGCGAAGACCTTGGGGTGGCCGTACTGGAAGGAGGGGGCGTAGTCGAGGTCTCGCGCCTGGGCCTGAATCGCCTGGATGATCGGTTCGCGGGCATGGCCGGCATTGCAGCACCACAGGCCCGCCGTGCCGTCCATGACCGGCTTGTTGTCGGGCGTGTAGTAGAACATGCCCTCGGCGCGCGCGACCATGCGCGGGTTCTTCTTGAACGACCGGTTGGCCGTGAACGGCATCCAGTAGGCTTCGAGATCGTTCGGCGTGGCGATGGCGGAGGATGCGGACGTCATTCGAAACCCCTGTGGATTAACCTTGGTTGAAGCTAGCAGGAGCAAGCCGCCTGTAAATCGCCATCATGGCCGAGGATGGCTGCGCCCAGCGGATGACGGCACGAACCTGCTTGTGGATGACGTTAGGTCGCCGATGGCGTACAATCCCCGCTTGAGGGGCACAATGAGAATGGACCCCGATGACGGAAGGCGTAGATGATCCTGGACGGCTGGATGTACGGGCCGCGGCGATCATTCGCGCGGGTCTCGACCGTGTCCTGGTTTCGGATGCCTTTCGGGCCGCTCCCCAGCTTTCGGCCTTTCTGAGCTTCGTCGTCGAGCGCACGGTCGAGGGGCGCGCGGCCGAGCTGAAGGGCTATACGATCGCGGTTGAGGGGCTCGGTCGCCCCGCCGATTTCAACCCGCAGCTCGATCCCATCGTTCGCGTCGAGGCCGGGCGGCTGCGGCGGGCCCTGGCACAGTACTATGCGGGCGACGGCCGCGGCGATCCCGTGCAGATATCGATGCCGGTCGGCGGCTATGTCCCGGTTTTCACCTGGTTCGGCGGGGAGGGGAACCGGGTTGCGACCGAATTCACCGATGAGGCGCCTGAACCGGACCGGCGCACGGCCCGCCGCTGGACACACCTGACCCTCGCCGCGCTCGCGCTGGGGCTGCTTGCGCTGGGTTGGTGGTATCTGGGGCCGGCGCGCGAGCCGATCCGGCCCGCGGCGGTGAAGCCTGCCGCGAGCGAGCAAGCTGCCGGCGCACGGTCCGACGCCTTGGCGGGGCCTTCCCTGCTGCGCGTCGCGATTGCGATTCCCAATCGGCCTTCGGATCCGAGGCTGGCCGATGTCCTGCGCCGCTTCTCGGCATTGCTCGTCGATGCCATGGCCCGGTTCGACGATCTCGTGACGATCAAGACATTGCCGCCCGAAGCTGTTCTTTCGGACGAGGTCGACTACCTCCTGGAGATCGACGCCCAGGGCATCGATGGCGAGGCGGAAGGGCTGGGTCGCCTGCGCTCCGTGCGGGACGGGCGCATCGTCTGGACCGCGTCGTCGAGCCGGACGTCGCTGGCCGCGCTCCAGGAAGGTGATCTCGCCGAGATGGCGCGCCGGCTGGCGACGCGGCTGACGGAGCCTTTTGGCATCATTCCCGCCGACGCGCGTCAGTCCGCTCCGTCTCCCGCCATCCGCTGCATCCTGAAGGCTTTCGACGCGCGCCGTGTGATGCTGCCGGAGCTGCATCAGGCCGCGCGGCTTTGCCTTGCCCAGTTGGTGGAGCAGGATCCGGGTTTCTACCCGGGCTGGGCCCATCTTGCGATCATAACGCTCGGCGAGCACGGCACGGCCGCCGCCCCGCAGGGCGATGGTCCGCACAGCGACACTGACGCCTCGCGGCCTCCGCTCGACCGTTCTCTTGCGGCGGCGCTGACGGCTATCCGCCTCGCGCCCTCCGGAGCGCGGGCCTATCAGGCCATGATGAAGGTGCTGCTGCTGCGCGGCGCAACCGACGAGGCAATCCAGATGGGCCGCGAGGCGCAGGCCCGCAATCCCTATGATCCGGATATTCTGGCGGATGTCGGCGCGCTTTATGTCCGGCTCGATCGCCCGCTCGAAGGGCTCCCCCTGCTGGAGCGTGCGACGTCGCTGAGTGTCGCCCACTCGCCGCGCTACGACTTCTATGCATTCCTCGGCGCCTATCTGATCGGTGCGGGAAAGGCGTCTGAGAGCCATGCCGCAATGCTGGCCACGGATACGAGCCAGCTCAGCCTGCTCGGTCAGGCGCTCAAGGCGGCGGCTGACAACGATCCGGAGAAGCAGGCGAAGGCGATCGCTCAGCTCATCGAGAAAGCCCCGCTTTTCGGGCAGGACCCGCGCGCTTTCCTGCAGCGGAGAGCATTCGCCCCGTCGGTGATCGACAAGATTCTCTCCGCGCTCGGCCTGAGCAAGCCATAAGTCCCGCTGGGGTCGAGGGGCGGGTGTGGCGGGAATGAGGCGCGTCGCTCGCATAACCGCGCCGGCAAGGTTAATCTGCCGGCTGTTACCGTGATTCGTTCCCATTCCGATTCCCTGACATAGCGCGAGCGCTGCCGTGGCACCTGCCCGCCTGAAAGCCCTGCCTCCTCTTGCCGGCGCCGTGACCGGTCTGTCGGCCGGCGCTGCGGTCGCGATCCTGCTTCCCGGTGGACTTGGCGCGGCGCTCGGCCTGCTCGCGTCCGGAGCCGGGCTCATGCTGGCGATGCGGGCCTTCGAACACCGCGGCCTTGCCCGGCACGAGCAGGCCATGGCGGGTCTCGGCGAGGTCAAGGTCCGGCTCGCCACCAACGCCATTCGCCTGGATGCCCTGTCGCAGCGTGTCCAGCAGATGCCGATGCGCGACGCCGATGCCGCGCCTGCGCGCGCTGCGATTCATGAGCTGACGGCCGAGGTAGGCCTGCTCGGCGACCTGATTCATCAGGTCGCGACGACACTGGCCGACCACGAGACAGTCCTGGCCCGCCTGCCGGAACCTGCCGTCGCAGTGCCTGCGCCCGTGCCCGAGGTGGCGCTCGATCCGGAAGCGGCGCGCCGGGAGCGAGCCGAAAAGCTTGCCGCCGAACGGGCCGCTGCCGCCGCTGCGGCGCGGGAGGAAGCGGAAGCCGAACGTGCTGCCTTGATCGGCAAGGCCCTCGGCGAGGGTGCGCTCGAAGTCCATCTGCAGCCGATCGTCTCGCTGCCGCAGCGCCGGACCTGCGGCTATGAGGCGCTGGCGCGCCTGCGGCTGGACGAGAACACGCTGCTGCTGCCGCACGAATTCATCGAGACCGTCGAGACGCGGGGCTTCGGGCCGACGCTTGATGCGCTCGTCCTGACGCGGGCGCTGGCGATCGCGCGCCATCTCGGCGCGAAGGACGGCGGCATCTTCGTCTCCTGCAATTTCAGCAATGCGACCTGGAACTCGTCGCGCGCGCTGGCGGCCCTGACCCGCATCCTCGACAAGTACCGCGAGCATACGGGGCATCTGGTCATCGAGATGCCGCAGGCGGTGTTCCGCGCGCTTGACCCGACCAGTCTCGGCCTGCTCGGCGCCATGTCGGCGAACGGGGTGCGTTTCGCGCTCGATCAACTCGTCGACCTGCGCCTCGATCCGAGCGCCCTGTTCGATCGCGGCGTCCGCTATGTGAAGGCGCCGGCCGCGCTGCTGCAGGCCCATCTCGACGGCCGGATCCAGAGCGATATCGACGCGGGCGATCTCGCCACCCTGCTTGCACGCGTCTCGATCACCCTCGTCGCGGACCAGGTCGAGGACAATCCCGCAGCAGCCGACATGATCGAGCTCGGCGCCGCGATGGGGCAGGGGCAGGCCTTCTCGCCGCCGCGTCCGGTCAAGCCCGAAGTCTTCGCCGAGCCGGAACCCGCGCCTGCGCCCCCGCCGGCGCCGGCCGCGCCCTCCCGGCCGCCGGAGAGCATCGTCGATCGGTTGCTCGGCCAGGATCGGGTTGCACAATCTCCAGCCGCCGTTTCCGAGCCGGCCCCGCAGGATGCGCGCCCGGAACGGCTGCCGTTCAGGGCCGTGCTGCGCCGCGCCAGCGCCTGACGCACGGCCGTTTCCTGCGCTCTCCGGTTCCGCTTCCGGCGAAACCCGTCTAGATCAGACCTTGTCGAGGGGCGAAGCTCGCCCGTCGCTGACAATCATCGCCGGAGATCAAGACAGTGTCGCCATCGGGGATCGCTTCCACCATTCCGCTTTCGGGTTTCTCCGAGGTCGCGGACCGCTTCGATCTCTGCCTGTGCGACGTCTGGGGCGTGGTCCATAACGGCGTTGCCGCCTATCGCGACGCGGTCGCGGCGCTGATGCGGATGCGTGAGCGCGGCATCAGCGTCGTCCTCGTCACCAATGCCCCGCGCCCGGCCGATGTCATCGTCGGCCAGCTCGATGGCTTCGCCGTGCCGCGCGAGGCCTGGGATGCGATCGTCACCTCCGGCGATGTCTGCCGCTCGCTGATTCGCGAGCGGGCGGGCGAGCCGATGTTCCGCCTCGGCCCCGATCGCGACCTGCCGCTGATCGCCGGGCTCGACGTGCGCGAAGTCTCCCCCGACGAAGCGGCCTATGTGCTCTGCACCGGCCTGTTCGACGACGAGAAGGACACGGCCGCGACCTATGCCGATCTGCTTGCCGGCTTTGCCGCGCGCGGGCTGCCGCTGATCTGCGCCAATCCCGACCTCGTGGTCGAGCGCGGCGGGCGCATCATTCCCTGCGCCGGTTCGGTCGCCCTCGCCTATGAGGAGATCGGGGGGCGGGCGATCTATGCCGGCAAGCCGCATCGGCCGATCTACGAGGCGGCGGTGGCGGCCGCTGAAAGGGCCCGGGGAGCCGCGATCTCCCGCGACAGGGTCTGCGCGGTCGGCGATGCGATCCGGACCGATATCGCCGGTGCCGACGCCTTCGGCGCGGCCGGCATCATGGTGCTGGCCGGCATCCATGCCCAGGATCTGATGGAAGCGTCATGGGAAGAGCGTCACGGCTGGTTCGGCCGGCAGACGCATCGCCCGGCCTATGCGATGCCGCATCTGGTCTGGTGAGACGGCGGTAGAAAGCCGTTTGAATGATCCTGGGCCCTCATCCTGAGGAGCCGTTTCGGCAGGAATGGCGTCTCGAAGGATGCTTCGGGAAGCACCCGAGCCACCTGGAACATCCTTCGAGACGCAGCCTACGGCTGCTCCTCAGGATGAGGGCTGTGGGTTCTCGACAGAAGCTATCTGTTGGGCTTCAGGCTGCCGCGCAGACCGACTCGATCTTGGTCTTCAGCGTCTGCGCGTTGAACGGCTTGACGATGTAGTTGCTGACGCCGGCCTTCTTCGCCGCGACGACGTTCTCGGTCTTCGATTCCGCTGTGACGATGATGAAGGGCGTTTCCGCCAGCGCCGTCTCCTCGCGAACCTTCTGGAGCAGCTCGAAGCCGCTCATCGGCTCCATGTTCCAGTCGGAGATCACGAGGCCGTATTTCTTGTCGCGCATCTTCGAGATGGCGGCCGTGCCGTCCGAAGCATCGTCGACGTTCTCGAAGCCGAGCTGCTTCAGCAGGTTGCGGATGATGCGGACCATCGTCTGGTAGTCGTCGACGACGAGGATCGGCATGGACGGGTCGAGAGCCATTCTGATGCTCCAGGCATGACGGTTGCGGTGCTGGAAGATACCAGCGCCGTGCCGCTCGCCTGAGTAGATAGCTGCCGCGCCTTGCGAAGCGGTTAATCCGATTGCGAACTAACGTAAGGGCAGGTTGGTGCGCCGCACCAAAGTCCAATTGCGCTGATGTTGCGGTTGCGAGATGCTTAACTCGATTGCAGACAGGAGGGCACAGGCCCACGGGCCGCGCGGGACCCATGACAGTTCAGCCGATATCTGGCGGGCTCTACACCGTCCACGCTTTCGAGGATCTGGCCATCGGCCGCAGCGAAAGCCTGATGCGGACCGTCATGGAGCGTGACGTCGCGCTCTTCGCCGAACTCTCGGGCGACGCCAACCCGATCCATCTCTGCGACCATTTCGCCGCCGGGACCAAGTTCGGCCAGCGAATCGCCCATGGCATGCTGACGGCGAGCCTCATATCCGCCTTGCTCGGCACGCGGTTGCCGGGGCCGGGCGCCGTCTATCTCTCGCAGACCCTGACCTTCCTGGCTCCGGTCAAGATCGGCGATGTCGTCACAGCCCGCGTCGAGGTCGTCGAGCTGGTGGCCGAGCGCCGCCGGGTGCGCTTCTTCTGTGAATGCCTCGTCGACGGCAAGGCGGTGATGGAGGGCGAGGCCTGGGTCGCCATGCCGCCGAAGCCGCGCGGCTGAGGCCTTTTCGCGATCCGGCGACCTTGACGCCCCGCCGGCCTTCGCCGCAAAGACGGTCAACGCCCGTGTTTCAAGGGCAGGTGGACGTTCCCGATTGATGCCATCCCAAGCCGATGAGCCGCCGCGCCCCGAGCCGACGGCCGTGGTCCTCGACCTCGACAAGCCCGTTCCCGAAGCCTTGCGCGGCGCCGTCCTGGCGCTCGGCAATTTCGACGGCGTCCATCGCGGCCATGCTGAGCTTTCTCGTCGCGCCGCGTCGCTCGCCGCCGAGCGCGGGGCTCGGCCCGCGGCCTTCACCTTCGAGCCGCATCCGCGCAGCGTCTTCCGCCCGGAAGAACCGGTCTTTCGGCTGACCTCGCCGCAGCTCAAGCTCGAAGGGTTGACGGAGGCCGGTTTTGCTCAGGTCTTCGTCCTGCCCTTCGATCGCGACATCGCCGCGATCCCGGCCGAAAGATTCGTCGATGACCTGCTGATCGGCAGGCTCGGTGCCACCGGCCTCGTCTGCGGCTACGACTTTCATTTCGGCAAGGGCCGGACCGGCTCGCCCGAGATGCTGCAGGCCCACGGCCTGGCTGCCGGCATTCCGGTCGCGGTGGTGCCGCCTTTCAGCTGGAAGGGCGAGCCTGTCTCCTCGACGCTGATCCGCACGGCGCTGGAAGCCGGCGATGTCGCGCGCGCTGCGGAATTCCTTGGCCGACCCTGGCTGGTCCGCGGGCTGATCGCCCATGGCGACAAGCGCGGGCGCGAACTCGGTTATCCCACCGCCAACATGCAGCTCGCCCGCGACTGCAGGCTGCGCCATGGCATCTACGCGGTCCGGATGAAGATCGACGGCATCTGGCATGATGGTGTCGCGAGCTTCGGCCGCCGCCCGACCTTCGATGACGGTGCGCCGCGGCTGGAAACCTTCGTCTTCGATTTCTCCGGCGATCTCTATGGCCAGCGCGTCGACGTCGCCTTCGCCGACTGGCTGCGCGGCGAGGAGAAGTTCGATACGCTCGAGGCCCTGATCGCCCAGATGGACGCCGACAGCGCCCGCGCACGCGACATTCTGGCGAAGACGCCGGCCTTCCTTCCTTGAGCCGCGCCTGCTAGAAGCCCTCCATGCCCGCAGAACGCGCCATGCTGATCGATTTGTCCCGGCGAATTACGGGCCCGGCTGCCGCCTCGCGCTAGACAAGCGCGGGCGCTTGCGCAGTCCGGGTTGAAGACCGCTTTTCCCGTTTCAAGAGTGGACGCCCGAGGCCCCTGACCGGCCCGCCGTCCCGACTGTCCGAGCCGGATGATGACCGACAAGACCAACACCGCCAAAGCCTCCGAGACCGCTGCCGACGGCGTCGACTATTCCCAGACGCTCTTCCTGCCCCAGACCGAGTTCCCGATGCGGGCCGGCCTGCCGCAGCGCGAGCCGGAGCTGCTCGCCCGCTGGGCCAAGATGGATCTCTACCGCAAACTGCGCGAAGCGGGGCAGGGGCGCGACAGATTCGTGCTCCACGATGGCCCTCCCTATGCCAACGGCAACATCCATATCGGCCATGCGCTGAACAAGGTGCTGAAGGACCTCGTCACGCGCTCGCAGCAGATGCTGGGCTATGATTCCAACTATGTCCCAGGCTGGGACTGCCACGGCCTGCCGATCGAATGGAAGATCGAGGAGCAGTACCGCGCCAAGGGCCTGAACAAGGACGACGTTCCGGTCGTCGAGTTCCGTAGGGAGTGCCGCGCCTTCGCCGAGCACTGGGTCGATGTCCAGCGCGAGGAGTTCAAGCGCTTGGGCGTCGAGGGCGACTGGGCCAATCCCTACCTGACCATGGCCTACCCGGCCGAGGCGCAGATCGCCCGCGAGATTATGAAATTCGCCGAAACCGGCCAGCTCTATCGCGGCTCCAAGCCGGTGATGTGGTCGGTGGTCGAGAAGACCGCGTTGGCCGAGGCCGAGGTCGAGTACGAGGAGCATGTCAGCGACACGATCTTCGTGGCTTTTCCGGTGCAGCAAATGGTGGGTGATGGTCCTGGTTGGCCCCCGCTAGACGCGCTGCCTTTTGCGGGCGCGTCCGTTGTCATCTGGACGACCACGCCATGGACGATCCCAGGAAATCGCGCGATCTCCTACAGCCATAAGGTCGCCTACGGCCTCTATAAGGTGACAGCAGCGCCTGAGAACAACTGGGCCAAGGTTGGCGCGACCTATATCCTTGCCAAGAACCTCGCCGAGAGCGTCTTCAAGGCGGCCAAGGTCGAGGCCTTCGAACTCGTCGCGGATGTCACCGCCGAGCAGCTTGCCAGCTTGACCACCGCCCATCCGCTGCGCGGCCACGGCTATGATTTCGACGTTCCGCTGCTCGACGGCGACCATGTCACGGACGATGCCGGTACCGGCTTCGTCCACACGGCGCCGAGCCATGGTCGCGAGGACTTCGACGTCTGGATGGCGAATGGCCGCCAGCTCACCGAACGCGGCATCGAGACCCGCATCCCCTACACCGTCGACGCCGATGGCCGCTTCACCAAGGAAGCACCGGGCTTCGAGGGCGCGCAGGTCATCACCGACAAGGGCGACAAGGGCAACGCCAACGACGTCGTCATCAAGGCGCTGGTCGAGGCCGGCAACATCATCGCGCGTGGCCGCCTGAAGCATCAGTATCCGCATTCCTGGCGCTCGAAGAAGCCGGTGATCTTCCGCAATACGCCGCAATGGTTCATCGCCATGGACAAGCCGATCGGCTCCTTCCCTTCTCCCCTTGCGGGAGAAGGTGGCATCGCGTCAGCGATGACGGATGAGGGGTCTCGCGACGCTTCTGGTGAGGTCGGCGCGACCCCTCACCCCAACCCTCTCCCGCAAGGGGAGAGGGGGCAGGTCGCGCCGGGGCATAACGCCGACACGTTGCGCAACCGCGCGCTGAAGGCGATCAAGGAAACCGAGTGGGTGCCCGCCGCCGGCGAGAACCGCATCACCGGCATGATCGCCAACCGGCCGGACTGGGTCGTCTCGCGCCAGCGCGCCTGGGGCGTGCCGATCACCGTCTTCGTCCAGAAGGAAACGAAGGACATCCTGGTCGATGACCGCGTGAACGCGGCCATCGCCGAGGCCTTCGAGGCCGAGGGCGCGGATGCCTGGTTCACTGATCTCGACGGTGCCCGCTTCCTCAAGCCCTTCGGCTATGATCCGGCGCAGTACGAGCGCGTCACCGACGTGCTCGACGTCTGGTTCGATTCCGGCTCGACCCATGCTTTCACGCTGGAGAAGCGCGCCGACCTGCGCGCGCGCCGCCGTGGCGATGGTGGCAAGGACCGCGTGATGTATCTCGAAGGCTCGGACCAGCATCGCGGCTGGTTCCATTCGAGCCTGCTCGAGAGCTGCGGCACGCGCGGCCGGGCGCCCTACGACATCGTCCTCACCCATGGCTTCTGCCTGGACGAGAAGGGCGAGAAGATGTCGAAATCGAAGGGCAACGTCACCGCTCCGCAGGACATCATCAAGGATAGCGGCGCCGATATCCTACGCCTCTGGGTCGCGGCCGCCGATTATTCGGACGACCTGCGCATCGGCAAGGAAATCCTCAAGACCTTCGTCGAGACCTATCGCAAGCTGCGCAACACCATGCGCTGGATGCTCGGCACGCTCGCCCATTTCAGCGAAGATGTCCGCGTCTCCGACTTGCAGACCATGCCGGAGCTGGAGCGGCTGATGCTGCACCGCCTCGCCGAGCTTGGCCCGCAGGTCGAGGAAGCCTACCGCGCCTACGACTACAAGAAGGTCGTGTTCCTGCTCTCGCAGTTCATGAACACCGAGCTTTCGGCCTTCTATTTCGACGTGCGCAAGGACGCGCTCTACTGCGATCCGCTGTCGAGCCATGTCCGCAAGAGCGCGCTCACCGTCGTCGACCATCTCTTCCGCTGCCTGACGACCTGGCTCGCGCCGATCCTGGTCTTCACCGCCGAGGAAGCCTGGCTCGATCGCTACCCCGACCAGAAGGCGGGCGAGGGCTCGGTCCATCTCGAGCGCTTCGTCACGGCCAAGGCGAGCTGGCTCGATCCGGAGCTGGCCGAGCGCTGGGCCAAGATCCGCCGCGTGCGTCGCGTCGTCACCGGCGCTCTGGAACTGGAGCGTGCGGCCAAGCGCCTGGGCTCCTCGCTGGAGGCGGCGCCGCAGGTCTTCGTCTCGGACGCCGACCTCTACGCGGCCCTGTCCGGCGCCGATCTCGCCGAGATCAGCATCACCTCGGGCATCCGCGTCGAAAGCGGTGAGGGGCCGGCCGATGCCTTCCGCCTCGCCGACGTGCCGGGCGTCGCGGTCGTGCCGCATCGTGCGGCCGGCATCAAATGCGCCCGGTCCTGGAAGTATTTTGATCCGGCGACGGCCGACAAGGCTTATCCCCAGGTCACGCCGCGCGATGCGAAGGCGTTGAAGGAGCTGGGAGTGCGCGCCTGATGACGCCCGCCCGTCGCCTCGGCCTCGTCGTCGTCCTGGTCGTCTTCATCGCCGATCAGCTCCTGAAGTCGTGGCTGCTCTACAGCGTCGGGCTGGCCGAGAACGGGCCGTACGATCTGACGTCCTTCCTGACGATCGTACTGGCCTGGAATCGCGGCATCTCCTACGGCCTGTTCCAGCAGGGCACCGATCTCGGCCGCTGGTTCCTCGTCGTCATCTCCTTCGTCGCGGCGATCTGGCTCTGGCGCTGGATGTGGCGCGAGCCGCAGCGCTTCTCCGTGTTCAGCCTCGCGCTGATCATCGGCGGAGCGCTCGGCAACGGGGTCGATCGCGCCGTCTATGGCGCGGTCGTTGACTTCGTCCATTTCCACTGGGGCAGCTTCAGCTGGTATATCTTCAACATCGCCGACGTTGCGATCGTTGTCGGAGTGCTCGGCCTGCTATATGAGTCCTTCCGCCCAAGCGTGGAAAAAGCAGCTTAACGACGGTTTCGCCATTGTTTTGCCGTTCGTCTGGGGTTTGAGACGGGGCGAGATTGTCCGAAGGGAGTTTTGACATGGCCAAACGCATCCGCGTGGCTCATCTGCTCATCGCCGGCGGGCTTGTGCTCGGGGCGTCACCGGCCTTCGCGCAGGAAGGCTCGCTCATCTACAACTTCATGCAGGGCGTCTTCGGCAAGGGCGAAGGGGCCGATATCGACTATCGCGCTCGCGCGCCGCTGGTTGTCCCGCCGAATTCGACGCTGCCGCGCCCGCAGCAGGCGGCCAGCGAGCGCAACGCCGCCTGGCCGAACGATCCGGATGTCCAGCGCCGCAAGGATGCGGCCAATCCGGCGCCTTACGTGGAACCTCACGGCCTCCGGAACAACGCCCGCCTGTCGGCTGAGGAGATTCGCCAAGGTCGGACGACGCGTCAGTCGAGGGGACCTCTGTTTAGCGAAGACGACAGCAACTACAACAACATCATCAAGCCGATCGTGGTCGGTCGCGAGATGGCAGCGCGTCAGGCCAAGGTCGACGAGAACGCCGCCGCCTATGGCTCCGAGCCGCCGCGTCGCACGCTCGCGGAGCCGCCGGCGGGCTATCGTCGCCCGGCTGCGACGGCCGCCGTCGGCCCGGGTGCGCGTGGTCCGGTTGAAGATACGCAGGATCCCGGCATCCGCGAGTTCGCGGCCGGGCGTGGGCCGGTGATGCGGCCGTAGGCCGCCATCGGCGAGAGCGTGATCGTCTGCTGCGATCGCCCCTTGCCGAAGCAGGGTCGCCCGACCAAGTTGTCATGAAGGGCGGGCGCGTCGCGCTCGCCCTTTTTCGATCGAGGAGACGGCATCAGGTGAACATCCATGCGCACCGGACCGACCAGGCGGAGCCGGTCGAATCCTTCCGGTTGGCCAATGGCCTCGATGTCGTGGTGGTCAGGGACCGGCGTGCCCCGGTCGTCACCCACATGGTCTGGTACCGCAACGGTTCGGCTGACGATCCGGCCGGCAAGTCGGGCATCGCACATTTCCTCGAGCACCTGATGTTCAAGGGTACGAAAGCCTGGCCGGCCGGCGAGTTCTCCAAGATCGTCGCGGGTTACGGCGGTCAGGAGAACGCCTTCACCTCCTTCGACTACACCGCCTATTTCCAGCGCGTGCCGAAGGAGCATCTGCGCGCGATGATGGATTACGAGGCCGACCGGATGACCGGCCTCTCCTTCGACGAGAGCGTGGTCGCCCCCGAGCGCGACGTGGTGCTGGAGGAGCGGCGCATGCGCGTCGATTCCGATCCCGCCGCTCAGCTCGGCGAGGAATTCTCGGCGACGCTGTTCTTCCACCATCCCTACGGCACGCCGATCATCGGCTGGGAGCACGAGATCGAGCGCCTGAGCCGGGATGATGCCTTCGCTTATTACCAGCGCTTCTACACGCCCGAGAACGCGATCCTCGTCGTCGCCGGCGATACCGATGCCGCCGAGGTCCGCCGTCTCGCCGAGGAGACCTATGGCAGGATCGCGGCCCGCGGCGCGGCGCCCATCCGCTCCCGCCCGATCGAGCCGGAACCCCGCGCTTCGCGCCGCGTGCAGCTCAACGACCCGCGCGTGCAGCAGCCCTCTTTGCGGCGCGGCTGGCTGAGCCCGACCTATACGAGCGGCGAGCGCGACGAGGTGTTGGCGCTCGAACTCGTCGCCGAGATCCTCGGCGGGGGCACGACCTCGCGGCTCTATCGCAAGCTCTGCGTCGAGGACGAGCTGGCAGCCGGCGCCAGCGCCTATTTCATGGGCTCGATGGTCGACCGCGCCGCTTTCCAGATCTCTGCCAGCCCGCGCCCCGGCGTCGAGATGGCGGCAATGGAGGCGGGGCTGGATGCGGCGCTTGCCACCTTCCTGGCGGAAGGGCCGAGCGAACTGGAGCTGGCCCGTGCCCGTACCCGGCTGGTGGCGGAGACGGTCTTCGCCCGCGACAACCAGTCCTCGCTCGCCCGCATCTTCGGCTCGGCTCTGGCTGTGGGCGAGACCGTCGAGGACGTGCTCGCCTGGCCTGAGCGCATCGAGACTGTGAGCCGCGATGCGGTGATCGAGGCTGCGCGCCGCTATCTCAAGCCTGATCGCAGCGTCACCGGCCTGCTGCTGCCGGCCTGACGCCGCCGTCCCTCGTTCGAACGGGCGGGCCTCGCGTCCCGCCGACAGGAAGCGACATGAACGCCCCGATTCCGACGCCGAAGCTCAACACGGCCGGCCCCGCCATCGCCGTCCAGACCGTCCGCTCACCCGGTGGGGTCGAGGCCTGGCTGGTCGAGGAGCACAGCCTGCCGCTGATCGCGGTCGATTTCGCCTTCGACGGCGGCGCCAGCCGCGATCCCGAGAATGCCGCCGGCAGCGCCTATCTGATCTCCGGCCTGCTCGACGAGGGCGCTGGCGATCTCGACGCCGAGGCCTTTCAGGGCCGCATGGCCGACCACGCCATCAGCCTCGGTTTCGACGCCCGCCGCGACGATTTCCACGGCTATCTCCAGACGCTCTCCACGCATCGCGACACGGCTTTCGACCTGCTCGGGCTGGCGCTCAATAAGCCACGCTTCGATGCCGACGCCGTCGCCCGCGTCCGGGCCCAGATCATCGCCGGTTTGCAGCGCCAGGCGAAGAATCCCGAGGTGATGTGCCGCAACGCGCTCTATGCCGCCGCCTTCCCCGGGCATGCCTATAGCCGGCCCGAGAAGGGCGATATCGACAGCGTTTCCAGGCTGGAAGCTCCTGCGCTGAAGGCGCTGCGGCCCACGCTGATGGACCGTGCGGGCCTCAAGATCGTCGTGGTCGGGGATATCACCGCGGCCGAACTGGCCGGGCGGTTGGATGCACTCTTCGGTGAATTGCCCGTGGGCGAAGCGCGCCCGCGCCCCGCTCAGCCCCTGCCGATTCAGGGCCTCGGCCAGACCCATGTCATCGATCTCGACGTGCCGCAAACCGTGCTGCGCTTCGTCGGTCCCGGCCTGATGTGGGACGATCCGGATTTCATCGCCGCGAGCGTGCTGAACCACATCCTCGGCGGTTCGGCCTTCACCTCGCGCCTGTTCATGGAGGTGCGCGAGAAGCGCGGGCTTGCCTATGGCGTTTCCTCCAGCCTGATGCCGCTGCGCGAGAGCGCGATGCTGGTCGGCGGCACCGCCACCCGCAACGACCGCGCCGCGGAATCGATGAAGGTCATCCGTGAGGAGATGTTGAATCTGGCCGAGGAAGGCCCGACCGAGCACGAAGTCGAGGAAGCCAAGCGCTACATCATCGGCTCCTATCCGCTGCGCTTCGACACCTCGCCGAAGATCGCGGGCGAATTGCTGGCCTTGGCGCTGCGCGGCGACACGCCGGATTTCCTCGCCCGCCGCAACGGCCTCTTCGCGGCGGTGACGCTCGCCGATGTCAGGCGCGTCGCGCAGCGCTTGTTCGGCAACTCCGAACTGCTCGTGCAGGCGGTTGGCAGGCCTGTCGCCCTGGTCTGAACGCGAGCATCGGCCCGAAAAGTGGAGCGCGGTTTTCGGGAAGCCGATGCAGCATCAAAAAATAGAGCATCAGACTGAATATGATATTCAGTCTGATGCTCTAGCCTTCGTCTTCTCGTCGATACGGATAGGTCTACATGCTCCAGCAAAGCTTCGATCTCGCGCTCGAGTCCAAGGTCGGCAAGGGCGGCATTCCCGATGCGGCCTTCGAGACGGCGCTGGCCGATCTCAAGCCCGCGCTGGCGAAGTTGCAGGCGCAGGCGAAGGACGGTTCGCTCCCGCTGCTGAAGCTGCCGAGCGACACCGCTGATCTCGGTCCCGTGAAGGCCGCTGCCGAGCGGTTGAAATCCGGCGGCACGACCGACGTGCTGGTGCTCGGCACCGGCGGCTCCAGCCTCGGCGGCCAGACCTTGGCGCAGCTCACCGGCTACGGCATTGCCGGTCTCTCGCAGTTCGCCTCCGGCGTGCGCGTCCATTTCATCGATAATCTCGACCCGGCGACCTATGCGGCGCTGCTCGCCAAGCTGCCGCTCAAGACGACCAAGTTCGTCGCCATTTCCAAATCGGGCGGCACCGGCGAGACGCTGCTGCAATCGATAGCCGCGATCGAGGCCTTGCGCGGCGCGCATCTCTCGGATCAGCAGATCGGCGCGCATTTCGAAGGGCTTTCCGAGCCGGCCAAGCCCGGAAAGCTGCATCCCCTGCGCGCGCTGCTCGAACCCTTCGGCACGCCTTTCCTCGAGCATCATACCGATGTCGGCGGCCGCTATTCCGTCCTGACCAATTGCGGCCTGCTGCCGGCCGCCGTGCTCGGTCTCGATATCGAGGCGCTCCGGCTCGGCGCTGGCCGGGCGGTCGCGCCGCTCTTCGCCGGCAAGGACGTCCGCGAGACGCCGGCGGCGATCGGGGCCGCGCTGCATCTCGCCGCCATGCGTTCCGGCAAGAACATCGCCGTGCTGATGCCCTATGCCGACAAGCTCGCGCTGCTCACCCGCTGGTGGATGCAGCTCTGGGCCGAGAGCCTCGGCAAGGACGGGCAGGGCACGCAGCCCGTCGGCGCGCTCGGCCCCGTCGACCAGCATTCGCAGCAGCAGCTCTATCTCGCCGGCCCCAAGGACAAGTTCTTCACGGTCATCACCACCAGCGTCAAGGGCAAGGGCCCGCAGATCGACGCCGCCCTGGCGGAGAAGATCGGCCAGGCCGATTTCGCCGGCAAGACGATCGGCGACCTCGTCGCGGCGCAAGGCATCGCGATGATCGACACCTTCGCCAAGAACGGCTGCGCGGTCCGCCGCTTCCATGTCGAGCGCATCGACGAGACCAGCCATGGCGAGATGCTGATGCATTTCATGCTGGAGACGATCCTGACCGGCTACGCCATGGGCGTGGATCCGTTCGACCAGCCGGCGGTGGAAGAGGCGAAGCTCCTGGCCAAGCGCTATCTTGCCGAAGGGCGGGCCTGAGTCGCAGGCGCGCCCGTTGTCATTCCGGGGCGGTTCGCAGAGCCGAACCCGGAACCCACGACTGGGTGAGCCCTTTCCAGGCTAGCTGGATCGCCTTGCCCAGCCGTGGGTTCCGGGTTCTTCGCTGACACGAAGCCCCGGAATGACAAAGGTTGAGCGCTCCGCACCGTAACGACGAAGAAGCCATGACCGTCCGCCGCCTCGATCCCGTCCTGGTCGACCGCATCGCCGCCGGCGAGGTGATCGAGCGGCCGGCTGCCGCCGTGAAGGAGCTGGTCGAGAACGCGATCGATGCCGGCGCGCGTTCGATCGCCGTGACTATCCAGGGCGGCGGACGCGAACTGATCCGCGTCGTCGATGACGGCGCCGGCATGACGCCGGAAGACCTCGAACTCGCCGTCGACCGCCATGCCACCTCGAAGCTCCCCGACGGCGATCTCTTCGCCATCGACACGCTGGGCTTCCGCGGCGAGGCCTTGCCCTCGATCGGCTCGGTCGCAAGGCTCTCGATCGCGACGCGCCGGCGCGATGCCGCTCAGGGCTCGGGCCTCGTGGTCGAAGCCGGCGAGAAGGGCGTCGTCCGCCCCGTTGCCGCCGCGCCCGGCACGCGCATCGAGGTCTCGGACCTCTTCATCTTCACGCCGGCCCGCCTGAAATTCCTGAAGAGCGACCGGGCCGAAGCGCAGGCCGTCTCCGAAATGCTCCGGCGCCTCGCCATCGCCCATTCCGAAATCCGCTTCTCGCTCGAAGGCGAGCATATCAGCGCCTTCGACTGGCCGGCCGAGCCGATCGGGGAGGAGGGCCTGCTGCGCCGCCTCGGCCGCGCGCTCGGTCGTGATTTCCCCGAGAACGCGCTGCGCATCGAGGCCGAGCGCGAGGGCTTCCACATTTCCGGCTTCGCCGGCCTGCCGACCTTCCATCGCGGCACCTCGGCCGGCGTGCATCTCTCCGTCAACGGCCGCCCGGTGCGTGACAAATTGCTCCTGTCCGCCGTGCGCGGCGCCTATGCCGATGTCGTGCCCTCGGACCGCCATCCGGTGCTCTTCCTCGATATCGGCTGTGACCCGCGCTCGGTCGACGTCAACGTCCACCCGGCCAAGAGCGAGGTGCGCTTCCGCGATCCCGCTCTGGTCCGCGGCCTCGTCGTCACCGGCCTGAAGGCGGCGCTCGCCGCCGCCGGCCACCGCGCGACTACGACGGGCGGGGCGCGCACGCTCGATGCCTTCCGCGCCGTGCTCTCGATGGGCGGCAGCAGCAACGCGATCCCGCGCGCCTCTTTCCCGCAGGCGTCCGCCTGGAGTGCTCCTTCCCCGATCCCGACGAGCGCCCCGCAATCCGGCTTCTCCGATTTCGCCGCGCCGTCCGCCGATGCCCGCGCGCATCTCGCCGAGCCCTCGGCGGACGCGCTCGACCGGCCGCTCGGCGCTGCCCGCGCACAGGTCCACGAGACCTATATCGTCGCCCAGACCCGCGAGGGCGTCGTTATCGTCGACCAGCACGCCGCCCATGAGCGCCTTGTCTATGAACGCCTCAAGGCCGAGCGCGCCCGCAACGGCATCGCCCGCCAGCCCTTGCTGCTGCCGGAAGTGGTCGAGCTCGACCCCGTCGATGCCGACCGGCTGATAGCAGCGGGAGGCGAACTCGAAAGCCTCGGCCTCGTGCTTGAATCCTTCGGCCCCGGCGCGGTGCTGGTGCGCGAGGCGCCGAGCCAGCTTGCCGGCGGCAATCTCCAGCGCCTCGTCCGCGATGTCGCCGATGCGCTTGCCGAACATGGCACGGCCGGCTCGCTGGAGCGCCGGCTCGACCATGTGCTGGCGACGATGGCCTGCCACAACTCGGTCCGCGCCGGCCGCCGCATGCGTCCCGAGGAAATGGACGCGCTGCTGCGCGAGATGGAGATCACGCCCAATTCCGGCCAGTGCAACCACGGCCGGCCGACCTATGTCGAATTGAAGCTCTCGGATATCGAGCGGCTGTTCGGGAGAAGGTGAAGGGGGAGCGTCTGCTTTCGACCCGTTAGAGACTCTAGCGGATCGATCTTCGACGGCGCTCTCGAAACCATCCCCACAGTAACACCGCACCGCAAATAGCTATGAGCAAGTACGGAGTGGCCATGCCAAAGGCCGACTTCGCGATTGGATATGCAACCCACGCAACTATCGGGAATACAACGAAATAGCTCAAAAAAACCGTGCGGAGGCCGACGATATTGTGTTTGCCGGGCGATGGTGCCTCCTCCTGATCCGCCATGATCCCCTCTGGTCTGCCGAATATCAGATATCACCCGTTCCTAGACGAACAGCAATGTCTGCCTTCGACCCAAGCCGGCGGCACGGCTTCAACCTCACTTCAGCTTCGTCTTCGTTGTCGGGAAATCGCGCCAGAAATGCCCGCTGCCTTTCCGGATGACCACGTCCTGCGGCAGGATTTCGAAGGGCGTGTGGGCCGGCTGGGCACGCAATTCATCGAAGCGGCTGGCGAAATCGCTGCCCCTGAGCAGCTCGAACAGCTGCTCGAAGCGGTCGATGACGAAATAGCTCGCCTGGAAATCGTCGATGTAATAGCCGGTGCGCAGCACGCGCTCGAGATCGAAGGCGAGGTGGTGGGCGGAGGGATCGTCCACCACATATCTCGCTTCGCCGAAGGACGAGACGATGCCGGCGCCATAGATGCGGATGCCTTCGGGCTTGCGGATCAGCCCGAATTCGATGGTGTACCAGTTGAGACGGGCAAGGAACCTCACCCCCTTGGTCTCGACCGCGACAAGCCCGATGCGGCCGTACTCGTTCATGTAGTCGGCATAGGCGGGATTGGTCAGCAGCGGCACATGGCCGAAGACATCGTGGAAGATGTCGGGTTCCTCCAGATAGTCGAGCTGCTCGCGGCTGCGGATGAAGGTGCCGGCCGGAAACTGGCGGTTGGCCAGCATCTGGAAGAAGGGGCGCGACGGGATGAGCCCCGGAACTGCCACGACCTCCCAGCCGGTCAGCCGCCGCAGCCGTTGGTTCATGCGCGCGAAATCCGGCACGCCCTCGGGGCCGATGCCGAGCGCTGCAAGGCCGTCGAGATATTCCTGGCAGACATGACCCTTCAGGGTCCGCTGCTGACGTTCGAACAGCACGCGCCAGATGGCGTGGTCCTCGGGGGTGTAGCGCTCCCAGCCCTGGTCTATGATGCAGTCTTCGACGGTCTGCGCGTTCAGAAGAGCATGTCCGGACATCGCTTTCGCTCCTGAGAGCTGGCCCCGGCTCCAGCAGCGAGGCTCCGTATCGCCATAACGTCCGACACGGGCTCGCAGACCCGGCAGCGCCGCAATTGAAGCTACAATACCCCCTTGGCGGCTGGGCGCGAAGCGCGCCCCCGGTCAGCCCCTGCGATGGCGCTTTTTTGAAAACGAAGTTGCCACGCCCCTTGAAGCGTGGCCAGGTTCGGAAGGTCTGCCTGCGGTCAGGCGCAGAACTGTCAGCCGGCCTGCCGTGCCGTATTGGGGCCTATTCCTTGACCCGTAGCACGATCACCTGCGTCTCGCCGTAACTCCGCCGCTCCAGCTCCTCGAAGCCCTCCGGCAGGCTGATCTCGGCATCGGCAGCCTCTTCCAGCACGATCAGCGCATCCGGCGCCAGCCAGCCGCCTTCGCGGGCCGAGGTGAGCGCCTTTTCGCCCAGTCCCTTGCGATAGGGCGGGTCGCAGAAGACGAGGCCGAACGGCGCCATGCCGGTGATCGGGCCGAGCTTGGTCGCGTCGCGGCGGAAGATGCGGCTGAAGCCGGCGAGGCCGAGCGCCATCTGGTTCTCGCGGATGATGCCGCGCGCCTCGCTGCCGTCATCGACCATGAGCGCAAAGCCCGCCCCGCGTGACAACGCCTCGAAGCCGAGCGCGCCCGTGCCGGCGAAGAGATCGAGCACGCGCGCGCCATCGACCGCCTCGCCATAGGCATGGGCAAGCACGTTGAACAGGGATTCGCGCAGCCGGTCCGAGGTCGGCCGGATGCTGCCGATCCCCGGCTTCGGGCCGGCCAGAGGCCGGCCGCGCAGGCGTCCGCCGACGATCCGCATCGCTTAGCCGCGGTTGCCGCCACCGGGGCGGGGACCTTTGCCGCCGCCGCCGGGGCGCGGGCCTCGGCCGCCCGGACGCCCGCCGCCCGGCTTGCCGCCGAAGGGCCGTCCGCCGCCTGCCGGCCGCTCGGATGAACGGCCTCCGAAGCTCTTGCCACCCGGCTTGTCGCCGAAGCTGCGGCCACGAGGCCGGTCATCGCCCGGCCGGTCCGAAGACCGTCCGCCGAAGCTTTTGCCCCCGAAGCCCTTGCCGGCAGGCTTGTCACCGAAACTCCGGCCGCGCGGCCTCTCTTCGGATGAACGCTCGCGGAAGGCGCGGGCAGGGCGCTCAGCGCCGTCCCGAGGCGGACGGTCAGGACGCTCGCCGCGCGGCGCGCGATCCTCCCACGGCCGGTCGCCGCCGCGGTCGCGTCCGTCGTCCTCGCGGCGCGGACGCCGCGCCGGCCGTTCATCGCCACCGGTGCGGGTGAGGGGGCGCTGGGTGCGCGCCTCGTCGCCGCCACGCTCTTCGCGACCGCGCTCCTGGCGCGGCATGCGGTCGGGCCTGCGCTTGCTCTCCCGCTCAGGAGCGGCGCGCTCATCCGCCACCGGGGCGCGGACGCGCTCGACCAGCACGCGCCGGCCCTTCGGGTCGGCGATCGGCGTGTCGCGACGGCGCTTCACGTCGCCGGTCGCCTCGCGCTCCTGCCGCTCCAGCTTCGGATTGGCGCCGCGGCGTGGCGGGGCCTTGCGTTCGCGCTGCGGCTCGGTCTCGGCATCGCGCCAGACCGTGCGGGTCCAGGGCTTGTCGCCGCGCAATTCGCGCACCGCCTCGCGGCGGGTCTCATGCTCATCCTCGACGGGTTCGCGGCGGCGGCGCGGGCGGTCGTCGCCGCCCGGGGCCGGGCGCGGTGCGGCGGGCAGGGCGTCGCGACGCGGCGATTCGAAATCGGCACCGGCCTTGGCCGCGAGCTCGGTGCCGAGCTGGTCCTGCAGCACGCGCGAGCGAATCTCATCGACCTCGCCCTCTTCGAGCTCGCCGAGCTGGAACGGGCCGAAGGAGATGCGGATCAGCCGGTTCACCGTCAGCCCGAGATGCTCGAGCACGGTCTTGACCTCGCGGTTCTTGCCCTCGCGCAGATCGACCGTCAGCCAGGTGTTGAAGCCCTGCTGGCGCTCGAAGCGCGCGATCACTGGCCCGTAATGGACGTCATCGATGGTAACGCCGTCCTTGACCGTGTCGAGCACGTCCTGCGTCACCTCGCCGAAGGCGCGCACGCGGTAGCGGCGCAGCCAGCCGGTCTCCGGCAGCTCCAGCACCCGCGCCAGCCCGCCGTCATTGGTGAGCAGCAGCAGGCCTTCGGTGTTGATGTCGAGCCGGCCGATGGTCAGCACGCGCGGCAGGTCTTCCGGCAGCACGTCGAAGACGGTCGGCCGGCCTTCCGGGTCGAAATTGGTCGTCACCACGCCGCGGGGCTTGTGATAAAGCCACAGCCGCGTGCGCTCGCGGGCCGGTAGCGGCTCGCCGTCGATCAGCACGATATCGGTCGGCTTCACGTCGCGGGCCGGGCTGTCCAGCACAGTGCCGTTCACGCTGACGCGGCCTTCCGCGATCATCGCCTCGCTGTCGCGGCGCGAGGCGACGCCGGCGCGCGCCATCACCTTGGCGATCCGCTCCGGCTCGTCGGCCGTGATCAGCTTGCGCTCGGGCGCATCCTCGCGCGGGCGGCGCGGACGATCGTCATGGCCCTCGAAACGCGGCCCGCGCGGGCGCGAGAAACGCTTCTCGCCGTCGCGGCCCTCGCCACGCGGCGGCCGGTCGCCCTGCGGCCTGTCGCGGCCGGCAAAGGGACGGTCGCCCGTGCGGCGCGGACGCTCCTCACCGGAACGCTCGCGGAAACCGCGGCCTTCGCCCTCGGCTCTGGCGCGGACCGGCCGGTCGCCGTCGAAGCGGCGCGGGCGCGGGGCCTCGCCCTCGGCGCCGGCAGGACGCTCGAAGCGGCGGGCCGGGCGCTCGTCACCGGCAGCATGGCCGCGGAAGGGCTTGCGCTCGCCGTCACGGGGCGGCCGGTCATCGCCGCCCGAACGGCTGCGGAACGGCTTGCGTTCGCCATCGCGCGCGGGGCCGCGACCTTCGCCGCCTGAGCGGCCACCGAAGCCTTTGCCACCGGAGCCGGGTCCACGGCCGCCGGCGCCGCCGCCCTTGCGTGGGCCGCGGCCTCTGTTGTTGTCGTCGTCTTTCATGGTTGCTCCTGAGCCGGCCGAGCACAACCGCTTTGCGGGAAAGGCCTGGCTCGCTTATTCGCTATAACCGGCGCTTGTAGCAGAGGCTTTCCCTCGCTGCGAGCGCCAAAGCTGGGGTTCTTGATGTCGAAGCCGCAATCACCCTCCGCGTTAGACGCGATGGCGCTCGCCTTCGACGAGGCGAAGGCGGCTGCCTTGCGTGGCGAAGTGCCGGTCGGGGCGGTGGTGGTGCGGGACGGAACGATCCTTGCCAGCGCCGGCAACCGCACGCTGGAGCTGAAGGACCCGACGGCACATGCCGAAATGCTGGCGCTTCGGCTCGCCTGCGACGCTATCGGCAGCGAGCGTCTGATCGGCTGCGATCTCTACGTCACGCTCGAGCCCTGCCCGATGTGCGCGGCGGCGATCTCGTTTTCCCGGATCAGGCGGCTTTATTTCGGCGCTGGCGATCCGAAGGGCGGCGCGGTCGAGAACGGCGTCAGGCTCTACGAGAGCCCGACCTGCCACCATGCGCCGGAGGTTTATGGTGGCCTGCGCGAGACCGAGGCCGCGGGGCTGCTCCGGGATTTCTTCCGCGAGCGGCGCTGACGCTCAGGTATCCGACGAGGCGATGCCGAATTTCGCCGCAAGCTGCGCACGGTCCATGCAGGAGACGTCATAGGTCACCTGCCGGCCCTTGAATTCAGGGCGCTTGCCGAATTCCCGGGTCATCGTCCGGGCGATGTCGTCGATCCGCGCCTCGCAGGCTTGCGCCGTGGTGAAGCCCATTTCGCTGATGCGGCTGGTCGCGCAATGCGCCTCGCCGGCGACGCAGGCCATGATGACCATGGTGAAGGCATCCATGCGAGCGGCTCCCGTTGCTGCCGCTCGAGGCTGCGCCGGTATGGTTAGCGCCTGGTTAAGCCTGTGAACCGGTCCCACTTTGCGAAGCAAGGGCCGGACCATCAGGCAAGGCTGCGCCAGCAGAGATAGGCGCCGAGCGCCAGCAGTCCCGCGAAGAAACAGATTTTGAAGGTCGCCGGCGAGATGCGGCTGCGGATGAACTGCCCGCCGCCCATGCCGATCAGTGCCGGTACCAGAGCGAGCAGCGATTGCCAGGCGACGGTGCCGTTCAGCGCCCCGGCCCCGATCAGGCCGAAGGACAGCGCCAGCGTCGAGACGATGAAGGAGATGCCGAGCGCCTGCACCAGCTCGTCCTTGTCGAAGCCCAGCGCCTGCAGATAGGGCACGGCCGGGAGAACGAAGACGCCGGTGGCCGCCGTGACGACGCCCGTGGTGAAGCCGATGACGGGGCCGAGCCAGCCTTCCCAGCCGGGCGGGACGCGCAGTTTCGCCGCCTTCAGGCCGACCAGTGCATAGAGAATGAGCGCTGCGCCGAGCCAGAGCGTGGCGCTGCCGTCCTTCTGCTGCTGCAAAAGCCCGGCGCCAGCCCAGGTGCCCAGGCAGATGGTCGCGAGCATCGGCCAGAGCCGACGCAAGGTCGACAGCAGCTTCGGCCCGGTCGCGATCTGCCAGCCATTGGTGACGAGATTGGGTACCACCAGCAGCGCTGCCGCCTGGGCCGGGGCCATCACGACGCCGAGGATGCCGACCGCGATGGTCGGCAAGCCCAGCCCGATGACGCCCTTGACGAAGCCGGCGAGCACGAAGGTCGCGGTGACGAAGAGGAGAAGAGTCGTGTTGTCCATGTCCTGCTTGTGGCATTCCAGCGGATGGCTGTCGCGACCCGATGCTACGGCCAGCGCCGTAGCGTTCCCGCTTGCGGCAAGGCCGCGATGGCGCATCATGTGGCTATGAGTACGCAAGGTCCCTATCTCGCGGAGATCGCCCATCTGATGGGGGATCCGGCCCGCGCCAACATGCTGCACGCGCTGATGGACGGCCGCGCGCTGACGGCGAAGGAGCTCGCCTGGATCGCCGGCGTCGCGCCGCAGACGGCGAGCGGCCATCTCGCCAAGCTGATGCAGGGCAAGCTGATCGACGTCGCCGTGCAGGGGCGCCATCGCTATTACCGGCTCGCTGGCCCCGAAGTCGCGACGGCGCTGGAAGGCCTGATGGTGCTCGCCAATCTCGACGGCACCAGCCGGCGCCTGCCTTCGCGCGTCGGCGCGGAACTGAGTCAGGCCCGCACCTGCTACGACCATTTCGCCGGAAGGCTCGGTATCGGCATCCATGATGCGTTGATGACGGGCGGCCATCTCGCCGCGAGCGAGGGCGGCTATGCGCTGACGGCCTCGGGCAAGGCGATCTTCAGGGCGCTGGGGCTCGATCCCGACGCCACTGCCAGGAGCCGCCGTGCGGCACTGCGCCCCTGCCTCGATTGGAGCGAGCGCCGGCCGCATCTCGCCGGCCATCTCGCGGCCTCGCTTGCCTGCCGCTGCTTCGAGATGGACTGGGTGCGTCGTCGCAAGGATGGCCGCGCCGTGATCCTGACCGAGGCAGGGCGAGGGGTCTTGGAGGCTGCATTGCCCGGATTCCGCTGCGATGCTCCGGAGCCGGTCAGCCCGGCGCTTCGAGAGCCCGTTCCAGCGCTCGCTTGACCTCGTCCTTGGTCGGCTCGGCTGCCGCGAGGATCGCCTTGGCCTTGAAGAAGTCGAGCCCACCGATGCGGTCGGCGCCGGCCCGGATCAGGACATCCGGCGGCTCCTGCTCGATCAGGCGCTGGACCAGCGTCCGCGTCAGGATCTGCGAGGCGCCGACGAGCGCCTCCATCGCCCCGGGAATGCGCGCTTCGCCGGGCTCTGTCATGGGCGCGCTGACATCGACCGCGACCACGATGCGACCGGGCGCCAGCAACTTCCGATAGGGCAGGGGATCGATGGCGCCGCCATCGATCAGCACGCGCCCACCGAGCGCGACCGGCCGGATCAACCCCGGAATAGCAAGCGAGGCAGCAACCGCCGGCGTCAGTGGCCCGTCATGCAGCGTGACTTCGCTGTGGCGATGGTAGTCCGCGGCAACCGCTGTGAACGGGATCGTCAGCTCCTCGAAGTGATCGGGCACAGCTTCCGGCCAGAACAGGTCGAGCAGCCTTTCGCCGTCGATGAGCACGGGATTGCCGAGGCCACGCACGAGGTCGGCGAGTTTGCCGACGCGGCAGTCGAGCAGGCGCGCGATCACCCTTGCCCGGTCGCGGAAGGTCGCCAGCACATGCTCGCGCAGCTCCCGGCCGGAGAGCCCGGCGGCATAGGCCGCGCCGATGATGGCGCCGATCGAGCAGCCGGATATTCGCGCGGGCTTGAGGCCGAGCTCGTCGAACGCCTCGAGCACTGCGATATGGCTGAGACCCCGTGCTCCACCTGCTCCAAGCACGAGTGCAATCTCGGGCGCACTTCCGCTTGGCGGCGCTTCGGAGGGGCGGGAACGTGGCATGCCGATTGTTCCCCTGGACCGGCTCAGGCCGCAGCCCGCGCCAGGAACGGCTTAAGCGCCGCGAGCGTCGCCTGTGGGTTCTCCTCCGGCAGGAAATGGCCGCTGTCTATCGCCTGCCCTTCGGCCTGTGGCGCGAAAGTCTGGTGCCAGATGGCGAGCGGGCTTGCGCCCTTGGCCGGGATGCCGGCCTCGCCCCAGAGCACGAGCGTCGGACAGAGGATGCGCTTGCCCGCCGCGAGATCGGCCTTGTCGTGTTCGATATCGATGGTGGCGCCGGCGCGATAATCCTCGCAGGCGGCATGGCTGCGCGAGGGATCGCTGAAGGATTCCGCGTAGGATTGCATCGCCAGCGGGTCGAACAGGTCGAGAGTCTTCGCCCGGCTCCAGCTCGCGATGGTGCGGTCGAGCCAGCCGACCGGATCGGCCTTGAGCAGGTTCTCCGGGATCGGCTCGGGCTGGGCCAGGAAGGTCCAGTGATAGACCTGCATGGCGCGCGCCGCGTTCATGCCCTCCCACATCGAGACGGTCGGCAGGATGTCGAGCAGGACGAGACGCTCGACGCGGCCGGGATGGTCGAGCGCGAGGCGATAGGCGACGCGCGCGCCGCGATCATGGCCGATCACGCCGAAGCGGATATGGCCGAGCGCCTGCATCACCGCGACGATATCCTCGCCCATGCCGCGCTTGGTATAGGTCTCCCGGCCGCCATCGCCATGCGGCGCCGCCGACCAGCCATAGCCGCGCAGGTCGGGGCAGACGACGGTGTGCGTCTTGGCCAGCTCCGGCGCCAGCCGGTGCCATTCGGCATGGGTCTGCGGAAAGCCGTGGATCAGCACCAGCGGCGGGCCCTCGCCGCCGACGCGCGCGAAGACCTTGCCGACCGGCCCGTCGATCCAGTGCGCCTTGAAGCCGGGGAAGAGACTATCGATGTTCGCCATGCGCGGCAGCATAGCCCCCGTCACAGCGCTGTGTCAGCCTTGCTCGCGCTTGACCGCCTGCCAGCCGATGTCGCGGCGGCAGAAGCCGCCGGGCCAGTCGATCTTGTCGACGGCCTCATAGGCACGCTTCTGCGCCTCGCCGACACTCTTGCCGAGCGCGACCACGTTCAGCACGCGCCCGCCATTGGCGACGAGATCGCCATTCTTGAGTTTCGTGCCGGCGTGGAAGACGAGGACCTCATCCAGCGCCTCGGCCTTCTCGACGTCGCGGATGACGCTGCCGGTCTCCGGCTTGGCGGGATAGCCTTTGGCCGCGAGCACCACGGTCAGCGCCGCCTCGTCGCGCCAGCGCAGATCGACCTGGTCGAGCACGCCGTCGCAGGCGGCGAGCAGCGCCGGCACGATGTCGCTCTTCAGGCGCGGCATCAGCACCTCGCATTCGGGATCGCCGAAGCGTGTGTTGTACTCGATCAGCTTCGGCCCCTGCGCCGTGATCATCAGCCCGGCGAAGAGCACGCCCTGGAACGGCGTGCCGCGCTTCGCCATGCCGGCCAGTGTCGGCCGGATGATCTCGGCCATGACGCGCTCGGTCAGAGCGGGCGTCATCACGGGGGCCGGCGAATAGGCGCCCATGCCGCCGGTATTCGGGCCGGTATCGCCGTCGCCGACGCGCTTGTGGTCCTGTGCCGAGGCGAGCGCCAGCGCATGTGCGCCGTCGCAGAGCGCGAAGAAGCTCGCTTCCTCGCCGATCATCCATTCCTCGACCACGACCTCGGCCCCGGCCGCGCCGAAGCTGCCCGAGAACATCATGTCGATGGCTTCGTTCGCCTGATCCAGCGTCTCGGCCATGATCACGCCCTTGCCGGCGGCGAGGCCGTCGGCCTTGATCACGATCGGCGCGCCCTGCGTGGCGACGTAAGTCTTGGCGGAAGCCGCGTCGCTGAAGCGGCCGAAGCCGGCGGTCGGGATATTGAACTCGGCGCAGAGTTCCTTGGTGAAGCCCTTCGACCCCTCGAGCTGGGCGGCAGCCTTGGACGGGCCGAAGACCTTGATGCCCGCTGCCCTGAGATCGTCGGCGATGCCGGCGACGAGCGGCCCTTCCGGTCCGACGACCACGAGGTCGATGCCCTGCAACCGGCAGAAGGCGACGACGGCGGCATGGTCGGCGATATCGACCACGACATTCTCGCCGCAATGGGCGGTGCCGGGATTGCCCGGCGCGATGAACAGCGCGTCGCAGAGCGGCGAGGCCGAAATTGCCCAGGCGAGCGCATGCTCGCGGCCGCCCGAACCGATCAGAAGAATTTTCATGGCGCTCTCCGCTCCGTCACGGGCGCAATAGCGGCACCTAGCGCCATGGGCAACGCTTCTGCTGTCTCTTTCATCCCGCTATGGTCCGGCCATGACCAGCGAATCGCAGCAGACGACCGGCAATGCGCCCGAATGGAGCGTCTCGGACCTCTCCGGTGCGCTGAAGCGTACCATCGAGGACAATTTCGGCTTCGTGCGCGTGCGCGGCGAGATTTCCGGCTATCGTGGCCCGGTCGCCTCCGGCCATGTCTATTTCTCGCTGAAGGACACCAACGCCAAGATCGACGCGGTGATCTGGAAGGGCGTGTTCGGCCGGCTGAAGACGCGTCCGCAGGAAGGGCTGGAGGTCGTCGCCACCGGCAAGATCACCACCTTCGCCGGCAAGTCGAGCTATCAGATCGTCATCGATTCGCTGGAGCTGGCCGGGGCCGGCGCGCTGATGGCGCTGCTGGAGGAGCGCCGCAAGCGGCTCGCGGCAGAGGGCCTTTTCGCCGAGGAGCGCAAGCAGCTCATCCCCTATCTGCCCGCGGTCATCGGCGTCGTGACCTCGCCGACCGGCGCGGTCATTCGCGACATCCTGCACCGCCTTGAGGATCGCTTCCCGCGCCATGTCCTGGTCTGGCCGGTGCGTGTGCAGGGCGAGACCAGCGCGGCCGAGGTCGCCAATGCCATTACCGGCTTCAACGCGTTGCCGGCAGGCGGGCGCATTCCCCGGCCGGATGTCATCATCGTCGCGCGCGGCGGCGGCTCGCTCGAAGACCTGATGAGCTTCAACGAGGAGATCGTGGTCCGTGCCGCCGCAGCCTCGGAAATCCCGCTTGTCTCCGCCGTCGGCCACGAGACCGACTGGACGCTGATCGACCACGCCGCCGACCTGCGTGCGCCCACGCCGACGGGTGCCGCCGAGAAGGTCGTGCCGGTACGCGCCGAGCTGATGGGCTTCGTTGCCGATCTCGCCCGCCGCCATGCCGGGGCGATGCTGCGCCTGTCGGATCGCCGCCGCAGTGACTTGAGGGCTCTCGCCCGCGCCTTGCCGGGGCCGGAAGCCGTTCTCTCTGGCCCGCGCCAGCGGTTGGACCTCGCGGCGACGCGGTTGGCTCCAGCCCTTGCCCGCAATGCGCGCACGCATGAGCAGCAATTGCAGGCTCTCTCGCGTCGGCTGGAGGCGCGTTCGCCTCGCCTTGCACTCGTTCGCTTGCGAACGCAGCTCGACGGTTTCGGGCGTGCGCTGGCCGCCGCCAGAGGCAATGCCGTGTCCGGCGAACGCACCCGCATCGCCAATGCTCGCGATCGCCTCGCAACACTGGAGACGCGCGCGCGCAATGCCTTCGGCCAAAGCCTGGTCCAGCGCCGCGACCGCGTGGGCGGCTTGGCGCAGCGGGCCGAGCGAGCCTTCGGCCAGATCGTGCATCGGCGCGCCGACCGGCTCGCCTCGCTCTGGGCGCTGATCCGTTCGCTCGGGCCGGAGGCGGTGCTGTCGCGCGGTTATGCCCTGATCCGCGACGAGGCCGGCGCATTGGTGCGCAGCGTCGAGGCCGCCCAGCCGGGCAGGGCGCTTTCGGTGCAACTGGCCGATGGCAGCTTCGGCGTCACCGTTTCGGGCGGCGAAGCCGGCGGAGCGAAGCCGTCAGCGCCGCGCCCCTTGCGCAAGGCGCCGGTGCCGGGATCGCAGGGCGATCTGTTCTAGAACCTGCTTGTTTTCCGCGGAAACAAGGCGTCATCCCGGGCTTGACCCGGGATCCATGCCGGAGCGGACCCGATTGAGGTTCAGGAATGGATCCCGGATCTGCGCTTCGCTGCGTCCGGGATGACCCGCGTCGGTCAACGAAAGCCTATCGACTTCAAGGAGCGGTCAGGAAGGCCTTTACCCGCTTCAGCGCGTCCTCGCGTGCCGCCATATTGGTGCCGACCGTTGCCTTGCCGGTGCCGCTGGCGGAATAGGCGATATTCTCGCGTTCTCTTACCTCGAGGCGCGGATGGTCGAAATCGTGAAGGGCGCCGGGATAGAGGACGAGGCCGACCTCCTCGCCGCGCCCCTGCGCGGCCTTGGCGAGATGGCTGCAGGGCGCGGCCGGGGTCCAGTCGTCGGCATCGCCCATCAGGATCAGCAGCGGGATGCGGGCGGAGAAGCTCGGCGATTCCGACTGGCTGCGGCAGCTCGGATAGAAGGCCGCGGCGCGCTTGAAGTCCGGCTTGCCATCTGTCGGGGCCTGCTCCTTGCGGATCGCGGTCAGCACGGTCAGACCGCCGCTGGACCAGCCGAGCAGGGCGATCGAGTCAGGCTTGATGTTGCCGCGCTGCTGCAGCCAGGTCCGGGCCGCCGCGGCATCGGCGACGCGCTCTCGCCCGGCCCGGACCGTCAGGTCCTTCACGCCGCATTGCGAGCCGAGCCCGCGCGAGCCGTAGCTGTCCGGCATCAGCACGGCGAAGCCGGCGGCGGCGAGGCGCTCGCCCCAATCGGCATGCCGCATCGAGAGCTGGCCTTGAGAGCGCCACAAGCCGCCGCAACCATGCAGGGCGATCACCGCCGGGAAAGGCCCCTGGCCGGCCGGCAGATAGAAGAGACCCGTCAGCGTTCCCTGCTCGGAGGGAATGGCCACGCGCTCGTAGCCACCGGCGCGAGCAGCCGGTGTTGCGAGCAGCGCAAGGCTCATCAGGCACGCCATGAGGCGCAGGAGACTGGACATCGCCGACCAGAGGGTTATCACAAACCTCGGAGTATCCCGGCTTTCCGTTTCCCGATCAATGATTTGATGCAATTTTGATGAATATCAGCGAGCGTCTCCCGCCTCATGGCCCCGAAGCCGTCGTCGACTACCGCGCCGGCGACTTCCATGTCGTCAAACCGGGCGCCTTCGTGCGCTGCGCCGTGACGGGCGCGCCGATCCGTCTCGACGATCTCCGCTACTGGTCGATCGAATGGCAGGAAGCCTATTCCTCGTCGGAAGCCGCGCTGCTCAGGCTGCGCCGCGCCGGCCGCGCCTGACGACAACTCAGCTCGCCTTGCCGAGGGCGGCAAGCAGGTCGCTGATCGCAGCCGGCTCCGCGAAAGCCAGCGTAACCGGCACCACGACCAGCACGTCGCGCGCATTCCCGGGCCAGAGCGGCGCGAGCTTGGTCCAGTCCTTCTCCGTCGTCGCGATCAACGCAGCGTGTTCCCGGGCGATCGCGAGCGCAGTCGCGACATCGCTTTCCAGATAGGCGTGGTGATCGCCATGGGCCTGTTCGGCCGCGATGATCGCCCCAGCATCCCGCAAGGTCGCAGCGAATTTTTCCGGCCGCCCGATCCCTGACAGCGCCACGACCTTCCGCCCGCGCAAGCGCTCGACGGCGGTAGCGGCGGGCTTGAGGGCGGCTGCGAGAACCGGCTTCTTCGCCGCTCGCGCGACGGCGGCGACGCGTTCTCCTGCATCCCCGCCACCGATCACGATGACGGCGTCTGCCTCGCTCATCTGCTCTGCAAGCGGAGCACGCAGCGGTCCGGCAGGAAGGCACAGGCCGTTGCCGGCTCCGCTCGACCCGTCGACCACCGCGAGCTTGAGATGCTTGACCAGCGAGGGGTTCTGCAGCCCGTCATCCATCACGACGACGCTGGCGCCGAGCCCTCGCGCCAGCCTCGCGCCGGCCACGCGATCGCGGGCGATGACGGTGCGGGCATGGCGCGCCATCAGCAGCGGCTCGTCGCCGGTATCGGCCGCGCGATGCCGGTCGGGATCGACCTCGATCGGCCCGGCGAGCCGGCCGCCATAGCCGCGCATCAGCACGAAGGGCTTTTCGCCCCGCGCGTCCAGCAGGCGGGCGATGGTGATCGCCGTCGGCGTCTTGCCGGCGCCGCCGGCGATGAAATTGCCGACGCAGATCACCGGAAGGCCGGCTTCGGTTCCGGGCTGCCGCATCCGCTGCAAGGTGATCCGGCCGTAGAGGAAGCCGAGCGGCTGGAGCAGCCGGGCGAGCAGCGTTGGTGTCTCCCGCCACCAGAAGCGCGGGGCGCGCCGCAGCATCAGGGCGCGCTCTCGCGCTGGCCGATCGCGACCCGCATCAGCAGGGGCTCGATTGCATGGAGCGTGCGGTTCAGCGCGCCGCCGAGCTCGGTCGCGGTCTGCGCGGCGGCGCGCGCCGCCTGCCGGGCCTCGGCCGGGTTGTTCAGCCAGCGATGGGCTGCGCCGGCCAGCGCCTGCGCATCGGCGACCGCGCGCGAGCCGCCGTCGCGGTCGAAGGCGGCGAAGATCTCCGCATTGTTATGGACATGAGGGCCGTGCAGCAGGGCGCAACCGAGCTTCGCCGGCTCGATCGGGTTATGCCCGCCAATGCCTTCGACCAGCGAGCCGCCGAGGAAGGCGACCTGCGACAAACGGTAGAACAGCCCGAGCTCGTTGACGGTATCCGCGACATAGAGGTCGACATCGCGCTCGGGGCTGCCCCCAGTCGCGCGGCGCGAGACGGCGACGCCGTTCGCTTCCGCCAGCGCCTCGATCTCCGGGCCGCGTTGCGGGTGGCGCGGCGCGATGATGGTGAGCAGCTTCGGCAGATAGGGCTTGATCGCGAGATGGGCGGCGAGCACCAGCTCGTCCTCGCCGGGATGCGTGCTGGCGGCGATCCAGACCGGGCGGCCGGTCGTCTGGCCGTCGAGGATGGCGAGCGTGTCGGGGTCGGCGGGCGGGGCCGGCACGTCGAATTTCAGGTTGCCGCTGACGCTGACGCGCGGCGCGCCGAGCTGGGCCAGACGCTCGGCATCGCCCTGCGACTGCGCGAGGCAGGCCTCGAAGCAGGAGAGCAGGAAGCGCGAGGTCTTCGGCATCTTGTACCAGCGCGCGAAGGAGCGCTCCGACATCCGGCCATTGACCATCACGACGGGGATATCGCGGCGCTGCGCCTCGATCAGCAAATTCGGCCAGATCTCGGATTCGCAGATCAGGCACAGGTCCGGCCGCCAGTGATCCATGAAGCGGCGCATGTAGCGGGGAACGTCGAGCGGGATGTACTGGTGAATCACGCCGCCCGGCAGCCGCGCCGCCATCAGCTTGGCGGAGGTGACGGTACCCGAGGTCACCAGCACCGCGAAGCCGCGCTTCTGCAATTTGGCGATCAGGGGCAGCAGGGTCACGGTCTCGCCGACGCTGGCGCCGTGCAGCCAGACCAGCGGCTTGTTCGGGCGCTTGACGCCCGGATGGCCGCGCCGCTCCGCGAGGCGCGTGGCATCCTCCTTGCCGCGCCGCTGGCGCCAGAGCAGGAGCCCGGCTGCCGCGGGCTCCAGCAGGGAGGTCGCGTAGCGATAGCTGCGGAGGATCGCGCCCTTGCCGCTCATGCCGGGGCTCCGGCAGCGAGCTGCTTTTCACGCAGGCCGGCGCCCGGATCGCTGCTGCCGACCAGCGCATAGCCGCGGGCATGGACGTCGTCGAGGCTGGCCTGAACCGCAAGGCGCGCCGCCTCCTGCGCCGCCTCGTCGGCGTCGCGCGCGACCAGGATCGGCTCGCCGACGACGATGGCGCAGCGCCCGAAGGGCAGGCCGATCGAGGCACGGTCCCAGCTGTTGAAATCGATGCGGCGGCTGGTGACTACGGCGACCGCGCGGATCGGCCGCCCGGAAGCCCGGGCCAAAGCGATGATGCCGGGGCCGACGATACGGGCGCGCTTCGGCACGTCGGCCGTCAGCACCATGGTATCGCCCGCCGCGAGCCTGCGGACCATCGCGAGGAAGGCGCTCGCGCCGCCTTTCTCGCGGATCTTCTTGCCGAGAGCGCCCGAGCCGCGGATCGCGCCGATGCCGAGCTCGCGCAGCGCCACCGCGTTGAAGCCGCCATCGCCATGGCGCGAGACCAGCGAGCAGGCGGGCATCCAGTCCGGCCGGGCGAAGGGGATCATGATGTGCTGGCCGTGCCACATCGCGAAGATCAGCGGCAGGTCCGGCCGGACATGGTCGTAGATATCGGCAGGCTCGAAGACGATCCGGTTCGTGCGCTGCACGAGGCGCAGATAGCCGGCCAGCAGGCGGCCGAGCGTTTCCTGCGCCACGCGCGTCTTGAGGATCGAAAAGCCCATAGGTCCTGTCGTTCTAAGCCTGTCTTGGCTCAGCTCTTGGCGGTCTCGGGGTCGAGCAGCCGGTGAAGATGGACGATGAAATAGCGCGTCTGAGCCTGGTCGACGGTCTGCTGCGCCTTGGCCTTCCAGGCGGTGTGGGCGGTGGCATAGTTCGGGAAGACGCCGACGATGTCGAGCTTCGCCAGATCCTTGAAGGTAATGCCGTCGAGCGAGGCGAGTTCGCCACCCAGCACGAGGTGAAGAAGCTGTTTCTGTTCCGGTTCCGCGCTCATCGAACTCTCCTGCAGGGGCTGCTTGGCGCCCCCATAAGCCATCCCGGCGGTCCATGCGAGCGGGCCGCGCGGAAGCGTTGAAAAAAATCGTCAGACGGGCTGCGTCCGTCCGTCGCGCAGCCGCTCGATCGCGCCCTGCAAAGGCGTGGCAAGCCTGCCGTTGCTGGCCGCAAGCATGCCATGGACCGGCATCGCACGATTGTACACGACCGGGCGCCCCTCGCCGTCGGTGAGCCGCCCGCCGGCTTCGCTCAGCACGAGATCGGCAGCAGCCAGATCCCAGTCACGGGCATCGGGCGAGATCAGACCGGCATCGATCGTGCCGTCGGCGATGCGCGTCAGGCGTAGCGCCAGCGACGGAATCCGGCCGACTGCCTCGAAGCTCTCGAACTGCGCAAGCGCATCGAGCATCGGCTTGGGGCCGGCGATGCGAGCGCCGGCCAGCGTGTTCGCGGATGAGGTCTGGATGATCTCGCCGTTGAGCGTCGCGCCGCCGCTGGCGAGCGCGCGGTAGGTGGCCTGGCAGGCCGGCGCATGGACGATGCCGAGGACGGGCGCGCCCTGGTCGAGCAGCGCGACGCAGACGGCCCAGTCCGGCGAGCCCTGCATGAAGGCGCGCGTACCGTCGATCGGATCGACGACCCAGACGAAGCGGTGCGACAGCCGCTGCGCATCGTCGACCGTTTCCTCGGACAGCCAGGCGGCTTCCGGCAGCAGTTCGGACAACCGGATCCGCAGAAAGGTGTCGACGCCGATATCCGCTTCGGTGACGGGCGATCCGCCGCTCTTCGACCAGGTCCGCGCGGCCGTCGTCGCGCCCGGCCGGAACAGCTCCAGGGCGATCGTGCCGGCTTCCAGGCAGCTTTCACCGACGGCCTTCAGCAGCTCGGCCGCGATCGGTAGCGTGATGGCGTTCATGGCTTTCCTATCGGCCGTGAAAGTCGCTGTTTCAAGCCGAAAATGCGGCCACGGATCGAAAGATTCCGTCAAGCATCCGGCGGGAAAGAGCTCGTTTCGGGCCGGATCGGGGCGAAAACACCTTCCTTTAACCCAACCCCTTAAGCGCTCGGACACGGCTGGCGGCCATCCTCACAGGGCAAGCACGAGAACCCCGGCATCGACAGAGGGCTCCGTTGCAGCAGGGATTAGAGAGAGGCGTTATAACCGATGGCCAGCGTCACGCAGGCTGCCGGAGAGAGCGGTTTTGTGCCTGCTCTCTCCGGCGCTCCGACCACCACAGCGATCGTTTCCCGCAACCCGATGCCGGCCCGTCCGGTCGCTCCGGCGATCGAACGCATCGGTTCGGTGCGGATTCTGCGCGGCAAGGCCAATTGGCGCGGCGTCGCGCTGCGGCTGGCCAATCCTGCCGGTGACGACGAGCGTTTCGAACTGGCCCTGACCGCCGGCGATGGCCGCTCCATCGTCGTGGCTTCCGTGGATCAGGAGGATGCGGTTGCGCTCTGGCGGGACTTCGGCAGGACCAGTGGCCTGCCGCTCTTGCTCGAAGGGGCCGATGGCGTGGTGACGGAGCCCTATCCGCAGCTCGGCCGCGTCGCGCTGGGGGCGGTCCGCATCCGCCGCCGTCACGGCCTGCTCAACGGCCGCCGCCCGCGCTTCCTGACACGCCGCAAGACCGGACGTCTGCCCGAACTGCCGGTGATCGTCAGCGGCGACCGGATGACCGACTGATCCTCAGAATATCGAACGACTCATCGCATCGAGCGCGAACCCGGCCGCCAGCAGCAGGCCGGCGTCGCGATTCGAGCGGAATATCCTGAGTGCTTCGGGCGCTGTCGCGCCGTTGATGCGGGTAACCTGCCGGCCGAGATGCAGGACGAAGGCGGCAAAGCCGAGCCAGGCGGCCGGCCCGCCGCCAACCAGCCAGATCGCGATGCCCGTGAGCACGGCCGCCAGCGCGAAGCAGAGCGCCACGGCCTCGCGCGTATGGTCGCCGAAATAGCGTGCGCTCGAGCGGATGCCGGCGATGACGTCGTCTTCCAGATCCTGCATCGCGTAGATCGTGTCGTAACCGACCGTCCAGGCGATGGAGGCCGCGTAGATCAGGTACGCGGGTGCGTCGAGCCGGCCGAAAACGGCGCTCCAGCCCATCAAGCCGCCCCATGAGAAGGCGAGGCCGAGCACGAATTGCGGCATGTTCGTTATCCGCTTCATGAACGGATAGATCGCGACGATCACGAGCGAGGCGATGCCGAGCACGATCGTGAAGCGGTTGAATTGCAGCAGCACGACCAGACCGAGGAGCGCTTGCGCAACCATGAACAGGGCGGCTGCCTTCGCCGTCACCTGCCCGGACGGCAGAGGCCGGCCGCGTGTGCGCGCCACCTCGGCGTCGAGCTTGCGGTCGATGATGTCGTTGAAGGTGCAGCCCGCGCCGCGCATCAGCACCGCGCCGACAAAGAAGAGCAGGCAGTGCCAGGGATTGGGATAAGGCTGGCCGGCAGCGATGGCGGCAAGTCCCGCCGCCCACCAGCAGGGCATGAGCAGGAGCCACCAGCCGATCGGCCGCTCGATGCGGGCGAGTTTCAGGAACGGTCTGGTCGCGAAGGGAGCCCGCGTGTCGACCCAATGCCCTTTGAGCGCATCGGGCAAAGGTGCGTCAGGAAGCGGGGCGTCGCGCCCCGGCATCGTTCCTGCGGGTGTCGGCTCGGGCATGGCGCCTTGGCGCCGGTTAGAGCGCGCCCTGCGGGACGCGCATCCCGCCGCCGACGCCACTGGTGATGGAATCGGCGCCGCCGAACGGGCTGGAGCCCTGTGCCTGCTGCTGGGCGCGGCGCATCATCTGTGCCTGCTGCTTGACGGCGTTGCAGGCCTGGGTGCGGAAGCCGGCCACCTTCTTGTTGTCGGCCTGCATGCCTTCGATGAAGGTCGCGGGAATCTGGCACCAGTCCTGGTTGGCCGTGGCGAACTTGATCGCGGCGTCGCCGTTGCTGACGAGGCGGCCGAAGGAGCTGCAGGCTTCCTGCGGCGTCATCTTCTTCTTGGCCTTCTGGGCGGCCGACAGCCGCGACACGATCGATTGCCGCTCGGCGAGCAGCTTCTGAATCTGCTCGCAGCCCGAGGCCTGCGCATGTGCGGGGGCAGCCGCCAGGAACGGGGCCACGGCAAGGCCGAGCACCGCGATAACGCCTGAAGCCATCCAACGCCGCATGGTGTCCTTACTCCGGATTGCCGGCCCGCCCGGCCGATCGTTAGATACGTCCTTAACAGCAGGCGCTGTTAACGCCAACGACTCTTGCGAGTCCATGGGTGGCCTTCTGGGGTGCCGCGCCTGCTACAGGGGGATTGTGGCGTTTTTCGCGCTGTCCTCACCGCTATCATCGACGCCTGGAGGCGCCTGCGCTCATGTCCGTTCCCGATTTCGCCCGGCACCGGCTCTTCATCGACCAGCCTCTCGCTGCGGCCGCGATTCTCCCGCTCGAGCGCGAGCAGGCCAACTATCTGCTCAATGTCCTGCGTTTGCGGGCCGAGGGCACGGTGCTCGTCTTCAACGGGCGTGACGGCGAATGGCTGGCGCGCCTCGTGCCGGAAGGGCGCAAGCAGGCGAATCTGGAGCTTGTGCGCCAGACCAGGCCGCAGCCACCGGCATCCGACCTGCATTATCTGTTCGCCCCGTTGAAGCATGCACGGCTGGATTACATGGCGCAGAAGGCGGTGGAGATGGGGGCGGGCGTGCTGCAGCCCGTCCTGACCCGGCGCACTCAGGTTTCGCGATTGAACCTCGACCGGATGCGCGCCAATGCCGTCGAGGCGGCCGAACAATGCGGCATCCTGAGCCTGCCGCAGATCGAGCCGGAGCGGCCGCTCGAAGCCGCGCTCTCGGGCCTGGCGCCGGAACGGGTGCTGATCTTCTGCGATGAAGGCCTGGCGGAGGCGAGCCCGATCTCGGCACTGGCGGAGTGCAAGCCCGCGCCGCTTGCCGTCCTGATCGGACCCGAAGGTGGCTTCGACGAGGCCGAGAGGAACCTGATCCGCGCGCGGCCCAACACGCTGCCGATCTCGCTCGGCCCGCGCATCCTGCGGGCGGACACGGCCGCGGTCGCGGCCCTTGCACTGGTTCAGGCGGTTCTCGGCGACTGGCCTCGCGTCTGACGGAAGGATAGCAGGCCTGTCGCCAGCGCCGGTCGCCTTTGCACGAATGCACGGTTCCGGTCGTTGTGGAGCGCCCGGCGCTCGCCTATGTCTGTGCATCCTCTGCCGGCTTCCTCCGCACCTTCGGTGTCGGGGCCGGTCGTCTTGCCTCATCTGCCGGAGCGCCCATGGCTCGCGACGTGTCCGATTCGACCCCGGTCGATTCCAAGGCCGAACTGATTGCGTGGATCGCCGACGGCGAGAAACCGGCCTCGTCCTTCCGGATCGGCACCGAGCACGAGAAATTCCCGTTCTATCAAAGCGATCTCGCTCCCGTCCCCTATGAGGGGCGCGCCGGCGCCGGTGGCATCCGTGCCTTGCTGGAGGGCATGCAGCAGCGGCTCGGCTGGGAGGCGATCGTCGATGCCGGCCATATCATCGGCTTGGCCGGGCCGGATGGCGGCGGGGCGATCTCGCTGGAGCCGGGCGGACAGTTCGAATTGTCCGGCGCGCCGCTGGAGACGCTTCACGAGACGCAGGCCGAGCTTCAGGCCCATCTCGCCGACGTCAAGGCGGTGGCCGCTCCGTACGGCATCGGCTTCGTCGCGCTCGGCGCCTCGCCGCTCTGGACCCGCGCCGAGACGCCGGTGATGCCGAAGGGCCGCTACAAGATCATGGCGAACTACATGCCGAAGGTCGGCACGAGGGGCCTCGACATGATGTTCCGGACCTGTACCGTCCAGGTCAATCTCGATTTCGCCAGCGAAGCGGACATGGTCCGCAAGCTCAGGGTCTCGCTGGCGCTGCAGCCGCTCTCCACCGCGCTGTTCGCTTCCTCGCCCTTCCTCGAACGCAAGCTCAACGGCTTCCAGTCGATGCGCTCCGAGATCTGGCGCGATACCGACAACGCCCGCTCCGGCATGCTCGCCTTCGCCTTCGACGAGGGCATGTCCTATGAGGGTTATGTCGACTGGGCGCTCGACGTGCCCATGTATTTCGTCAAGCGCGGCGACACCTATCACGACGTCGCCGGCGCATCTTTCCGCGACCTTTTGGCCGGACGCCTGCCGCAGTTGCCGGGCGAGAAGGCCACGATGTCCGATTGGGCCAACCATCTCTCGACGGTCTTCCCCGAAGTCAGGCTGAAGCGCTTCCTGGAGATGCGCGGCGCCGATGCCGGCCCGCCCGACATGCTCGCCGCGATGCCGGCCTTCTGGGTCGGGTTGCTCTATGATGCGACCGCGCTCGACGCGGCCTGGGACCTCGTCAAGAACTGGAGCGCTGCGGAGCGGCAGGCGCTGCGCGATGCGGTTCCGCGCGAAGGATTGGCCGCGACGATCGGCGGGCGCAAGCTCGGCGAGATCGCCGGCGAAGTGCTGGAACTGTCGCGGGCCGGTCTCGCCCGCCGGGCGCGCCTGAATGCCGCTGGCACGGATGAAAGCGCCTACCTCGCTCCCCTGCACGGGATCGTGGCGCGCGGGCAGACGCTCGCCCAGCATCTTGCGGCGCGCTATCGCGGCGAATGGGGCGGCACCGTCGAGCCGGTCTTCACCGAATTGGCGTTGTAGGCTCGGGCGTCCCGGAAAATCGTGATACCCGCCGCATTGCAGCGGGTAGATTAACGATTTGGCCGCAGTTTGCGGCGATAAACTAGCGGCATGGATCAGCTCCGCACCAGCTTTGCTGTTTTTCTTCGCGACGAACGCGGCGCGACGCTGATCGAGTACGGCTTTGTCGTCAGCCTGATTTCGTTGACGATCATCACGAGCGCCGTGCTCATCGGCGAGTCGGTCGTCCGCTTTTTCAAGTCCATGGCGGCGGGTTTCACGCCCTGAGGCCTACGGGGCCGGCGCGTGAGCCGCTTCCCTTGCCTCGATGCCGGACCGGTCGGCGTCTATTCCGCTGCCGTCTTGAAGCTCGCGAGATTGTCGAGGCTCTGGATGATGTGCTCGGCCAGCGCATTCGACAGCACCGACGGGTCGAAGCGGGTCCGCAGCAACCCGATCTTGCATGAGGGCAAGGTGGCGAAGCCGTCGGACGGGCCGAGGATGCGCATGCCCGGCCTGACCGCGCTCTCCGGCAGGACCGAGATCGCGAGCCCAGCCAGCACGGCTGCGCCGACCGCCGTGGAATTCCAGCTCGCATAGAGCACGCGGAAGCGGCGCCCCTTCGATTCAAGCGCGTCGACCGCGGCCTGCCGCCAGTTGCAGGTCGGCCGCCCGAGCGCGAGCGGCAGCGGGTCCGTCTCATGCACGCTGTGGCGCGCCGAGGTGACCCAGAGCAGCGGCTCGATGCGGATGATCTCGCCCTGGCCGCGGCTCTCGACATGGGTGATGATCGCCAGGTCGATATCGCCGGTCGCGATCCGCTCGGCCAGCATCGGCGTCGGCTCGCAGACCACCGTAACCTCGGCGCGCGGATTCGAATGGGCGAAGCGCGCCAGGATTTCGGGCAGGTAGCGATCGGCATAATCGTCGGGCACGCCAAGGCGGATGCGACCCTTCAGGTCGGCATCGGCGAAGGAGGCGACGCATTCGAGATTGAGCCGCACGATCCGGCGGGCATAGTCGAGCAGGCGCTCGCCATCCTCGGTCAGCTTGGCATGGCGACCGTCGCGGCCGAACAGGGGCCGCCCGACCCGCTCCTCGAGCCGCTTCATCTGCATGGAAACGGCCGATTGCGTCTTGAAGACGATCTCGGCGGCGCGGGTAAAGGAACCGGTATCGGCGATCGCGACGAAGGTCTTGAGCTGATCGGCATCGAGCACATGGGCCATTGGCGATCCCCGTCACTGTCCATCAATATCAGTGTTGCGAGACATCATAACCATTCGTTTGGCTGATGACCAGAGCCTCGCTAAGGTCCGGATGCACTCCAGATTTCCTGTCAATGGCGCGTCCGGGCGGGATGGAGAGGCTCAGATCCACGTTCCGCACCGCCAGAGGAGGCCGTCATGCTGCTCATGACTATCACTGCGAAGTCGCTCTCGTCCGTTTCGGCCGGCGTCACGCGTGTTGCCACCATCGGAGTGAACGGAACGATTCAACTCGTGCGCGCTCTCGTCCACCGCCGCGAAGTGATGCGTCTTTCCGCCGAGCTCGACGAGCGCGGGCTCAAGGATCTCGGCCTCGTCCGTTCGGATATCGACGGCGCACTGGCCACCTCCTGGCTGGAGGACCCGTCCGCCGTGCTGGCGGAGCGCTCGCGCTCCGCGTCGAGCATTGCCTCTGCGCGGCGGGAACACGCCCTGCGCCATGCCGGGTCGACGTCGATGCTGGCGAAGAAGGCCGATATTGCGGTTGCACGCTGCGCCTGACCCCTTGGCGTCAGCGTCCCTGCGGGCGGGAGCTTCGTGCTTCCGCCCTTTTTCATGTCTTCAGCAGATGAGGAGCTGAATCCGCCTCAGCGGCGGCCCTGTCCGCCGCCGAGCATGGCGTCGAGGATCGATTTCAGTGCGTTCTGATGGTCGTCCTGGATCTGGCGGCCGTGCTCGAACATCTGGTTGAGCGCGTCGAGGCCGATCGAACCCGGTCCGTTGGCCGAGGGTGAGGGCGCGGCCTCCTCGGGCTCGGGTTCCGGTGCGGGCGCGCGCCGCGGCGCGCTGCGTGGAGCGGGGGCAGGCGCGGGTTCGGGTTGCGACGCCATGCCGCCGAACATGCCGCCGAGAATCTGGCCGAGAGCACCGCCGAACGGGTCGGACGGAGACGCCTGCGGACTGGGCTGCGGCGGGCCGGCCTGGCCGAACATGCCCTTGAGGATCGCCTCGAACGGATTGGCCGGCATCTGCGGCTGCGGCGCCGGCTGCATGCCGGGCATCTGGCCGCGCATCATCTCGGCGAACTGGCCGAGGATGCCGCCCAGCCCCTCGTTGCTCGATGTCTTGGACAGGCCGCCCATCAGCATCGCCGCGATGACCGGCAGCATCTGCTTCAGGATCGCCTGCGAGACGCCGCTGGTCGCGGCTGCCTGCGCGGCGATCGCCTGGCTGACCTCGCGCGAGCCGAAGAGTTGGCTGAGCACGTCGTTGCCGGCATTCTGGGCGCCGGCCGGAATGCCGTAGCCGCCGGCCTCGAAGAAGCGGGCATAGGGCGAGGCGGTCATCATCTGGGCCAGCGAGCCAAAGGCATAGGGGTCGCGCGTCTGCCGCTGAAGCCCCATCGAGAAGGCCGGCAGCAGGGCATCGAGCGCTGCCTGCGTCTGCTGCAGGCTCAGGCCATATTGCTGGGCGAGGTTCGGCAGCGCCTGGCCGTGCTGGGCCGACTGCATGATATCGAACAGGTTCATCATGGGCGCTTCTCCCCGGCCGGCCTTTGGCTCCGTACCTAGGGCGACGATAGCAGGGTGTCCTTGCCTGGCAAATCGGTTGCGGCCTGGCGCTGCGCGGCCCGCCGCTCCAGCCGGGTGATGCCGCGATAAGCGAAGACGAGCGCCAGCACGCCGAATGCGACGGCGCCGAGCGCCGAGCCGGCCATCGCGCCCTTCGGCCCGGCCAGATGCGCGCCGAGAATGGCAAGCGGCATCGTGCCCAGCGTGGCGCGGCCCCAGCTGAACAGTGTCGACAGGAACGGCATGCCGAGATTGTTGAAGGCGGCATTGGCGACGAAGAGCATGCCGACGAAGATCCACATCGGCCCGGCGATCAGGCAGAAGAACAGCACGAGCTCCGCCGTCAGCCCCGTCGCATGGAAGGCGGAGACGATGGCGCCGCGAAAGCCGAAGAGCAGCGCCCAGGAAACGAGGACGGAGATGCCGGCGAAGATCGCTGCGTCGGTCAGGCCCCGGCGCATCCGGTCGAAGCGCCCGGCGCCCCAGTTCTGGCCGAGGATCGGCCCGACCGCGCCCGACAGCGCGAAGAGCACGCCGAAGGCGACCGGGACCAGCCGGTCCATGATCGCGAGTGCCGCCACGGCTGCATCGCCGAAGCGCGCGACGACGCTGGCGAAGACCGCGTTGGCGATCGGGTTCGAGAGATTTGTCAGGATCGCCGGGCCGGCGATGGAGAAGGTCCGGGCGGCGTCCTGCCGGATGAAGGAGAGACGTGGGCGCTCGATCATGTCGTGGACGACAACGCAGCCGTGGAAGCCGATGGCGCAGATGATGATTCGCGCCAGCACGATGGCGATCGCGGCGCCGTCCGGCCCGAGCCCGAAGCCGAAGATCAGCAGCGGGTCGAGCCCTGCGGTGACGATGCCGCCGCCGAGCGTGACGAACATCGCTCGTTTCGCGTCACCGACCGCGCGCAGGATGCCGGAGAAGCCCATGCCGATCGCCATCAGGATGTTCGACGGCAGCACGATGGTGAGGAAGGAGAGGGCGACGGCATGCGATTGGTCGCGCGCGCCGAGCAGGCTGAGAAGCTTCGGCAGGAAGGGCAGCGCCGCTAGCGACAGGACGAGCGCCACCAGCGCCGACAGGGCCATGGTCGAGGCCGCGATGCGCCGCGCCGCCGGGCGATCGCCCGCACCGATGCTGCGCGAGGTCAGCGCCGTCACTGCGATCATCAGGCCGACATTCACCGAGACCATCAGGTAGAGCACGATGGTGGCGAAGCCGACGCCGGCCGTCGCCTCCGGGCGGCCGAGCCAGGAGACATAGAGCAGCGACAGGAGGTCGACGACGAAGACCGCCATCAGACCGACCGAGCCCGTCGCGGTCATCACCGCGACATGGCGCATCAATGGGCCTTCGAGGAAGACGGCCTGTGGCCGGGCCGAGGCCTCGCTCATCGTTCGGGTTCTCCGACGCCGCCGACCGCGACCTCCGCCCCGCCGTCCTCGATGACGTGCCGCGTCTCGGCCGTGAGCGGCTTCGACTTGACCTTGGGCGGAACCAGCGGCTCCGGCGAGACGCGCGGCACGCGGTTGATCGCTGCGGTGAGCCCCTCGTGGAACTGGATCTCCATGCGCTGGGCGTCGCGGTCGCGGACATGGTCGATCACGAGATCGGCCTCGTCGCGGGTCAGGCCCAGCGTCTCCAGGGTAACGCGCCCGAAGCCCAGCGCCGATTCGAAGGTCTCGCGCATCTGGAAATCGACATTCGCCTTCATCAGTTCGATCGCATGGATGCGGTCATAGGCCCGCACATGCAGTCGTGCGCTCGGGAACTCGGCCTTGACCATCTCGACGATCCTGAGCGCCGCCTGCCTGTCGTCGACGCAGATGCAGATGACGCGGGCCTTGCCGGCGCCGGCCGCGCGCAGCACGTCGAGCCGCGTGCCGTCGCCATAATAAATCTTGAAGCCGAACTGCGCGGCCGAGCGGATGCGCTCGACATCGGAATCGATCACGGTCACGTCGATATGCTGGAGCAGCAGCGCCTGCGTCACGATCTGGCCGAAGCGGCCGAAGCCGATCACCATCACCGGGCTGTCGCCGACGCCGTCATAGTCCTCGTCCATCGTCGCAGGCTTGATGCGGGCCAGCAGCACCGCGTCGATCAGCTTGGCGACGATCGGGCCGAGCAGCATGCTGATCGCCGCGAGCGCCGTGACCATCGCCGCTTGCTGGGCGGTGAGCAGCCCGTTCGCGAGGCCGAGCGGCAAGAGCACGAAGGCGAATTCGCCGGCCGGCGAGAGCAGGGCGCCGGCCCGGACCGCTTCGAGCCAGGACGAGCAGGACAGCCGCAGGATCGAGGTGACGACCGCGATCTTGAACAGCACCAGCAGTGGCGCGGCGAGCGCCAGCAGCAGCCAGTTGTCGGCGACGAGCTTGAGGTCGAGCGACATGCCGACCGCCATGAAGAACAGGCCGAGCAGCACGCCGCGGAAGGGCTCGATATCGGCCTCCAGCTCATGCCGGAAATGCGAATCGGCCAGCATCACGCCGGCGAGGAAGGCGCCCATCGCCATCGAGAGCCCGACATGTTCCATGAGCAATGCCGCGCCCAGCACGATCAGCAGGGCGGCGGCCGTCATCACGTCCTTCGCGCCGGTATGGGCGAGGATGCGGAAGAACGGGTTCATGACATAGCGCCCGGCCAGCACGATCAGCACGAGTGCGAGGAGTGCAATGCCAAGGCTGGCGAGAGCCATCATCGGGCTGCCGGCTTCTTGTCCGCCCGTGGTCGCAAGCAGCGGCAGCAACGCCAGCACCGGCGCGATCGCCATATCCTGGAACAGCAGGATCGAGAAGGTGCGTCGGCCATAGGTCTCGTTGCCGTCGCCGCGCTCCTCCAGCAATTGCAGCGCGATCGAGGTCGCCGACAGCGCGAGCGCCACGCCGACGGCGACCGCGCCTGCCACCGACAGGCCGAAATACCAGCCGAACAGGCCGATGCCGCCGGCGCTGAGCGCCATCTGCGCGAGGCCGGAGCCGAGGATATCCTTGCGCATCGAATAGAGCCGCGAGGGCTGCAATTCGAGGCCGACGAGGAAGAGCAGCAGCACGACGCCGATCTCGGCCGTGCCGCGGATCGCGTCGGGGTCCTTGATCACGCCGAGGATCGAGGGACCGATCACGATGCCGGCCGCGAGATAGCCCAGCACCGCCGACTGACCGAGCTTGCGGAAGAGCGGAACGGCAATCACCGCCGCAGCGCAGAAGGTCAGGATCGGCGGCAGAAAGCTGACATGCGAGGCGGCGTCGGCCATGCGGAACTCGGGGCTTTGGAAACGGGCTTGGCGGTCCGGCGCGACGCGCGGCGTGGCGGGCCGTGGCTCTATCTAGGCTTTCGACGGCGATCCTGCGAGGGGCAATCGGCATGGCGGCCAAGCCTTCGGGCGACATGGGCAACTGCGGGGCGCGCTTCCGACCAGGGCCACCCTTGTCATTCCGGGGCTTCGCGCAGCGAAGAACCCGGAACCCACGACTGGGTGAGCGGTTGGCAACCGGCTCTCGAGTGTCCCGCCCCGTCGTGGGTTCCGGGTTCGCGCCTATGGCGCGCCCCGGAATGACAGATGTGTCGGCCTGCGCCGCTTCGCTTCCTTGACATCGCCCCGATCCCGCCGAAAGAAGACGCGGACCGATCGGAGTTTCCCCTGCGCGTGACCAAGCCGCCGCTCGACATCCTGCTCTGTGCCCCGCGCGGCTTCTGCGCCGGGGTGGTGCGCGCCATCGACGCCGTCGAGAAGGCGCTGAAGCTGCATGGCGCGCCGGTCTATGTCCGCCACGAGATCGTCCATAACAAATACGTCGTCGAATCCCTGAAGCGGAAGGGCGCGGTCTTCGTCGCCGAGCTCGACGAGGTGCCGGACGAGACGCGGCCGGTGATCTTCTCGGCCCATGGCGTCGCCAAGGCGGTGCCGGCGGCGGCGAAGGCGCGCAATCTCTTCGCCATCGACGCGACCTGCCCGCTGGTCACCAAGGTCCATCGCGAGGCCGAGGTCCATCACAAGCGCGGCCGGCATATCCTGCTCGTCGGCCATGCCGGCCACCCCGAGGTCATCGGCACGATGGGGCAGCTCCCCGAGGGTGCGATCACCCTGATCGAGACCTTGGACGACGTCGCGACGCTTGAGGCGCCGGAAGGCCAGCCGCTCGCCTATGTCACCCAGACCACGCTCTCGGTCGACGACACCCGCGAGATCGTCGAGGCCTTGCAGGCCCGCTTCCCGGAGCTGATCGCCCCGCATAAGGAAGACATCTGCTACGCTACGACCAACCGCCAGGAGGCGGTGAAGCGCGTCGCGCCGCTGGTCGACGGGCTGATCGTCGTCGGCTCGCCCAATTCCTCGAACTCGCAGCGCCTGCGCGAGGTCGCCGAGCGCGCCGGCTGCCCGGTCGCACGGCTCGTGCTGCGCACCGACGAGATCGACTGGTCGGTCTTCGGGAACATCCGCAGCCTCGGCATCACCGCCGGCGCGAGCGCGCCCGAGGTGCTGGTCGAGGAGATCATCGACGCCTTCGCCGCGCGCTACGATGTCCGCGTCGAGACCGTCTCGACCGCCGACGAAAACGTCTTCTTCCCGCTGCCGCGTGAGTTGCGCGGCGAGGCGGCGCCGGACGCGGCGGAATAATCCCAGCAGAAGAGTGCAAGCGTGGCCGTCTATACCGAAGTGCCCGATGACGAGCTGGCTGCCTTCGTGGCGCGCTACGGCATCGGCGATCTCCTCTCCGTCAAGGGCATCGCCGAGGGCGTCTCGAACTCAAACTTCCTGCTGCACACGACCAAGGCCTTCTACATTCTCACGCTCTATGAAGAGCGGGTGGACGAGACGGAGCTGCCCTTCTTCATCGGGTTGATGGACCATCTCGCGCGGCGCGGCCTGATCTGCCCGGTTCCGCTGCGCATGGATGACGGCGCGGCCGTCGGCCGTTTGGCCGGTCGCCCGGCGGCGATCGTCACCTTCCTCGACGGCCTCTCCGTCCGGCGCCCGAACGTGACGCATTGCGCCGAGCTCGGGCGCGGACTTGCCCAATTGCACGAGGCCGGCGCCGATTTCGGCATGGAGCGGGTCAATTCACTGTCGGTGCCGGGCTGGCGCCCGCTGGCCGAGCAGGCGGGGGCGGCGGCGGATACGGTTTCTCCGGGGCTGGCGCGGCGCGTCATGGCTGAGGTGGAGGTCCATGAGCGCTCGTGGCCGCAGGATCTGCCGCGCGGCGTGATCCATGCCGATCTCTTTCCGAACAATGTCTTCTTCATCAAGGACAAACTGTCCGGCCTGATCGACTTCTATTTCGCCTGCACCGATGCCTTCGCCTATGATCTGGCGATCTGCCTGAATTCCTGGTGTTTCGAGGCCGATGCCTCGTTCAACCTGACCAAGGGCCAGGCACTGCTCGCCGGCTATGAGAGCGTGCGGCCGCTGACGACGGCGGAGGTCGAGGCGCTGCCGCAGCTCTGCCGCGGCTCGGCCTTGCGCTTCCTGGTGACGCGACTGGTCGACTGGCTGAATGTGCCGCCGGGCGCGCTGGTCAAGCCGCTCGACCCGCTCGAATACGACCGCAGGCTCGTCTTCCATCAGCGCATCACGGACGCCCGCGAATACGGGCTGAAGCGATGAGCAGCGATACGGTCGAAGTCTGGACGGATGGCGCCTGCTCGGGAAATCCCGGCCCCGGCGGCTGGGGCGCGATCCTGACCTTCAACGGCGTCGAGAAGGAACTCTCCGGCGGCGAGGCGCAGACCACCAACAACCGCATGGAATTGATGGCGGCGATCGCCGCGCTGGAAGCGCTGAAGCGCCCCGTCACGGTCGCGCTCCACACCGATAGCCAGTATCTGCGGCAGGGCATCACCGGCTGGATCCATGGCTGGAAGAAGAACGGCTGGAAGACGGCTGACCGCAAGCCGGTCAAGAACGCCGAACTCTGGCAGCGCCTCGAAGCCGCACTCGGCCGTCACAAGATCGACTGGAAATGGGTCAAGGGCCATGCCGGCGACGAGATGAACGAGCGCGCCGACGCGCTGGCGCGCGCCGGCATGGCGCCGTTCAAGAGCGGCGGTCGCTGACCGTCTGTCCGGCCTCAGCCCGATGCTCGTGCAAGTAGTGGGTCAGGCGCAAAAGCGGTTTCATACCGAGCGCCTCGGCCAGCCGGATCGAAGCGGCATTGTCCTCGTGAACCTGATAGCGGGCGATCAGCCCGCGCCGCGCCAGTTCGCCCAGTGCCGCGGCGACCACGCACGATCCGAGGCCGCGCCCGCGCTGGTCGGGCCGCGTGACCACGCCGCCGATCTCCCAGACGCTGCCATAGCTTTCGAAGGCGAGGCAGACGGAGAGCGGCTCGTCGCTTGAGCCGATTACGCATGTAAAGGCGCGTCCGCCGGCCAGAAGCGGCGAGAGCCAGTCCCGTTCATGATCCTGCATCCGGTAGAGCGCGTACATGGCGTCCGTGGCGCTGGTCGCGACGACAACTCCTTCACGACCGCTGGTGCGATCTGGCGATGTGAACGACAGGAAGCTGGTCTTGCGCACGAGCGGGTAGCGCCGCTGGACGACATCATGCTCGGCCGCGCTGCCGAGCTTGAAGACGATGCCTCCATCGGCCGGAAGCTCGTTCAGCAGAGCTTCCGCCAGCGCGTTATCGTCGCTGCGGATGAGGGCGGTATGGGCGGCCGTCGGATAGGTCTTGCGGTCGTAATCGCTTGCTGCGGTGTCGAGCACGACAAGCGTTGCCATACCGGCCGACGAGAGACGCTGAAACGCCTGCGTATGCCGCGGGAAGGCTTGCAGATGCTTCAGCAGCACGACATTGGCGAGCGGCTCGGCACCGAGCCGCTCGATGATCTCATATCTGTCCCGGATCGCGATCACGGTCGCCCCGGTCTGGTCTCTCAGCCCAGAGGCTGGCGGTAGACGATGAAGCCGGACTTGTCGGCGACCTTGTCGTAGAGCGCCTGTCCCTGCAGGTTGGATTCATGCGTCTGCCAGTAGACGCGGTAGCAGTTCTTGGCGCGCGCCATCTGGTTCACCGCCTCGATCAGCTTGCGGCCGACGCCGGTGCCGCGCGATTCCGGCACGGTGAACAGATCCTGCAGATAGCAGATCGGCTTGTCGCTCCAGGTCGTGCGGTGGAGCACCCAGTTGACCATGCCGAGCGGCTTGTCGCCCTCGAAGGCGAGGAAGCCACCCATCGGCTCCTCGCCGCCGGTCAGGCGCCCGAACGTGATCGCGTCGATCTCCGGCGGCAGCGTCGCCTTGTAGAAGGTCAGGTAACCATGCCAGAGCGGCGTCCAGGCCTCCCGGTCGGTCGCGGCAAGCGGGCGAATGGTGATCTCGGCCATCGGTATTCTCCTCCGACCCGGAAGCTAGCCGGGGCTTGCCGGCTTGTCTCATGACAAGCGCAGATCGGATCGATCAGTTGGGCTGGTCTGATGCCAGGAAGCGCTCGACAGCGCTGGCGCTCAAAGCCTGAGCGGAATCCTCCCTCCAGAGATCGAGAATGATGCCTGCCAGGCGAGCTCTCGCCCGCCTCTGCTGCTGGCCACCGACGGTGTTCACGCTGTTCACCGCCATCCAGGCGGCGTCGAAGGCGCGCGCCAATTTTGCCAGCTCCGCAGGTTCGACAACGACGCCTTGAAACGGCATGTCCTCTCCCCATACGCCAGAGAATTGGAGCAGTTTAAGAGGCAGCACACTCCTCGCAATGTCAAAAGCTGGGTCCGCTTGCGTCCCATTGCCGGAACAGTTGAGGGAGGCGGCTAAACCGCTGCCTTGGAGCAAAGTAACGTTGCCTCGGCGAAGCTCGGGCTCACGGGCTTAAAATCCGTGCCGATGCCACAGCCTAAGCCGTAGAAGCTCCACCAGGCTTTATGAATTCGACGCCGATGTCCTTTTGCCTCCGCCACCGCAGGCGTACGCGCGTACGTTCACCCCCGTAGGACAGCAGCAAATCAAACTCATCGGGGAGCACCAAGCTCTCGGCAATTCGCAGCCGTGCCCCACCGCGTGAAACATCAAGGACTGTGCATTCGACGGATGCGTTTAGGTGGTCCAGGAAACACTTGGCCCGTGTATGGACAGACTGTCGATCTCCGCCCCGGCGTTCATGTTGACGCCTTCGGCGACGAGCCATGGAGTATCGTAGCGGCAGGCCATCTATACCGGGGCCATCAATATGATAGCTGACTTGCCTGGCGATTGCTCGCTTAAGGGATGTGTCCGTGCGCTCAACTGCGGATAGGGCCTCCTCAACGATACTTGGGTCGCAGGCCCCGGTCACACATTCGATCCTGAAATCGAGATCGCTCACGGTCGCCAGGAAAGTGACTTCGTTTGCGATCTGATTAATTTTCATTTCGAGCCCAGCAGTCGTTGCGACAGCGTTCAGCGCGACTACGAATGTAGAGTCCGGCCTTCGGCAAAAATACCCCGAGTCTGAAATCGCCAGGATAAGCCGCTTTGCGAATTCACGCGTCAGTTCCTCGACAGCGACGAGCCCGAATTTCCGCGCGAAGTAACCGACATCAACGATCTGCATCGAGGCAACGCCAATCGTTCCCCTCGACTCGGAAATATCTTCATCAAGTTGTTGTAGCAATTCATGAGGAGAAAGGAGCCGTGCTTGGTTTTTGGGCAGGTGCATGCAAGCAGTCTCATCACGGCAAGCTGACTGCTGATTACGTTAGGTCATGGATAAATTCCTTGATTTGGATCAAGGCTGGGCCGCTCAGATTCAGCAGCCTGTCAAGATTGGCGCAGTCGCGTAGGCTTCTAATGCCGGCTTCCGACCCTTTGCAGATATTTGCCCTATCCGGCCAGCCAACAAAAAAGCCCGCGCAGCGCCTGCGCGGGCTCCAATCTCTCTTCGTGCCCTTAAGGCTCAGAGCTTGGCGAGCATCGCCTCGGCGCCGGAGGCTTCCGCCTTGCCGGCGGCTTCCTCGACACTGAGCACCTTTACGGTGCCGTCCTCGACCAGCATCGAGTAGCGCTGCGAGCGGGTGCCGAGGCCGAAGCCCGAGCCGTCCAGCGAGAGACCGATCTCCTTGGCGAAATCGGCATTGCCGTCCGAAAGGAACTCGATCACGCCGGCGCCGCCGGTCGCCTTCGACCAGGCGTCCATGACGAAGACGTCGTTGGTGCTGGTGACCATGATGGCGTCGACGCCCTTCGCCTTGATCTCGGCCGCCTTCTCCAGATAGCCGGGCAGGTGGTTGCGGTGGCAGGTCGGGGTGAACGCGCCGGGCACGGCGAAGAGCACCACCTTCTTGCTGCTGAACAGGTCGTCCGTCGTGCGCGCGGCGGGGCCGTCGGCGGTCATGACGCGGAACGTCGCCTGGGGAAGCTTGTCACCCACCTTGATGGTCATGAGCCTGTCTCTCCGTGAAGCCTGCGGCCAGAGGGGCCGCCCGGCTTGAGGGATTAGGGCTTTGAGGCGGGGATGTCGAGGTCGAGCCGCGTCTCGATCGGCCGGGGCGTGCCGCGAACGGTGAAGATCAGCGGAACCGGGCCGGCCACGCCCTTCGGCCGCTCGTCGATGCGGATCTGGGCTAGGACCGTGCCGTCTGCCTGCGGCGTCAGGCGGGATTTGCCGAAGGACCACATGCCCGAGCCCTCGACGAAGATATCCTCGATCCGGCCCTCCGTCGGCGGTTGCAGGATCAGGCGCAGGCCCGGGTCGACCACGCTGTCATCGAGACCGGCCTCGACGATCGCGATCTTCTCCTTGTGGGCGCCCGGCTTGACTGGGACCGGCACGCGCGCCTCGAAGCTTTCGAGCCGGGGCGAGGACACGGTCGTCACGCCCGGCTCGAGCCAGAGGCTCGCTTCGCCCTTGGCGGGAATGCAGATCTTCTCGCAGACCGCATAGTCGAGCTTGAGCACGACGAGGACCGGTCGCGACGGGTCGACCGGCTGGACCGAGATCGGGATCACGACCTCGCCGACATAGCCGATGGAATAGCCGGCCGAATCCTGGAAGCGCTCCGGCACCGGCCAGCGCACGTCGAGCCCGCCGATATTGGTCGAGCCCGACCAGTCGAAGGCCGGCGGCACGCCGAATTGCCCGGGGCTGCGCCAATAGGTCTTGTAGCCCGGTGACATCACGATCTCGACGCCGACGCGCTGCTTGCCGGTCGATGTCGTCGGCCCGGCGATGAGGCGCAGCTTGGCATGCTCGCTCGCGGACCACGGCGAGGTCGCGGCCTCGTTCGCCACGTCCTGCGCACGGGCAGCGGGGCCGAGCGCCAGAGGCAGCAGGGCCAGCAGGGGAAGAATGCGGTTCACGGGCCCAGCCTTTACCGATTGCGAGCCTGAAAAGCGAACAAAACCTGTCTTCCTCGGCCGGTCGGCGCCTGAACGATCTCGCGGTAACGTCGCGCAAGAATGGGGCGCAATCGCGATAGCGGCGGCATTGTCCGACGTTGCCCCTCCGGCGCACGCGAACGTGATCCGAAATGCTGGCGGGATTGCGGCCCGGGCTTGGGTCTGCGGGAGAGGGGCCAAGCCAAGTCTTGCCGATACGGCCCGACAGCATCTAGCATGGACCTCATGAAGATCGGCTCACAATCGCGCGTCGGCGGCCGCAGCTATCTCGATGGGCAATGCCTGATCGCGATGCCCGGCATGGCCGATTCACGTTTCAGCCGCAGCGTTGTCTATGTCTGCGCCCATTCCGAGGACGGGGCGATGGGCATCATCGTCAACAAGCCGGCGGGCGATACGAAATTCCCGGAGCTGCTCGTCCAGCTCGACGTGATTCCCTCCGAGGAGGTGATCCGTTTGCCGAGCCGGGCCGAGCGCATGCAGGTGCTGCGCGGCGGGCCGGTCGAAACCAAGCGCGGCTTCGTTCTGCATACCGCCGACTTCTTCCTGGAGTCGGCGACCCTGCCGATCGACGAGGGCATCTGCCTGACCGCGACGCTGGATATCCTGCGTGCCATCGCCACTGGCGAGGGACCGGAGAGCGCGGTGCTGGCGCTGGGTTATGCGGGCTGGGCTGCGGGGCAACTGGAGGCCGAGATCCAGTCGAACGGCTGGCTGCACTGCGCCGCCGATCCCGAGCTGCTCTTCGACGAAAGCGTCGAGACCAAGTACAATCGGGCACTGCACAAGATCGGCATCGACCCGGCATTTCTCTCGCGCGAGGCCGGGCACGCCTGAGGGCGCTCCCCTTGTCATTCCGGGGCTTTGCGCAGCGAAGAACCCGGAACCCACGACCGGGTGAGCCGCCGGCAACCACGGATCAAATGTCTCTCCCCGCCGTGGGTTCCGGGTTCGCGCTTGCAGCGCGCCCCGGAATGACAAGGGTGGCGCCTGGAACCTCTGCGGTCAGGTATCGATAGGCCTCAAGCCGCCTCGGTCGCCGCCGCCGCCGCGCCCATCAGGCGCCGGGCTTCCGCCGCCGTCATCGGCTGGCCGAAGATGTAGCCCTGCGCATATTGGCAGCCGAGCTGGTAGAGCTCGATGGCGTCCGACTCGCTCTCCGCACCCTCGGCGACGACATCCATGTGGAGGTCGGCGGCGAGCTGCACGATCGAGCGCAGGATCACCGGCGGGCGGCCATTGCCCATCTGGCGCACGAAGCTCTGGTCGATCTTGATCGTGTCGAAGGGGAAGCGCTGCAGATAGGACAGCGAGGAATAGCCCGTCCCGAAATCGTCGAGCGAGAGGCCGGCGCCGAGATCGCGGATACGCTGCAGCATCTGCGCCGCATATTCCGGGTTCTCCATGACGAGGCTCTCGGTGATCTCGAGCTTGAGCGTTCCCGGCAGCACGCGGCGGCGGCCGAGCACGGTCTTCACGTCATGCAGCAGGTCGTGGCGCAGCAATTGCCGGCTGGAGACGTTGACGCTGGCGAAGATCGGCGGATCGACTTCGAGCGCCGCCTGCCAGGCTTCCAGCTCGCGCGCGGTCTTGTCCATGACGTAGACGCCGAGATCGACGATCAGCCCGGTTTCCTCGGCGATGGCGAGGAAATCCTGCGGCATCAGCCGGCCTTCGCGCGGATGGTCCCAGCGCACCAGCGCCTCGAAGCCGGCGATGGTGCGGTCCTCAAGCCGGACGATCGGCTGGTACATGACCTGGATTTCGTTGCGTTCGATTGCCCGGCGCAGGTCGCTTTCCAGTGCGAGCCGGTCGTTGCGGTCGGTCCGCATCGCCGGCACGAAGACCTCGATCTTGTTGCCGCCCTGGCGCTTGGCATGGGCCATGGCGAGCTCGGCATTCTTCAGCGCGTCTTCCTTGCGCGAGGCCGGGGCCGGGTCGAACAGGGCGAGCCCGATCGAGGGCGTCAGCACGATCTCGCGCTCGGCATAGGTGATCGGGGTCGAGACGGCGCGGCGCACCAGTTCAGCCAAAGCCAGGATGCGCTCGGGATCACGCTCGGAGACGAGGATCATCGCGAAGGTGTCGCCGCCGATGCGGGCGAGCGTGTCCTGTGCCCGGAGCAAACGGCCGAGCCGGCGCGCCAGCGTCAGCAGGATCGAATCGCCGGCCGAGAAGCCGACGGACTCGTTGACCTGCTTGAAGCGGTCGACATCGATGACGAGCACGGTCGGGCGGATATTGTCGTCGGCACGGGTGAAGCCGAAGATCGCCCCCAGCCGGTCCTGGAACAGCTTCCGGTTGGGCAGGCCGGTCAGGTTGTCATGGACGGCGTCGTGGAGCAGGCGCTCCTGCGCGGTGCGCTGCTCGGTGACATCGGCCAGCGTGCCGATGACGCGGATAACCTCGCCGTCGGAGCCGATGACGGGCCGCGCCTTCACGTTGATCCAGTGATAGGCGCCGTTCGCGGAACGCAGGCGCAGGTCGAGATTGAGCTTGCCGCGGCGCTGCTCCAGCACGGCGTCGAGCGTGACGCGGTAGCGGTCGCGATCGGCGACATGCATGTGCTCCAGCCAGCGCGCGGCCGAGCCTTCGAGCGCGCCCTTGGGCAGGCCGAGCAGCGTCTCGATCTGCGGGGAGACGAAGATCTTGTCGGAGCTGACATCCCAGTCGAAGACGAGATCGCCCGAGCCGGAGAGCGCGAGCGCCCGGCGCTCCGTATCCGAAACCAGCCCCTGCGAGATCGCGCCGCCGGCAAAGGCGTGCTGGATCACGGTAAAGCCGATCAGCAGCACGATCAGGACGAGGCCGCCCAACAAGGCAGGCGCAACCAAGTCGCGCTGGAACTGCCCGGTCACGGTGAAGCTCGCGGCGGTCACCCAGACGGCGAGCAGGAACCAGGTCGGGATCAGCATCACCGCGCGCTCGTAGCCATGCGTCGCCAGATGCACGACCAGGATGAAGCCGATCGCCGCGACGGCCGCGATCGAGATGCGCGCGATGCCGGATGCCATCGGCGCATCGAAGACAGCAAGCCCGATCAGGCCGGCGAGACCCAGGATCCAGAGCAGCGTGACGTGGCCGTAGCGCACATGCCAGCGTGACAGGTTGAGATAGGCGAAGAGGAAGACGAGCAGCGTCGCCGCCAGCACGACCTCGGCACCGGCGCGATAGATTCGCTCGATCGCAGGCGTCAGAGGGAACAGGCGCTGGAAGAAGCCGAAATCGAGGCCCGCATAGGCCAGCACCGCCCAGGCCAGCGCTGCGGCGGCCGGGAAGATGACCGCGCCCTTGACCACGAAGATGATGGTCAGGAACAGCGCCAGCAGGCCCGCGATGCCGATGATGATGCCCTTGTAGAGCGTCAGGCCGTTGGTCTTCTGCCGGTAGGCCTCGGCTTCGTAGAGATAGAGCTGCGGCAGGTTCGGCGATTTCAGCTCGGCGACGAAGGTGACCGTCGTGCCGGGGTCGAGCGTGATCAGGAAGACGTCGGCATCGGGGCTGGGCTCGCGATCGGGCGAGAGGCCCTGGCTCGCCGTCACCGCCTCGATTCGCTTGTCGCCGAGATCGGGCCAGATCACGCCGGAGCCGATCAGCCGGTGGAATGGCGCGACCAGCAGGCGGTCGATCTGCTCGTCGGAATCGTTGGTGAGCGCGAAGACGATCCAGTCGGGGCGCGCGCCGGCTTCGCGGGCCTTGACGGCGATACGCCTGACGATGCCGTCCGGTCCCGGCGCGGTCGAGATCTGGATGACGTCGCCGTCGGATTTGTTGCGCTCGACGACATTGGTCAGATCGATCACGGGGGCGTCGACGGGAACGCGGACCGCCTCGACGGCCTGGGCCGGCAGGGCCGCGGCGCAGAACCACAAGACAAGGCCGGCCAGGGCGAGGCCGGCCCGGAAGATGCGCTCGGAAATGGACAAGCTGTGCTCGGCTATCAGGCGGGAAGCGATCGTTCGAAGTTTAACGAAAAGCCCTATCGGCCGCTCATGGCAAGGGCAAGGCGGAGCGGGGCTGTGGTCAACCGCCGCAGTCACGGTCTGCTTCCAGGCAAGGTGTCGGTGGAGAGCACGGCATAGAGCAGGTGGTCGGCCCAGTTGCCGTTGATCTTGAGGTAGGCTCGCGCCAGTCCCTCGTGCTGGAAGCCGACACGCTCCAGCAGGCGCCGCGACGGCTCGTTACTGGGCAGGCAGGCGGCCTCGACGCGATGCAATGCGAGGTCGGAGAAGGCGAAGCGCACGGCGCCACGCACCGCTTCCGTCATATGCCCCTTGCCGGCATGGCGCCGGCCCATCCAGTAGCCGAGCGTGCACGCCTGCGCGACGCCGCGCCGGATCAGCCCGAGCGTCAGCCCGCCGATCAGGGTTTCCGTGCCGGTCTCGAAGATGAAGAGCGAATAGGCCTCGTCGGTCGAAATCTCGCGGGCGGCGCGCTTGGCACGCAGGCGGAACGAGGCGCGGGTGAGGTCGTCCTCGTTCCAGGTCGGCTCCCAGGGCGTGAGGAATTCGCGGCTTTCCATGCGCAACAGCGCCCAGGCCGCGTGGTCGCTGGCCTGGGGCGCGCGCAGATAGAGATTCGGCGTCCGGATCAGCGGGCGGCTCGGCAGCTCGCTCGGGAAACGGAAGAGCGCCATCGCCGGTCAGTCCGCCGCCCGGGCCGCATGACGCAGGCGCTTGGCCGGCGGCAGGCCATGGGTCGGGCCCACCGCCGCGATCGTCGGCTGGTGCCCCAGCAGGGAGCGGCCGGCGGCGCGCACGTCGTCCAGCGTGACCGCATCGAGCCGGGCCGCGAGCTCCTCGCGCGGGATCGCCCGGCCGAAGAGCAGCACCTGCCGCGCCATCTGCTCAAGCTTGCCGCCGGGGCTCTCGAGCGAGGCCAGCAAGCCGACCTTCATCTGGGCGCGGGCGCGGGCGACTTCCGCCTCGCTGACGTCTTCCGCCGCCTGGCGCAGGCAACCGAGCGCGACCTCGATCAGTTCGCCCGCATCCTCAGGGGCCGTGCCGGCCCCGATGCCGAAGACGCCGCAATCGGAGAAGGGCCAGTGGAAGGCATCGATCGCGTAGGCCAGGCCGCGCTGCTCTCGCACCTCCTGGAACAGGCGCGACGACAGGCCGCCGCCGAGCACCGAGGCGAAGATCTGCAGCGCGTAATGCGCGCCGCCCTTGAACGGCAGGCCGGGCAGGCCGAGCACGAGATGGATCTGCTCCTCGTCGCTGCCGATGCGGGCCTCGCCGCCGCGATATTCGCCGGCTTCGCGCGGAACCGGCTTGGCGGGAGCAGCCGACAGCTTCGAAAGATGTTCCTTCGCCAGCGCGACCAGCTCGTCATGGTCGACCGCGCCGGAGGCCGCGAGCACCATGTTGCCGGCATGGTAGTTGCGGGCGAGATAGGCGCGGATCGCGTCGGGCGTGAAGCTCTTCACCGTCTTGGCGGTGCCGAGGATCGGCCGGCCGATCGGCTGGTCCGGGAAGGCCGCCTGCAGGAAGCGGTCATAGACGAGGTCGTCGGGCGTATCCTGGACCGCCGAGATCTCCTGCAGGATCACGCCCTTCTCGCGTTTCAATTCCTCCTCGGTCAGCGACGGCGAGGTGATGATGTCGGCGAGGATATCGACGGCGAGGCCGAGGTCCGAGCCGAGCACGCGGGCGGTGTAGCAGGTATATTCGACGGAGGTCGCGGCGTTGAGGTCGCCGCCGACGCTCTCGATCTCCTCGGCGATCTCCAGCGCGCTGCGCCGCGCCGTGCCCTTGAACGCCATATGCTCGAGCAGATGGGCGAGCCCGTGCTCATTCGCCAGCTCGTCGCGCGACCCAGCCCCGATCCAGATGCCGAGCGAGACGGTTGCGGCATGGTCCATGCGCTGCGAGACGATGCGCAGGCCAGACGGCAGCGTGGTCAGGGCGACATCGGGATCGTGAGGCCCGTCCGGCCGCGCGGGCGCGGCCAGCTCGTGCTCGTCCACCGGAGCGGTCGCGCTCACGCTGCCGCCCCGCGCACGGCCCGCGCGTGCTCGCGCACGAAGGTCTCGATCTTGCCGAGGTCGTTCGGCAGCAGCGTCACACGCTCCTTGCGCTCCATCAGGTCGGCGAGATGGGCCGGAAGCGCCGGCTCGATCCCGCTCGCGGCCTTCACCGCGGCCGGGAACTTGGCCGGATGGGCCGTGCCGAGCACGATCATCGGCGTCGCGGGATCGCGCTTCAGTGCCTGCCGCGCCGCGCCGACGCCGATGGCGGTATGCGGATCGAGCAGGTAGTCGGCCTCGGTCCAGCTCTTCCTGATCTCGGCCGCGATCTGATCTTCGCTCTGCGCGGCGGCGTCGAACTCGCTGCGGATGCGCTGGAGCGGCCCGGGCGCGATCTCGAAGCGGCCGGATTGCTGCAGCGATTGCATCAGGCGGCGCACGGCAGCACCGTCACGGCCATGCGCTTCGAACAGCAGGCGCTCGAAATTCGAGGAGATCTGGATGTCCATCGAGGGCGAGGTCGTCGCCGCGACGCCGCGCATCTCATAGGCGCCGGTTTCGAGCGTGCGCGCCAGGATATCGTTGCTGTTGGTCGCGATGCCCAGCCGCTCGATCGGCAGGCCCATCTGCTTGGCGACCCAGCCGGCGAGAATGTCGCCGAAATTGCCGGTCGGGACCGTGAACGAGACCTTCCGGCCCGGCCCGCCGAGCGAGACGGCGGCGGTGAAGTAATAGACCACCTGCGCCGCGATGCGCGCCCAGTTGATCGAGTTCACGCCCGAGAGCCCGATCTCGTCGCGGAAGGCGTGATGGTTGAACATCGCCTTCACGAGGTTCTGGCAATCGTCGAAGGTGCCTTCGACCGCAATGGCATGGACGTTGTCGGCATCGACCGTGGTCATCTGCCGACGCTGCACGTCGGAGACGCGGCCTTGCGGGTAGAGGATGAAGACGTCGACGCTCTTCAGGCCCTTGAAGGCGTCGATGGCAGCGCCACCCGTGTCGCCCGAGGTTGCGCCGACGATGGTCGCGCGCTGGCCGCGCTGGCCGAGGACATGGTCCATCAGGCGGCCGAGCAATTGCATCGCCACGTCCTTGAAGGCGAGCGTCGGGCCGTGGAACAGCTCCAGCACGAAGAGATTGTCGCCGATCTGCGTCAGCGGGCAGACGGCCGGGTGGCGGAAGCCGGCATAGGCCTGGTGGATCATGTCCGAGAGCGCGCCGCTCTCGATATCGCCGTCGGCGAGCGCGCCGAGCACGCGCTCGGCGACCGCGGTGTAGGGCTTTCCGGCGAAGCCGGCGATCTCCGCGGCGGAGAGTTTAGGCCAGCTCTGCGGCAGATAGAGCCCGCCGTCGCGGGCAAGCCCGGTCAGGAGCGCATCGGAAAAGCTCAGCGCCGGGGCTTCACCCCGGGTGGAAACATGCAGCACGATCTTGGCCTCGGTGATCTCAGCCTGATGCTATAGGCCGGTCCGGCGCTTTGGGCAAAACCGTTGGCGCTCAGCCTGCCGCCGTGCCCTTCCGCGTTTGCCAGACCCAGGCCGCGAAGACCCCGAGCAGCGTCAGCGCCAGCCCGAACCAGGTCAGCGCATATTGCAGGTGGTTGTCGGGTATGCGGGCGATCAACTCGCGCACATCGACCCCGGCTGGCGGCGTCATGCCGTCGCCCTCGCGGGCGGCCTCCAGATAGAAGGGCGCGGGCGGCTGGCCGAGCGCGGCCGCGATCGCGGCCGGATCGCGCGTGTAGAATTCGCGGATCGCCGGCAGATCCTGCGGGGTGAAGCTGTTGCGGGCTTCGGGCGCCCGCAGGAAGCCCTTGATCGTGTCAGGGCCGCTCGCCGGGCCGATCTGGCCGAGCCGGCCTTCCGGCACGAAGCCGCGATTGACCAGGATGATACCGCCATCCTCGAGCTTGAAGGCCTGGAAGATCCAGCGCCCGAAGCCGGAAAGTTGCCGGCTGCCGGGTGGGCCGGCGGCGATCGTGGTGCGCACGCCGGCGATCCGGTCGTCGACATAGCTGCCCCTGGCGACGACATGGGTCAGGTCGAGCGCGGCGGCATCGAGCTTGGCCCAGTCGGCCTTGGGCGGCATCGGCGCAGGGGTCCCGGCGGCCTGTTCCTTGAGGCGGTCGATATAAGCGTGCTTCTCGGTCATGCGCTCGAGCTGCCAGGCACCGAGCGTGCACAGGACCAGCGTGCCGACGATGGTCAGCAGCGTCGGCAGCAGCAATCCGGGTTTGCGGGGAGCAGGGGACGACACGGCGGTCACGATTCGCGCCTGCCTTCCTCGGCCTTGTGGGCATATTGCAGGGCGACGGCGAGGCCCTTCATCGGCCTGAGCAGGCCGAGGCAGAGGATGACGGCCAGTGGCAGCCACAGCAGCATGTGCAGCCAGATCGGCGGCTCATAGGCGATTTCGACATAGAGCGCCGCGCCGAGCACGACAAAGCCGGCGATCAGCATGATGAACACGGCGGGGCCGTCGGCCGAATCGGCGAACTTGTAGTCGAGCCCGCAGGCATTGCAGCGCGGCTTGAGCTTGAGGAAACCGTCGAACAGCGCGCCCTCGCCACAGCGTGGACAGCGGCCTGCCAGACCCGTCGAGTAAGGGGAGGGAAGTTTGGGTTCAGGACCGGCCATTGCAGCCTCCGAAACAGGAAAGGCGGCCTCGCGGCCGCCTTTCAGACGTTGACCGCGAGAGCGCGGTAAGCGGTAGCGTCAGTGTCCGGCGGCAGGCGCGCCCGCGCCCCAGACATAGATCGCGGCGAACAGGAACAGCCAGACCACGTCGACGAAGTGCCAGTACCAGGCGGCGAACTCGAAGCCGAGATGCTGGTCCGGCTTGAAGTGGCCGAGATAGGCCCGATACAGGCAGATCGCCAGGAAGATCGTGCCGATGATGACGTGGAAGCCGTGGAAGCCCGTCGCCATGAAGAAGGTGGAGCCGTAGATGTTGCCTTTGAAGGCGAACGTGGCGTGCGAATACTCGTAGCCCTGGCAGATCGTGAACAGCACGCCGAGGATGACGGTCAGCCACAGCGCCTGCTTCAGGCCGGCGCGATCGTTGTTGATCAGGGCGTAATGCGCCCAGGTCACGGTCGTGCCCGAGGTCAGCAGGATCAGCGTGTTGAGCAGCGGCAGGTGCCAGGGATCGAAGGTCTCGATGCCCTTCGGCGGCCAATGCCCGCCGGTGAAATCGTAGCGGAGATAGTTGATCTGCTCGCCGGAGAACAGGCTCGCGTCGAAATAGGCCCAGAACCAGGCGACGAAGAACATCACCTCGGAGGCGATGAACATGATCATGCCGTAGCGGTGATGGATCTGGACGACGCGGGTGTGGTGACCCTCGCGCTCGGCCTCGCGCACCACGTCCATCCACCAGGCGAGCATGGTGTAGAGCACGCCGAGCAGGCCGGCGCCGAAGACCAGCGGGCCGAGATGCATGCCGCCGACCGGCATCGCCTTCATCCACATCACCGCGCCGATCGCCATGATCGTCGCGCTGGCGGCGCCGACGAGCGGCCACGGGCTCGGATCGACGAGGTGGTAGTCGTGGTGCTTCGTATGGGCCCCGGCCATCGTATTCAGTCTCCGCGTACGGCTTTTTGTCCGCGCTTGTGGTCTAGCGTGGTTCTACAGTTTCGGATTGCCCGCGTCACCCTTGACGGGGCCGGCCTTGTCCTCCGCGACGGGCTGGCCCGACTTGGAGGCGAAATAGGTGTAGGACAGCGTGATGGCGTGCACCCCGTCGAGCTCGCGATTCCCAGCGATTTCGGGGTCGATATAGAACACCACCGGCGCTTCGAAGCTCTCGCCGGGCTTCAGCGTGTGCTCCGTGAAGCAGAAGCACTGGATCTTGACGAAATAGGCGGCGCCCTTCTCGGGCGCGACATTGTAGGTCGCGATGCCCGTGACGGTGCGGTCCGACCGATTCGTCATCTTGTAGAACACGGTCTGTGTCTCGCCGACCCTGACCTTGATCTCCGGGCTTTCCGCCTCGAATTTCCAGCCCAGGCCCGGCGCGACATTGGCGTCGAAACGCACGGCCATCGTCCGGTCGAGAATCTTGCCGGCGCCGGCCGTGCCGATCATCGGCGTGCCGCCGAAGCCGGTGACCTTGCAGAACAGGTCATAGAGCGGCACCGCCGCGAAGGACGCGCCGAGCATGCCGAAGGCGACGCCGAGGCAGACCAGCGCGGTGCGCGCCGGATTGCCCTTGCGCTGCTGGGGAGCGGGCGCCGTCATCACAGCGGCCGGTTCAGGATCGCGGGGCCGGTCTTCACCAGCGTCACGACGAAGAAGAAGACCACGAGCCCGCCGAGCACGAGCGCCAACGCGATCGAGCGGCGGCGGCGGCGTGCCATGTCCTCGGGCGAGAACGGGGCGGGCGCAGGCGGACGGGGCTGTTGCTCGCTCATCCGATCACCTTCGGCAGGGCCCACATCAGCCCGAAACCGTTCTCGACGATCAGCACGGCGAACAGCAGGAAGAGATAGAGGATCGAGAAGCCGAACAGCGACCAGCAGGCCTTGGTCGCGGCCGGGCCTTCGGTCCGCAGCCAGACCTGGACCGACAGCGCGATCATGACGAGGCCGGTCGAGACCGAGACCGCGAGATAGAGCAGGCCGCCGAAGCCCATCAGCGCCGGCAGGACGGCGACCGGGGCCATGATCAGGGAATAGAGCACGATCTGCCGGCGGGTCGCGGCCGGGCCGGCGACATTCGGCATCATCGGGATGCCGGCGCGCGCGTAGTCGCCGGACTTCACCAGCGCCAGCGCCCAGAAATGCGGCGGCGTCCACAGGAAGATGATCGCGAACAGAACAATGGAATGCCAGCCGAAACTGCCGGTCATGACGGCCTCGCCGATCATCGGCGGGAAGGCGCCGGCGGCGCCGCCGATCACGATGTTCTGCGGCGTCCAGCGCTTCAGCCACATCGAATAGACGACGGCGTAGAAGAAGATGGTGAAGGCGAGCATCGCCGCGGCCAGCGCATTGGCGACGAGGCCGAGCACCAGCACCGAGCCGATCGACAGCGTCAGTCCGAAGGCCAGCGCCTCCGCGGGCAGGATCCGGCCCGACGGGATCGGCCGCTTGGCGGTGCGGCTCATCAGCGCGTCGATATCGGCGTCGTACCACATGTTGAGGCAGCCCGACGCGCCGGCGCCGACCGCGATCGCCAGCAGGGCGGCGATGGCGAGGACGGGATGCACCGAGCCCGGCGCGGTGGCCATGCCGGTCAGTGCCGTCACGATGACCAGCGACATCACGCGCGGCTTCAGCAGCGCGAAGAAATCGCGCGCCTCGCCGGTGGAGGCTGTCAGGCCATCGGTGCGGGTTTCGAACGCAGCAGACATCAGTCGAATCGTCTTCGTACTCTTGTGAACGGCGCCCGCGGGCGCAGGGTCTACGCGGCGGTGTTTGCCGCCCGTCTCCGGAACGCCCCTCGGGGCGCTCGGGGGAAGGGCGGCGGCGGGCCGGTGAGGCCCGCCGCCTCGAGCATCTGACCGAAAAGTGGATCCCACTTTTCGGAAAAATCGGATGCTCCAGCAATCGGCGAGATCATCGCGCGTCCATCGACGCGCGATGATCGAAATCTCAGTGGTCCGAGCCGGTGATGCGCGGCAGCGTCTCGAACTGGTGGAACGGCGGCGGCGAGGACAGGGTCCACTCCAGCGTCGTGGCACCTTCGCCCCACGGATTGTCGCCGGCGAGCTGCTTCTTCGTGAAGGCGACGATGACGCCGTAGAAGAAGATCAGCAGGCCGAAGGCGAAGATGTAGGAGCCGATCGACGACCAGAAGTGCCAGCCAGCGAAGGCGTCGGGATAGTCGACATAGTGACGCGGCATGCCGGCCAGGCCGAGGAAGTGCTGCGGGAAGAACAGCAGGTTCGCGCCGACGAAGGCGACCCAGAAATGCAGCGTGCCGATCCAGTCCGGGATCACGTAGCCGCTCATCTTCGGGAACCAGTAGTAGAAGCCCGCGAAGATGCCGAACACGGCGCCGAGCGACAGCACGTAGTGGAAATGGGCCACGACGTAGTAGGTCGCATGCAGCGAGCGGTCGACGCCGGCATTGGCCAGCACCACGCCGGTGACGCCGCCGACGGTGAACAGGAAGATGAAGCCCATCGCCCAGACCATCGGCGCGGTGAAGCGGATCGAGCCGCCCCACATCGTCGCGATCCACGAGAAGATCTTGATGCCGGTCGGCACCGCGATGACCATCGTCGCGAACACGAAATAGCGCTGCGTGTTGAGCGACAGGCCGGCGGTGTACATGTGGTGCGCCCACACGATGAAGCCGACGACGCCGATCGCGACCATGGCGTAGGCCATGCCGAGATAGCCGAAGATCGGCTTCTTCGAGAAGGTCGAGATGATGTGGCTGACGATGCCGAAGGCCGGCAGGATCATGATGTACACTTCGGGGTGACCGAAGAACCAGAACAGGTGCTGGTACAGGATCGGATCACCGCCGCCGGCCGGATCATAGAAGGTCGTGCCGAAATTGCGGTCCGTCAGCAGCATGGTGATCGCGCCGGCGAGAACCGGGAGCGAGAGCAGCAGCAGGAAGGCGGTGACCAGCACGCCCCAGGCGAACAGCGGCATGCGGTGCATGGTCATGCCCGGCGCGCGCATGTTCAGGATCGTGGTGATGAAGTTGATCGCGCCGAGGATCGAGGCGGCACCGGCCAGGTGCAGCGACAGGATGCCGAAATCGACCGACGGGCCGGGGTGGCCGGATGTCGAGAACGGCGGATAGACCGTCCAGCCCGTGCCGACGCCCTTCGCACCCGGAGCACCCTCGACGAACATCGAGATGATCATCAGGATGAAGGCGGCGACCGTCAGCCAGAACGAGATGTTGTTCATGCGCGGGAAGGCCATGTCCGGCGCGCCGATCATCAGCGGCACGAACCAGTTGCCGAAGCCGCCGATGACGGCGGGCATGACCATGAAGAAGATCATGATCAGGCCGTGGCCGGTGACGAAGACGTTGTAGCTCTGGCCGTTGGCGAAGATCTGCAGGCCGGGCTGCTGCAGCTCGATACGCATCATGATCGAGAGGAAGCCGCCGACGAGCCCTGCCATGATCGAGAAGATCAGGTAGAGCGTGCCGATGTCCTTGTGGTTGGTCGACAGGAGCCAACGGCGCCATCCGGTCGGATTGGCGTGATGGGCCTCGTCATGGCCGTGGGCGTGAGCCGCTGTTGCCATTGTTCTTCTCCTCGGCGACTTACTTGGACGCGGCAGCGAACTTGCTGCCCGCGTCTTCGGCATTGGCGAATTTCTGCTTCGCTTCCGCGAGCCAGGCGGCGTAGCGCTCCTGGCTGACGACGCGGACGGCGATCGGCATGTAGGCGTGGTCCTGGCCGCAGATGAACGAACACTGGCCGTAATAGATGCCTTCGCGCTCGGCCTTGAACCAGGTCTCGTTCAGGCGGCCGGGAATGGCGTCGATCTTGATGCCGAAGGACGGGACCGTGAATTTGTGGATGACGTCGGAGGCGGTCACCTGGACGCGGACGGTCTTGCCGACCGGGACGACGGCCTCGTTGTCGACGGCGAGCAGGCGCGGCGCTTCGGCGGCCTTGATCTTGTTGCTGGCGATCGCCTTGGCGCGATCCTCTTCGTTCAGCATCAGCGAATCGAAGGTGAAGCCGCCGTTCTCCTTCGGATACTCGTAGGTCCAGCGCCACTGGTTGCCGGTGACCTTCAGGGTCATGTCGGCCTGCGGCACCTCGAGCTGCAGCTTGAGCAGGCGGAAGGACGGGATCGCGATCACGACGAGGATGAGGACCGGGATGACGGTCCAGCACACTTCGAGCAGGGCGTTATGCGTGGTCTTGGACGGGACCGGGTTCGCCTTCTCGTTGAAGCGGAAGACGACATAGATCATCAGCGCCAGCACGAAGAGCGTGACGATGGTGATGATGATGTTCAGCCAGTCATGGAACCAGTGGATGAACTCGGCGACGGGCGTCGCCGCCCCCTGCAGGTTCAGCTGCCAGGGGGAGGGCATGCCGGTGCCGGCGAGGGCCGGGACAGTCGCCAACGCGGCGACGGCAAGGGCCGTGGCGGCCGCTGTTGCAAAGGTCCTGCTCAGAAATCGCATCGATCCGACATGCTCCTCAATCGACTTGCATGGGAGCCGACCGGCTTGGCCCCACGCATGAAGGGGCGACCGCGAAGTCGCCTCATTCTTCGAGATTGCGATAAATCAAAGATCGCGCTTGCGCCAGTGGCACAATGAAGACTGCCCCCAATGACCGTGCGGCATAATCACGCGAGGCCTTGACGCGCGCGCCGAGCCGCCATGCCGCCTTGACAGGACCCACCCTGCATGGTCCGAACGCGTTTTATGTTGAGAGGCGGCGGGATTCTCTGGCGCGGTCGGCGTTTTGCCTGAATTCTGCGCTTCTGCTGCGGCTTCAAGTCCGGTTTGGAAGGGATGGCAGGGATGATGAGGATCATCGGAGCGCTCGGCGCCCTGGCGCTGGCGCTCATGGGGACGAGCCTCGCCGCCGGCTCCGCTTTCGCGCAGGGCGCGGTGCGCTCCACACATGGCGACTGGCAGATGCGCTGCGAGGTGCCGCCGGGCGCCAAGGCGGAACAATGCGCGCTCGTCCAGAACGTCGCAGCCGAGGATCGTCCCAATCTGACGCTCCTCGTCATCGTATTGAAGACGGCGGACCAGAAGAGCCGGCTCCTGCGCGTCGTCGCCCCGCTCGGCGTGCTGCTGCCCTCCGGCCTCGGGCTCAAGATCGACGACAAGGATATCGGCCGCGCCGGCTTCGTGCGCTGCCTGACCACCGGTTGCGTGGCGGAGGTCGTCATGGACGACGCCCTGCTCGGCCAGCTCAAGGGCGGCAAGAGCGCGACTTTCATCGTATTCCAGACGCCGGAAGAGGGGGTGGGCGTGCCCGTCTCCCTCAATGGCTTCGGCCCGGGCGTGGAGGCGCTGCCGTGATCGATCAAACTCTTCGTCAGGGCCGCTGGCTCGCTTTGCCGCTGTTGTGCCTTGGCCTTGCCGGCTGCGGATCGGGCTCGTCCTCGTCCGCGGGCAACACCGCGCTCAACGTCTTCATGTTCCAGTCCACGACGCCTCCGCCGGCGGATCAGCTGCCGAAGGACAGCGAGGAGGATCCTCTGATCTGCCCCGACGTCATCATCTCCGATGGCGGCGCTGCGATCCGTGCCCAATCCGGGCAGGATTCGAGCGGTCTGCGCTACCAGGTCTCGATCACCAACGTCGCGCGCCAGTGCACGCCGACCGGCAACGGCACCTTCCGCCTCAAGGTCGGCGTCGAGGGCAGGGTGCTGCTCGGCCCGGCCGGCAGTCCCGGCAGCTATGGCGGGACGCTGACGACCACGGTGATGCGCGGGACCAGCACCATCGGCAAGCGCAGCGCGCGCGTCGGTGCCACGATTCCCTCCGGCCAGAGCGGCGCCGATTTCACCCATGTCGAGGAAGGCATCATGGTGCCGGCCGGCAAGGGCGACATCGAGATCTTCGTCGGCCTGGGCGGCGGCGGGCCTGCCGCGCCGGCGCGCCGGCGTCGCTGACAAAACTGCTTTGCCGTGAAAGACGACGGCGCGCCGATTGACTCAGTCGGCGCGTCTTGTATCTGTGCCCAAGCCGCATATCCCCGCGGGAGAGACCGGGCTTCGAGCCCGGCGCCGAAGGCGCAACCGCCCCGGAAACGCTCAGGCAAAAGGGCCGCTGGGGATTTGGCGCTCTGGAAAGCGGCGGGCAGCGATGCCCGCCCACCGACGGGTGTAACTTGTCCGATCCTTTGGGTCGGGCGGGGAAATCTCTCAGGTGCCGAGACAGAGGGGGCGCGTTCCGGACACTATCGTCCGGGGCTTGCGCTTGACTCTGGGAGGGGCATGCCATGGCTGCCGAGGCCAATACCGATACCGCTGGCGCGAGCGCGCCGCTGAAGACCCCGCTGCACGCGCGCCATGTTGCGCTGGGCGCCCGCATGGTGCCCTTCGCCGGCTACGACATGCCGGTGCAGTACCCGATGGGCATCCTGACCGAACATAACTGGACGCGCGAGAAGGCCGGGCTCTTCGACGTCTCGCATATGGGCCAGTGCTTCCTGATCGGTCCCGATCACGAGACCACGGCGAAGGCGTTGGAAGCGCTGATCCCCGCCGATATCGTCAACCTCGCCCCCGGCAAGCAGCGCTATTCGCAGCTCCTCAACGAGGAGGGCGGTATCCTCGACGACCTGATGGTGACGCGCTCGATCGATCCCGATGAGGACGGTGCGCTCTATGTCGTCGTCAACGCCGCCTGCAAGGATGCCGACTACGCCCATATCGAGGCGCGCCTGCCGGCCAATGTGAAGCTGGTCAAGGCCGAGCATCGCGGCCTGATCGCGCTGCAAGGTCCGGGCGCGGCGGCCGCACTTGCCGCGATCGCGCCTGAAGCCGCCGAGATGGGCTTCATGACCTCGCGCACCATGAAGGTCGCCGGCATCAAGGCCAATGTCAGCCGCTCCGGCTATACCGGCGAGGATGGCTACGAGATCTCGGCTGCCGCCGACAGGATCGGCGAGATCTGGGACACGCTGCTGCTCGACGGCAACGTCAAGCCGATCGGCCTCGGCGCCCGCGATTCGCTGCGCCTCGAAGCGGGCCTGTGCCTCTATGGCCATGACATCGACACCACGACCTCGCCGATCGAGGCTGCGCTCAACTGGTCGATCCAGAAGCGCCGCCGCGAGGAGGGCGGTTTCCCCGGCGCCGCGCGCGTCCAGCGCGAACTCGCCGAGGGCGTCTCGCGCATCCGCGTCGGCCTCAAGCCGGAAGGCCGCGCTCCGGCCCGCGAGGGCACCGAGATCGCGACGCCCGAGGGCGAGGTGATCGGCGTCGTGACCTCCGGCGGCTTCGGCCCGACGCTCAATGGCCCCTGCGCCATGGGCTACGTCGCCAAGGCCCATTCCGCGCCGGGCACGCAGCTCAACCTGATCGTGCGCGGCAAGCCGTTGCCGGCCGTCGTGGCGACGATGCCCTTCGTGCCGAACGGCTACAAGCGCTGAACCCTTTTCCAGACAACCGACGCCAGGAGGAAACCATGGCCGAGACCCGTTACAGCAAGGACCACGAATATATCCGCATCGAGGGTGACGTCGGCACCGTCGGCATCTCCGACTACGCCCAGTCGCAGCTTGGCGACGTCGTCTTCGTCGAGCTGCCGACCGTCGGCAAGGCGCTGACCAAGGGCGGCGAAGCCGCCGTGGTCGAGAGCGTCAAGGCCGCGTCCGAGGTCTACGCCCCGGTTTCCGGCGAGGTCGTCGCGGTCAATGGCGAGCTCGAAGCGGCGCCCGGCACCGTCAACGAGGATCCGGCCGGCAAGGGCTGGTTCCTGAAGATCAAGATCAAGGACGCCGGCGAGCTCGACGCTCTGATGAACGAGGCCGAGTACCAGGACTACGTGAAGTCGCTCTGACCGGGTGTCATCCCGCACGCGCCGCGGCACGGAAGTGCTGCTGCGCTGATGCGGGATTGCCCTCAGGACAAGGCGCCTTCTCGTCGCACGGTCCCGTGTCTGCGCAGCGGCATTCCATGCCGCGGCGCGCACGGGATGACACCCCGAAACGGAATCACCCCATGCGCTATCTCCCGCTCACCGATACCGACCGCGAGGACATGCTCGCGCGGATCGGCGTCTCCGATGTCGACGCGCTGTTCAGCGACGTGCCGGCCGGCAAGCTGCTGAAGGCCCCGGTCGACCTGCCCCGCGCCAAGGGCGAGCTCGAGGTCGAGCGCATCCTCGGCAAGATGGCCGGCAAGAACACCGCCGCCTCCGCCGTTCCCTTCTTCGTCGGCGCCGGCGCCTATAAGCACCACGTCCCGGCGACGGTGGATCACCTGATCCAGCGCTCGGAATTCCTGACCAGCTACACGCCCTACCAGCCCGAGATCGCGCAGGGCACGCTGCAATATCTCTTCGAGTTCCAGACCCAGGTCGCCGCGCTGACCGGCATGGAGGTCGCCAACGCCTCGATGTATGACGGCTCGACCGGCACCGGCGAAGCCGTGCTGATGGCGCATCGCGTCACCAAGCGCCGCAAGGCGGTGCTCTCCGGCGGCCTGCATCCGCATTACACCGCGGTCGTCGAGACGCTCTCCGAGATGGCCAATGACGAGGTCGTGGCGCTGAAGCCCGACGTCGCGGCCAATGAGGACATCCTCTCCCAGATCGACGACAGCGTCTCCTGCGTCGTCGTCCAGTCGCCGGACGTGTTCGGCAACCTGCGCGATCTCAAGCCGATCGCCGAGAAGGCCCATGCCCATGGCGCGCTGCTGATCGCGGTCTTCACCGAGGTCGTCTCGCTCGGTGCCGTCGTGCCGCCGGGCGCCCAGGACGCCGATATCGTCGTCGGCGAGGGCCAGTCGATCGGCAATGCGCTGAACTTCGGCGGCCCCTATGTCGGCCTCTTCGCCGCCAAGTCGAAATATATCCGCCAGATGCCGGGCCGGCTCTGCGGCGAGACGGTCGATTCGACCGGCCAGCGCGGCTTCGTGCTGACGCTCTCGACCCGCGAGCAGCATATCCGCCGCGACAAGGCGACCTCGAACATCTGCACCAATTCGGGCCTCTGCGTGCTGGCCTTCACCATCCACATGACGCTGCTCGGCCAGACCGGTCTCGCGCGTCTCGCCGAGGTGAACCATGCCAATGCCGTGAAGCTCGCCGACCTGTTGGCCGGCGTCGAAGGCGTGACCGTGCTCAACGACAGCTTCTTCAACGAGTTCACCGTGAAGCTGAAGAAGCCCGCCGCCGAGGTCGTCGAGGTTCTTGCCGCCAAGGGCATCCTGGCCGGCGTTCCCGTCTCGCGCCTCCTGCCCAAGGCCGGGCTCGACGACCTGCTGATCATCGCCTCGACCGAGGTGAATACCGATGAAGACCGGGCGGCCCTCGTGGCGGCGCTCGTGGAGGTGCTGTGATGTTGAACCGTCAGGGACGTCCCACCCAGGCCGGCGAGGCCGCTCATGCCGAGCACGCGACCTTCACCGGCAACAAGGCTCTCCAGCAGGTCGAGCCGCTGATCTTCGAGATCGGCCATCACGAGGCGACCGGCGTCGATATCGACAAGCCGGCGCCGTTCAAGTCGCGCCTCGGCAAGCATGCCCGCCAGGGCGAGATCGGCCTGCCCGGTCTCTCCGAGCCCGAGACGATGCGCCACTTCGTGCGCCTCAGCCAGAAGAACTACGGTATCGATACCGGGCTCTTCCCGCTCGGCTCCTGCACGATGAAGCATAATGCCCGCCTCAACGAGAAGGTGGCGCGTCTGCCGGGCTTCTCCGATGTGCATCCGCTCCAGCCGACCTCGACCGTGCACGGCGCGCTCGACCTGATGCTCGAGCTCGCCCGCTACCTGATGACGCTGACCGGCATGCCGGCCGTCGCGCTGTCGCCGAAGGCCGGTGCCCATGGCGAGGCCTGCGGCATGATGGCGATCAAGGCTGCGATCGCCGCCAAGGGCGAGGGCGCGACCCGTAATGTCGTGCTCGTGCCCGAATCGGCCCACGGCACCAATCCGGCGACGGCGGCCCTGATCGGCTTCTCGGTGAAGGCGGTTCCGGCCCGTCCGGACGGCACCGTCGCGGTCGAGGACGTCAAGGCCCTGCTCGGGCCGGACATCGCCGCGATCATGCTGACCAACCCGAACACCTGCGGCATCTTCGAGCCTCAGATCGTCGAGATCGCCGCGGCGATGCATGAGGCCGGCGCCTATTTCTACTGCGACGGCGCAAATTTCAACGCCATCGTCGGCAAGGCCCGTCCGGGCGATCTCGGCGTCGACGCCATGCACATCAACCTGCACAAGACCTTCTCGACGCCGCATGGCGGCGGTGGTCCCGGTGCCGGCCCGGTCGTGCTCTCCGAGCGTCTGGCGCCCTTCGCGCCGGTGCCTTTCATCCATGTCGAGAACGGCAAGCCGCATCTGATCGAGTCGCGCGGCGAAGCCCCAGTGGGCAACCAGCCCTTCGGCCGCATGACCGCCTTCCACGGCCAGATGGGCATGTATGTCCGCGCGCTCGCCTACATGCTCAGCCACGGCTCGGACGGCATGCGCCAGGCTTCCGAGGATGCGGTGCTCAACGCGAACTACATCCGCGCCGGTCTCGCCGACCTGATGTCGCTGCCCTTCCCGGATCATCCGTCGATGCACGAGGTGCTGTTCGACGACGAGTGGCTGAAGGGCTCGGGCGTCTCGACGCTCGATTTCGCCAAGGCGATGATCGACGAGGGCTACCACCCGATGACGGTCTATTTCCCGCTCGTCGTCCATGGCGCCATGCTGATCGAGCCGACCGAGTCGGAATCGAAGGCGGCGCTCGACCTCTTCATCGCGACGCTGCGCGACCTCGCCATCGCGGCCAAGGGCAATGACAAGGAGCGCTTCACCAGCGCCCCGCATCACGCCCCGATCCGTCGCCTCGACGAGACCCGCGCGGCCCGGTCGCCGGTCCTGAAATGGGAAAAGCCGGCTCCCGCCAAGGCCGCCGAGTAAGGCGGTTCCCACCATGCTGACGGCATTCGTCAGCATGGTGAAGGACATCAGCAGCTTCTTAAGCATTCCTTGACCATGTCGCGGAATGATCCCCCGGTGCCGCTCTGTGCGGCCCGGGGGTTTTCATGTCTGCGCGTCCCTCCATCCTCGCTGTTGCGGCTGCTGCTCTGCTGGCCTCAACCGCACTCGTGCGTGCCAATGAGCCGAGCTACGGCCCGAACACCTATGACCGCACGCTCGAGGCGCTGATCGCCCACGAGGACGTCGCCAATCGTGGCGGCTGGCCCAAGGTGCCGGCCGGCGCCACGGCCCTGAAGCCGGATTCGCAAGGTGCCGATGTCGTCGCGTTGAAGCAGCGTCTGCTCGCCAGCGGCGATCTCGCGCCCGAGGCCGTGGCCGGCGACGTCTACGATGCCAATGTGACCGAGGCGGTGAAGCGCTTCCAGCGCCGCCATGGCCTGTCAGATCTCGGCACGGTCGGGCGCCTGACCCTCAAGGCGATGAACACGCCGGTCGAATCGCGCCTCAACCAGCTCACCGCGACGCTGGAGCGCCTGAAGGGCAACGGCTTCAACTTCGCCAGTCGCTATGTCGTGGTGAACATCCCCGGCGCCAGCGTCGAGGCGGTCGAGAACGGCACGGTCGCGCAGCGCCATCTCGCCATCGTCGGCCGGCCGGACCGGCCCTCGCCGGTGATCCAGGCCAACATCTCCTCGGTCAACCTGAACCCGTATTGGACGGTGCCGATGTCGATCGTGAAGGCCGACATCATCCCGCATATGCGCAAGGATCCGACATTCATCGCGAAGTCGAACATTGCGGATTCCGACGTGAAGCCGGCCGGCATTCCGATCAATATCCGGCCACCGTTC